>CAZLPP010000001.1:0-45501 GCA_964561465.1 uncultured Dehalococcoidales bacterium
CGACGACCCCCACTACCCCCACCCAGCCGGCGGCCAAGGTCTACAACTGGGTTGGCCAGTCCGCGCTCCCGGCGGGCAACCCTCCGACAGAGGGTCTTGAGAGGATTTCCGCCAGCATCCTTGCGGCCAGCAATGGCCAGCTCGTGATGAAGGCGAATCCCGCCGGTGCGGTCTGTCCTGCCACCGAAGAGTGGAAGAACATCAACTCCGGCGTGCTGGACTTCTGCGCTGGTGGTGGTTCCTACATGTCTGCCGACCTTCGGTTCGGGACCGCGTTCTCGCAGCTTCCAGCCGGTATGGACCCGTTGCCGAACCTGATCTTCAAGAAGCAGATCGGCTCGGACCTCATGAACAAGTGGTACACCCAGAAGGGTTGGAAGATCTACGACATCCCGGGTGGCGGCTTCCATGGCCTGCCCGAGATCTGGATCAGCACCAACAAGGAACTGAAGGGCCCCAATGACCTCAAAGGTCTGAAGATGCGTGCCTCCGGCGACGGCGGCGCGATCCTCGCCAGCATGGGCGTCGGCACGGTTTTCATGCCCTTGGGCGAGATCTTCGAGTCCATGCAGCGCGGCGTCATCGATGCATTTGAGTGCAGCTGCCCCGCGTTCAACTACTCCATGGGTCTGCAGGAAGCGGCCAAGTACAACTACATGTCGCCCAGCCGTGCCCCGACCGAGGTCTACGGCTTCCTGGTGAACAAGGACAAGTTCAATGAGCTTCCGGCCCATCTGCAGGCGGTCGTGGCTGAGTGCGCGGGCGCCGAGGCCATCAAGTACAACCAGATCCTGCACAGCCGCAATGCTGAAGCCCTGGTGAAGATGGCTGCGGCGGGCAACATCAACGTGCCTCTGCCCAAGTCCATCGACGATGAGTTCGTGGCCAAGGCAAAGGTGTACTACAAGGAGCAGTGCGCGAAGTACCCCGAGCTCAAGGACTACATGGATGCCTATCTGCCGTTCGCGAAGAACTGGCAAGAGCTCTACGGATTCCCCTACACCGTCATGACGAGCCTCGACTAGACTGACGACAGTCTGATCCGCTCGATTGATGCGAGTCCCCTCCGGACGCGGGTCCGGAGGGGACTCGGGATGTGTGTTGGGTCGACCTCACTGGTGGGGACGGTGCTAGTCCGGGGAGGCCAGAGGTCATGTTCTTGGCTGGTTTCGGATTGGCTCGGAGGGGTGGCTGGGCCGCCTGGTGCCGGCCGCAGTCCCGGCCAGCCGGGATGCCGGCCCCGCGGCACTGTCGGGAATCTCTGTCCGTAGTCTGTGCGCGGCGTGCTTTCCCCTGGTCGACAGTGGAATGGCGCGACCTCGAGAAGGAACCTCAATGAGAAAGGTGCTGAAGACCATAGACGCGGTGAACGAGTGGATGGGACAGCAACTGAAGTGGGTGGTGCTGTTCCTCATTCTCGTCATCTGCGCCGAAGTGTTTATGCGGTATGTGCTCAACCGCCCTACCATCCAGTTGCCGGTTCTGCAGACATGGGCGGGCACGACGCTGTATGTTCTTGGATTCGGCTATGTGCTGTTGCACAAGGCGCACGTGCGCGTGGATGTGCTCTACGGTCGCTTCTCCGACCGGATGAAGGCCATAGTCGACATCGTCCTCTGGTTCGTCTTCTTCCTGCCCTCCGTGGGGTTCGTGACCTATTCCGGATTCAACTGGATGGTACACGCCTGGAAGACCCACGAGAGATCCATGATTACCTACTGGTATCCGCCCATGGCGCCGATACGCACGATTGTGTTCGTCGGCATGGTGCTCTTCCTGCTTCAGGGACTGGCGACTCTGTATCGGGACTTCCGCAGGGCCGCAGGGAGCAAGAGCGATGATTGACATCAATCCGGGTCTGGTTGCCGTCCTGATGTTGGGCGGCATCTTTGTTGGCGTCCTTCTTGGATACCCCCTGGCCATCTCTATCGGTGGTGTCGGCATCGTCATCGGCGTTCTCCTATTCGGACCCAAGATTGCCGCTGAGCTCTACTACGGCCGTTTCTACAGCGGCCTCGAGAACTACGTTCTCCTTGCCGTTCCCCTCTTCATCTTCATGGGTATCATGCTCGAGCACTCGGGCGTCGCCGATGGGATGTACGAAGCTCTGTACCTGTCATTCGGCGGTTTGAGAGGCGGACTGGCAATCACTACGATCCTCATCGGGACCGTGGTTGCGGCATGCGTCGGCATCATCGGCGCGTCGGTGACCATGCTGGCGCTCATCGCGCTGCCGGCCATGATCAATCGCGGCTACGACCGCAGTCTGGCCGCAGGGTGTGTTGCAGGTGGGGGTTCGCTTGGCATCCTCATCCCCCCGAGCGTCATGCTCGTCGTCTACGGACCGATGGCGAACCTGTCCGTCGGCAAGCTGTTCTTCGGTGCGTTCATGCCGGGCTTCCTGCTGTCGGCGATGTACATGACCTACATACTGGTTCGCTGCATGGTTCAGCCGAACCTGGCTCCGCCGGTTCCGGCATCGGAACGGAACGTGCCCGCGTCGGTGAAGCTATTCAAGTTGGTCAAGTCGATGCTTCCGCCGACTATCCTCATCCTGGCCGTTCTCGGCAGCATCTTCTTCGGCATCGCGGCTCCTACCGAGGCGGCGGGAGTCGGCGCCCTGGCGGCCACTCTCCTCGCCCTGGGCTACCGGAGGCTGACGTGGCCCATTCTCAGGCAGACATCGGTGGACACGGTGCGGACGTCCGCCATGGTACTCATAATCGGCGCCATGGCCTTTGCGTTCGTCGGCGTGTTCATGCGGGCGAACTGCGACGAGGTCGTGACCGCGTTCGTGATGGGGGCGCCAGGTGGCAGGTGGGGCGTGTTTATGATCATCATGATCATCTGCTTCCTGCTTGGCTTCCTCATCGACTGGCTCGGCATCATCTTCATCATGGTGCCCATCATCACGCCTATCGGCAACGCGCTCGGTTTCGATCCACTGTGGTGGGCCATGATGGTCTGCGTCAACCTGCAGATGTCGTTCATGACTCCGCCGTTCGCCTACGCCCTGTTCTACATCAAGGGCGCGGCGGACCCCAAACTCAACCTGACGACCTCCCAGATCATCAAAGGCATGGTGCCCTACGTCTTCATCATAGTCGGCGCACTGGCGCTGTGCATTGCGTTCCCGCAGATCATCCTCTGGCTGCCCGGCAAGATGCTGTAGCAGCGAGGATCTCTCCTCCTGGGAGACAAAGAAGGGGCTCGCCCGGTGAAGGCGAGCCCCTTCCTCTGTTGCGCGTGTCGCGGAGGTTCGAGGCGGCAGTGTTACTTGTTCGGCTCGAGCATCCCTTCGAGGCGTGCGGCTTCCCCCTCCTTCATCTTGTAGCAGTGCTCGGGCGCCGGATACGCGCCTGACTTGATGTCCGCCACGAAGTCAGCGACCGCCTTCGTTATCTGCTCGCCCACGGCGGCGTATCGCTTGACGAACTTCGGCGTGAAAACGGGGTACATGCCGACAAGGTCGCTCAGGAGCACGGCGTGGCCATCGCAGTAGGGGCCGGCGCCGACGCTTATCGTGGGGACTCTCAGCTTCTCGGTGACGAGCTTGCCTGTCTCCGCCGGTACCCCTTCAAGCAGGACCATGAACGCGCCGGCCTCCTCGAGAGCTTGAGCGTCACTCAGCACCCGCAAGGCTGCTTCGGCGGTGTTCCCCTGCACCCGGAATCCACCGAGCTGGGCTGAGCTCTGCGGTGTCAGACCGATGTGGGCCATGACGAGCATGCCGGCCTCGGCAATGGCGCGAATCTGGGGGGCCATCTGGCGGCCTCCCTCCAGCTTGACGGCGTCCATGCCCGCTTCCTTGTAGAAGCGCCCGGCATTGCGGACGGCATCCTCGACGGACGTCTGATAGGAGAGAAACGGAAGGTCGCCCACGATGAACGTGTTGGGTGCGCCCCGGCGCACGGCCTGGGCATGGTAGATCATCTGGTCCATCGTCACCGGCACAGTGCCGTCGTAGCCGTAGACCACGTTGCCCATGGAGTCGCCGACCAGAATCATCTCGAGTCCGGCCTGCTCGGCCAGCAAGGCCGAGGTGTAGTCGTAGATGGCCAGCTTGGAGAACCTCTCTCCCGCTGCCTTCATCTTCATGAAGTCGAGTACGGTCTTCTTCTTTGCCACCAGTTTCTCCTTCGTTTGTGCTGATAGACGGACCAGCTATCGCGTGACCTGCGGGGCGCGGTTCATGCCCGCCGGTCGACCGGGTGCGCGGCAACCCATGCCTCGAGCTTCTGGCTCTCTCCCTCGCGCAGGGAATAGCAGTGCTCGGGCGCGGGATAGGAACCGTCTCGTATCTCCGCTGCATACGTACCTATGGCCGACTTGATCTGATCGCCAAGCGCGGCGTACTTCTTCACGAACTTCGGTGTGAACATCTGGTAGATGCCGAGCACGTCCATGAAGTTCAGCGACTGCGCCGTACAGGAGGGGCCGGCTCCGGTGCTGATGGTCGGTATTCTGAGTCGCTCCGTGATCAGCCTGGCCGACTCCGCGGGCAGGCCTTCGAGCACGAGCGACGCAACCCCGGCGTCCTGAAGAGCGAGTGCGTCCTCGAGCAGGGCCAGCGTGCCCTCGAGGGTCCTTCCCTGGGCGCCGAATCCCCCCTGGGCGGCAACGCTCTGCGGAGTGATGCCGATATGCCCCTGTACCACCATGCCGGCATCAACCGTGGCCTTCACGTGAGGCACGATTCTCCTGCCGCCTTCCATCTTGACGGCGTCGACGTACGCCTCCTTGTACAGGCGGCCGGCATTCGCAACCGTTTCTCTGGTGGACACCGAGTACGAGAGGAATGGCATGTCGCCCACGATGAAGGTGTTGGGAGCTCCGCGGCGCACGGCGCCGGAGTGCACGATGATCTGTTCCAGTGTCACCGGCACGGTTCCATCGTAGCCGTAGATGACGTTTCCCATCGAGTCACCGATGAGAATCATGTCTATGCCGGCCTGCTCGGCCAGCATCGCAAAGGTGAAGTCGTAGAGCACGATCTCGGCGAACCTCTCGCCGTTCTCCTTGATGCGGATGAAGTCGAGTACCGTCTTCTTCTTCGCCATGCAAACCTCCTTCGGCGAGATGCTGCGCGCTCCGTGCGGCGCAGCCTCGCGACGTTCGAATGCTAGGCTGAGAGCAGCGCGCGCAGTTCGTCAGCCTTCTCGTTGGACAGCGTCCCCTTGGCGATGCCCATCGGGATGGTCGCAAGCCCGAGGGACTTGTACAGCGGCACGAGAGCAGCATCAGCCTGCTGTAGTGCTGCGATGTGCTTGCGTATCGTTCCGACGTCTCCCCGGGCGATAGGGCCGGTGAGGCAGCCGGGGAATCCCACCTTCTCGATGTTGTTCATTGTGCCGGTGAGAATCGGCATGCACGCCGCAACGGCATCGCTCTGTGCGATGCCGAAGTTCTTCCACAGGTCGGTGGCGATGCCCACAAGCGTGTACAGGTAGTTGCAGGCGATGCAGATGGAGGCATGGTACAGCGCCTTGTCCTCCGCGTGAAGCGTCATCCAGCGTCCCTTGAGTGCGGCGACAAACTGCTTGAGATCGCTCAGGACGGGTTCTTCTGCCTCGAGGGTGAATGTCGAACCCATCAGGTTCTCAAGCGACTGCTGAATGCTCGCGAATGTGTTGCAGGGGTGCATACACCCCACGTTGCACCCTGCCTTGTGCGCCGGCTCGAGCACCGCAGTCGAGTTGGCGCCGCTGCAGTGAATGACGGCCTGGCCGCGCCGCCAGTGCACCTGGGTGGCGACCTGACCGATGATGTCATCCGGCGTCGTGATGAACACGAAGTCCATCTCATCCGCCAGGCTCTGCGCGGTCGGATACACCTTGCAGCCGGCGACCGACGCGGCGAAACGCTGCGACTCCTCCGGCAGTATGTCCATCGCGCCGCGCACCGGGAAGCCTCCCTCCGCGAGGCGGACTCCGAAGGCGGTTCCCACCTTGCCGACGCCAATGAAACCGATACTCTTCATCGTGTGCTGCCTCCTTCCGTTGACTGAGTGTCCTCTGCCTGCGGATGCTCCGACACGGAAACGAGACCTCGGGAATCGGCCTCGCTGCTCTCACGGGCGCATGCCCGAAGCCATGCCGCGAGCACATCTTAGGCCGCGGCGAATCACCGGTCAACCGCGGCACGAGCGGTCGTTGCCGGTCGCTACGTCCTGGGGTACAATGGCCGCGGTCACAGACCGCCTTGTGAAGGAGGGAAGCCTGACATGAGAAGCGATGCGGTGAAGCAGGGTGTGGAGAGAGCTCCGCACAGGTCGTTGTTCTACGCCCTTGGATGCACGCGGGATGACTTCTCGAAGCCGTTCATCGGCGTCATCAACAGCTACAACCACATCATCCCGGGCCACATGCACCTGAACGCCGTTTCGCAGGCCGTCCAGAAGGGCGTCCGGAGCGGAGGCGGTGTTCCCTTCGAGATCAACACCATAGGCGTGTGCGACGGCATCGCCATGAACCACCCGGGTATGAAGTACAGTCTGCCGAGCCGGGAGCTCATCGCCGACTCCGCGGAGATTGTGGCGCAGGCCCACCAGTTCGATGCGCTCGTCTTCGTGTGCAGTTGCGACAAGATCGTCCCGGGTATGCTGATGGCGGCGGCCCGAGTGAACGTGCCGGCCATCATGGTGGCAGGTGGGCCGATGCTGGCCGGTCACGTGGCCACGAGTGAGGGCGTGCAGACCATCGACCTCAGCAGCCTGTTCGAGGCCGTCGGCAGGACGCTGAAGGGAGACATGTCGGAGGAAGTCCTCGAGGAGTGGACGCGCAATGCGTGTCCGGGCTGCGGCAGTTGCTCGGGGATGTACACCGCGAACACGATGGACTGCATGACCGAAGCGCTCGGCATGGCGCTGCCGGGCAACGGCACGATTCCGGGCGTGGCAGGACAGCGGCTGGACCTCGCGTTCCGCGCAGGGGAACAGGTGCTTGAGCTTCTGCGCCGGGACATCAAGCCGCGCGATATCCTGACGCGGGATGCTATCTTCAACGCCTTCACGGTCGACATGGCGCTCGGGGGCAGCACCAACTCCGTGCTGCATCTCGCGGCCATCGCTCACGAAGCCGGCGTGGAGTACCCGCTGTCGTGGCTGAACGAGATCAGTCAGGCGACGCCGCACCTGTGCAAGATGGCTCCCGCCGGGCATCATCACCTGGAGGATCTCGATGCGGCCGGCGGCATCCATGCGGTCATGCACGAGGTGTCGGACCTGCTGCACAAGAGCTCGATGACGGTGAGCGGCAAGACCATCGGTGAGCTCGTGCCTCATTTCCCGGTCAAGAATCGGGACGTGATCCGAAGCCGAACCGAGCCTTACTCCGCAACGGGCGGACTGGCCATTCTGTTCGGGAACATCGCTCCGGAAGGGGCTGTCGTCAAGGCGGGAGCCGTCGCGCCTGAGATGATGGCTCACCAGGGACCGGCTCGCGTGTTTGACTCGGAGGAGGCGGCGACGAAGGCAATCATGGCGCGCAGCATCAAGCCCGGCGATGTCGTTGTCATCAGGTACGAGGGACCGAAGGGCGGACCAGGGATGCGCGAGATGCTCACCCCGACCTCGCTGCTTGCGGGACTCGGCCTTGACAAGTCGGTTGCGCTGATAACGGATGGGCGCTTCTCCGGAGCCAGCAGAGGTGCGTCGATGTGTCACGTCTCTCCTGAGGCTGCGGCGGGAGGACCAATCGCCGCGCTGCGTGACGGCGACGTCATCACGATTGATATTCCCGGGCGTAAGCTCAGCGCTGCCTTGAGCGAGCAGGAGATGGAGCAGCGCCTCCGGGCTGTGCCCCCCTTTGTCCCGCGTGTGACGGGCGGATACCTGAAGCGATACGCTGAGAAGGTCACGTCCGCGAGCTCGGGCGCGGTGTTCTCGGACTAGTCGAGTAGGTGGGTCTACCTGCGCGCGGGCGCGACCGGGAGGACTGGCAGATGAATGGCGACTGGCGTGAGACGTTGGTCCGACTCCTGGTGGCGGTGGCCCTGGCGGCCGCGGTCGGCTACGAGCGCGAGGCGCGCGGCAAGGCTGCCGGCGTGCGCACTCACATACTGATTGCGCTTGGCGCCGCCGGGTTCACGCTGGCCTCTCTGTACGGATTCGGTGGGGCGGATGTCTCTCGAGTTGCGTCCGGCGTGGTGGCCGGGGTCGGCTTCATCGGCGCCGGAGTCATCTTTCGCGGCGGCCATGGTGAGGGCGTCGCAGGTCTGACCACCGCCGCGTCCATCTGGGTGACTGCCGGCGTCGGCATGTGCGCCGCCTGTGGCCTCTACCTGCTGGCGCTCGCACTCAGCGCAGTCTCCGTTCTGGTGCTCGAACTGCCCAAGGTACGGGACTGAAACGCGGCGACACATGGTATAGTCCGTCTGAAATGCGTGACTGAGGTTATCCGATGGAGCAGGACACTGACACCGTACTGGAAGAGTTGCAGGCGGCCTATCCGGACAAGTTCACGTCCGAGAACCGCGTGTTCGGGCATATCCACCGTGGCGACGTCATCTTCATCGCGTCCGGCTGCGGTGAGCCGCAGTATCTGGTCAAAGCGCTGACGGACTACGTCTCCTCTCACCCCAAGGGGTTCTTCGACACGGAGGTAATCCACCTCTGGACGCTGGGCCTTGCGCCATACGCAGACGACAAGTTCAAGCGCAACTTCCGGCACGACTCGTTCTTCCTCGGGCAGAGCACCAGGGATGCCGTCAACCGGGGAGCGGCTGACTACACTCCCATCTCGCTGTCGCAGATTCCAAGGCTGTTCCGGCGGGGCGTGATCCCGGTGGACGTGGCGCTCATCCAGGTGTCGATGCCGGACCGGCATGGATACATGAGCCTCGGCGTGAGCCTGGACATCGTGAAGGCGGCAACCGAGAGTGCGGCGATAGTCGTGGCTCAGGCGAACCGGCACATGCCCCGCGTGCATGGCGACGGCTTCATCCACATCAGCGACGTAGATTACATAATACCTCATGACGAGCCGCTGCTTGAGTATCGCCGGGGAGTGGGGGAGGAAGACAGCGAGGTGGTGGACTCCATCGGCAAGTACGTTGCCAGACTGGTGCAGGACGGCGATACGATCCAGGTCGGATATGGGAATGTGCCGAACGCGATACTGGCCAGACTCAGTGGCAAGCGGCACCTGGGCGTGCATACGGAGCTCGTTTCGGATGGCATTGTCGAGCTCATGAAGTCGGGTGTTATCGACAACTCGAAGAAGAGCATCGACCGGGGAAAGACGGTTGCGACGTTCTGCATGGGCAGGCGCGAGACGTATGAGTACCTCGATGACAACCCGTCGGTTGAGTTCCGGCCGGTGGACTATACGAACAACCCGCTGGTCATTGCCCAGATCGAGGACATGGTTGCCATCAACAGCGCGCTCGAGATAGACCTGACCGGGCAGGCCACCGCCGAGTCAATCGGAGGCGTGTTCTACAGCGGCATCGGCGGCCACTACGACTTCATGCGTGGCGCTCTGCTGGGAAGGAACGGAAAGACCATCCTTGCGATGCAGTCCACGGCCTCCGGCGGGGAGGTGTCGCGAATCGTGCCTGCGATCTCTGAAGGAGCGGGCGTCACGCTCAACCGCGGAGACACGTATTACGTAGTGACGGAGTACGGCATCGCCTACCTTCACGGCAAGAACATCCGCGAGCGCGCGATGGAGCTCATCGCCGTAGCCCATCCGAAGTTCCGGCCGTGGCTCATTCAGGAGGCGAAGAAGCGGAACCTCATCTACAGGGACCAGGCGTTCATCGCGGGGCGGCGTGGTGAGTATCCCGAAGAGCTGGAGACCCATCGCACGACCCGCGGCGGGCTGGAGGTTGTGCTCAGGCCGGTGAAGATCTCGGATGAGCCGCTGTTGAAGGACTTCTTCTACTCACTCTCGGATCAGAGCATGTACCGGCGGTTCATGTCAGTCCGCAAGGACATGCCTCACGAGCGGCTGCAGGAGTTCGTCATTATCGACTACACCCGGGAGACGGTCATCCTTGCATCGGTCCAGACCGGGGACACCGAGAGGATCGTCGGAGTGGGGCAGTACGGCATCGACGAGGGGACGCATACGGCAGAGGTTGCAATAGCAGTGGATGACGCGTATCATAATCAGGGTATCGGGACTGAACTCCTATCCTATCTCACGTTGCTTGCCAAGCGACACGGGTTGCTGGGCTTCACTGCCGAGGTGCTGGTAGAGAACAAGCCCATGCTGCATCTGTTCGAGAAGATGGGGTTCGACCTCGAGAAGCGCATTGCGGAGGACGTGTACGAACTCAAGATGCTGTTCAAAGAGGTGCCACAAGGTGAAAGGTAACGAATCCAGCATGCAGTATCTCTTCGAGCCGAGGGGCGTGGCAGTCATCGGCGCGTCCCAGACCCCGGGGAAGATCGGCTACACGGTGATGAAGAACATCGTCTCCGCCGGATACAGCGGCAAGGTCTATCCGATCAATCCACGGGGCGGCGAGCTCCTCGGGCACACGGTGTACTCACGCCTGGCTGACGTACCGGGGCCGGTGGATGTCGCCCTGGTTGTGGTACCGGCGAACTTCGCCTATGAAGCTGTCGAGCAGTGCGCCGCCAAGGGCGTCAAGTTCGTTGTCATCATCAGTTCGGGCTTCTCGGAGGTCGGCAACGTCGCCGAGGAGCGCAGAATCGCGCAGTTTGCCCGGCAGCATGGCGTGCGGATCGTCGGCCCGAACGTCTTCGGCATATACTCCGCCGCTTCCTCACTCAATGCGACGTTCGGCCCGGCGGATGTGAAGCGCGGCAACGTTGCCATCATCACTCAGAGCGGCGCCATCGGTATTGCCATGATCGGCAAGACCAAGGTTGAAGGAATCGGGCTTTCCGCGATGATATCGGTCGGCAACAAGTCGGATGTCGACGAGACCGACCTCCTCGAGTATCTGACGTTCCAGGACGACGCCAAGGTTGTCCTCATGTACCTCGAGGGTGTGAAGTCCGGCGAGAGGCTCGTGGAAGTCCTGAAGAAGGCGACGCGGAAGAAGCCGGTAGTGGTCATCAAGTCGGGGCGTTCCCGGCGCGGCGCCCAGGCAGCCGCGTCACATACCGGCTCTCTGGCGGGTGAGGACAAGGTGTTCGACGATGTTGCCAAGCAGTGCGGCGTGATTCGGGCCGAGAGCATCGAGGAAGCGCTGAACTGGTGCAAGTTCCTGTGCGAGGTTCCTCAGCCGAAGGGTGAGGACTGCGTCATCATCACCAACGGCGGCGGCATAGGAGTCCTCACTGCTGATGCGTGCGAGAAGTACGGGGTGAACCTCTCCGACGAGGTGGCCGACCTGAAGAAGACGTTCGAGAGCGTGATGCCCTCCTTTGGCTCGGCGAAGAACCCGGTCGACATCACGGGCGGCGCCAGCTCGGACGACTACGACAAGGCGCTCGGAGCCGCGCTGCTAAATGACAACATCGACGCTGTCGCCTGTCTCGGTTGTCAGACGGCCACGTTCGACGCGGGCAAGTTCGCGGAGATAGCCGAGAAGCGGTTCGCGCAATACCGGCCGGTGAAGCCCATCGTGTTTTCCCTGTTCGGCGGAGAAGAAGTGGAACGCAGTATCGGTGTGCTGAAGGCGCAGGGCATTCCGGTGTTTCCCGATGTCTACGAGATGACCTCTTTCCTGGGTGCGCTCTACGCCGATTTCCGCAACAAGTCGAGTGCGATGCCGGAGGCGGCCACCGCCGATATGGATGTGGCGCTCATCGACAGGATGATCAAGTCGGCGCGCGCCGACGGACGGCACTTCCTCCTGGCGCACGAAGCCCAGGAAGTCATGCGGGCGGCTGGCATCATGATTCCGCAGAGCCGCATCGCGCACAGCCCTCAGGAGGCCGTGAAATGTGCGACGGAGATCGGCTATCCCGTCGTGATGAAGGTAGTGTCGAAGGACATCATCCACAAGAGCGACGCCGGCGGCGTGGCTCTGGACCTCCTCAATGAGAAGGAACTCCTCGATGCGTACGAGGCGATTCTGCGCAACTGCAGGGCGTACAAGCAGGATGCAGTCATCGAGGGCATTCAGGTCGACGAGATGATTCAACCCGGAGTCGAGACCATCGTCGGAGCTCGCCGGGACAACTCGTTCGGACCGACCGTCATGTTCGGCCTTGGCGGCGTGTATGTGGAGGTTTTGAAGGACATTGCCTTCCGGGCGTTTCCGCTCAGCCGTGAGGAGACGCTCAACATGATCGGGCAGATCAACTCATATCCTCTGCTGCTCGGTGTCAGAGGAGAGGCGCGCAAGGACATCGACCAGGTAGCCAACACCATCATCAAGGTTGGCTGGATTCTCCGCAACTGTGCCGCCATCTCGGATATCGAGGTGAATCCTCTTGTGGTATACGACCATGGCGAGGGCGTGAAGGCGGTCGATGTGAGAATCCTACTGCGAGAGACTGAGGAGGCGTAGCACATGAAGACCATAGTTGTAGGCTCCACGCACAGGAGCGCCGGCAAGACCAGCCTGATCGTCGGTCTCGCCAAGGCCGCCGGCAAGCCTGCTGGATACATGAAGCCGCTCGGCGATCGACTCCTCTACCGCAAGAAGAGACTCTGGGACTACGATGCGGCGCTCGTGACCAACGTGTTCGGTCTCGAGGAGAGTCCCGAGGACATGACCATCGGGTTTGAGCACTCGAAACTGAAGTACATGTACGATGCTGACGGGACGAAGGCCAAGCTGGCGGACATGGTTACCGCGGCCAGCGGGGGCAAGGAGCTCGTGTTCGTTGAGGCCGGCGAATCCCTGGCGTACGGCGCGTCCATCCACCTTGACGCGATGGCGCTCGCGGCACAGCTCGGAGGGAAGCTCGTGCTCGTTGCCGGCGGCAGCGAGAGCACCATCATCGACGATCTGGCCTTCGTGAAGCGGTACGTGGATCTCAAGGGCATCGACTTCGCCGGCGTCATCATCAATAAGCTGCGCAACCTCGACGACTACAAGAGCACGCATCTCGCTGACGTGACCGCGCTGGGCATCAACGTCCTCGGCATCCTGCCCTACGAAGCGGAGTTGACCAGGCTCTCCGTCGGCCATCTTGCCGAGCGGCTTCTGGCCAAGGTGGTTGCCGGCGAGGAAGGCCTGAGTCACAGAGTCAACTCCATCATGGTCGGCGCCATGTCGACCAATGCCGCTCTGCAGAACCCGCTCTTCAAGAAGGAAGGCAAGCTTGTCATCACGGGCGGCGACAGGAGTGACCTGGTCCTCGCGGCGATCGAGAGCAACACGTCCGGCATCATCCTGACGAACAATGTGCTCCCGCCCTCCAACATCACGTCGAAGGCTTCCGAGCGCGGCATCCCGCTGCTGCTCGTCCCGTTCGACACCTACCAGACTGCCTCGCAGATAGAGAGCATCGATCCGCTGCTGACGAAGGACGACACGAAGAAGATGGATGTCCTGACGCAGATGGTGAAAGAGCACGTGTCCGTGCGTGCGATAGTCGGGTAGCCATTCGCCTCCTCGGTGATTGTGTTCGGAAATGGGTCCCGGCGCGCAGGCGCCGGGACCCTTCTGTTGCGGTGCGGGCGACCGGGCTGCCTAGCCCTTGATGACGCCCAGCGGCTCTGCTCTGGCCACTTTGCGGCAGATGCCAGCGCCGACCACTACGTCGACAACGCTGGCTACGTCCTTGTACGCCCCGGGGGCCTCTTCAGCGAGAGCGGGCACGTCATCGGTTCGCACTGTGATGGACCGGCTTCGGAGGGACTCGGCGACGTCAGCGCCCCGGGCTGCCTTGCGCGCGGCCGCTCTGCTGAGAAGGCGCCCGGCCCCGTGACAGGTGGAACCGAAGGTATCCTTCATGGCGAGTTCCGTGCCGACGGCGATGTATGAGTACCTCCCCATGTCGCCCGGGATGAGCACCGGCTGACCGATAGGTCTGAAGCGCTCGGCCAGCGCGGGGTGACCCGGCGGGAAGGCTCGGGTGGCCCCCTTCCGGTGCACGCAGACCTGAATGTCTCTCCCGTCCACCTTGTGGGTCTCTACCTTGGCGATGTTGTGGGCCACGTCGTATACCTGGCGCAGCCCCAGACGGTCCGGCGGCAGGCCGAACACCTCCATGAAGGACTCTCTGACCCAGTGGGCGATGTGCTGCCGGTTGCACCAGGCGTAGTTGGCGGCGCAGCGCATCGCGGCCAGGTACTGCCTGCCTTCGGGCGATTCGATGGGAGCGCAGGCGAGCTGGCGGTCGGGAAGCGTGATGCCGTACTTGATGACGGCACGCTCCATCGCCTTCAGGTGGTCCGTGCACACCTGGTGGCCGAGACCTCGAGAGCCGGTGTGGATGAGGACCAGCACCTGACCGATGCTGTCGATGCCCATGACGGCGGCGGCATCCTCATCGTAGATCTCCCTGACCGCCTGAATCTCTATGAAGTGATTCCCGGAGCCGAGACTGCCGGCCTGAGGCAGACCGCGCGTCAGCGCCCGTTCGCTGACGGCTGAGGGGTCCGCGCCCTGAACGCACCCTCCATCCTCTGTGGCCTCGAGGTCCTCCGCCGTTCCGAAGCCGCGCCGAACGGCCCACCTGGCCCCTTCGACCAGCAGGCGCGGTATCTCTCCCTTCGGCGGCCGCAGGCGGCCTTCCGAGCCGACGCCGGAGGGAACGTTGCGGAACAGCCGGTCGATGATGGCAACCATCCGCGGCGCTACCTCGGACTCGAGCAGGTCGCTTCGCAGCAGTCGTACGCCGCAGTTGATGTCATAGCCGACGCCGCCCGGAGAGATGACGCCGTCGGACACGCGCGTGGCAGCGACCCCGCCGATGGGGAAGCCGTAACCCCAGTGGATGTCCGGCATGGCGAGTGAGCGTCCTACGATCCCCGGCAGGAAGGCGACGTTGGCCACCTGCTCCAGGGCTTCGTCCTGCCTCGCAGCCTCAAGCATCTCTTCGCTCAGATAGACGAGTCCCGGAACGCGCATCCCGGGCTTGTAGTCGACAGGGATCTCCCAGCGGTAGTCATCCAGCTTCCGGAGTCCGGCCACGGTACAACTCCTATACGTCGAATACCATGCGGTACGTGTACCCTGAGGGGGTTCGGCGCAACCGCGCCATGTGGTAGGTGGCGGCCTTCACCTCGCGCAGGCGGTGGGTTCCCGTGCCGCCCAGCCGATGCGCCCGGCAACGAATGACGGCTTGGCCGTCTGCTGCCCTCCGCACGTCGAAGTCCGCGAACGCCAGGTGCTCGGCATCGAGCAGGTATATGAGCTCGTTGAGCCAGTCGACGACGAGCGCGTCGTCGTCCAGGGCGTCGATTGTCACGATGCGCTCAGTCTCGCCGGATGGTGGTGGGTCCGAGAGCACGACCGAGTAGAGGGCATGCGCGGCGTTGACGAGAAGGTCGGCCAGGTCTCGCCCGCACACCTCGACCGCGATGTCGGCCGTGTGAGCGATGACTTCGAACTGCTTCGTCCCCATGCAGCACCGGCCGGACGACTGCTGCTATGATAGCATGCGAACGGGGAGGTGGCGACGCAGGGCTCGTACAACGATTGACGGTAGCTGCGGGCTTCTGCTAGAATCCGGCTTCGAGGGCGGTTAGCTCAGTGGTTAGAGCGCTGCGTTGACATCGCAGAGGTCACTGGTTCAAGTCCAGTACTGCCCATGTTTCCGTACTGTGGTGAATCCTGCAGGCGTCCCCTTCCGGCTCCCCCCGCAGTGAGTTGTTCCCGTCTGCGAGGCGAGGAGCCGTGTTTCGCTTTGGGCCGGAGGGGCCGGCGCAGGGGGTGATTGTGACGAGTGTGGATAGTAACGCGGAAGTGATGAGGCACTCAGCCTCCCACGTGCTGGCGGAGGCGGTGCGAGAGCTGTTCCCTGACGCCAGGTTCGGTATCGGGCCCGCCATCGAAGATGGGTTCTACTACGACTTCGACCTCCCGAGGACGCTCACGCCCGAAGACCTTCCGGCCATCGAAGCCATCATGCGGCGCATCGTCGCGGCGAACACCGGCTTTGTGCGCAGGGAAGTAACACGCGACGAGGCCCGCGACCTGTTCGCGGGGCAACCGTACAAGCTGGAGCTCATCGACGACCTGCAGGATAGCGTTGTGTCGGTGTACACGCAGGGTGGCTTCACCGACCTGTGTCGCGGCCCCCACGTTGCCTCCACCGGCGAGATACGTGCCTTCAAACTGACCCGCATCGCGGGCGCGTACTGGCGCGGCGATGAGTCGCGGCCGATGCTGCAGCGCGTCTACGGAGTGGCTTTCTCAACCGAGGCAGAGTTGAACGACTACCTGGCGAAGGTCGAGGAAGCGGCGCGGAGGGATCACCGGAAGCTGGGCAAGGAGCTCGACCTCTTCAGCATCCATGACGAGATCGGCCCCGGCCTCGTGTGCTGGCATGCGAACGGCGGTCTTGTGCGGCAGTTGATAGAGGACTTCTGGAAGGCCGAGCACCGGCGACGCGGTTATGGCATCGTCTATACGCCTCACATCGGCAGGCTGGAGCAGTGGAAGCAGAGCGGACACTGGGAATTCTACCGCGAGAATCTCTACTCCCCGATGGAGATCGACGGCCAGCAGTACCTGCTGAAGCCGATGAATTGCCTCGGCCACATCCTCATCTTCAAGAACCGGTTGCGCAGCTATCGTGAGTTGCCTGTTCGCATGGCGGAACTGGGGACGGTGTACCGCTACGAGCGTGGCGGCGTCCTGTACGGCCTCACCCGCGTCCGCGGCTTCACTCAGGACGATGCTCACATCTTCTGCCGGCCGGACCAGATACAGAGCGAAGTGGTCGGTGTCATAGAGTTGGCTCAGTTCATGATGCGCACGTTCGGCTTCGCCAGGTACAAGATGGTGCTGGCGACTCGGCCGGACCACTACGCCGGCACGCCCGAAGTGTGGGAGCAGGCCACGAAGGCCCTGATGGCGGCGCTGGATGTCACCGGTCTGGCGTATGAGGAAGACCCTGGTGGCGGCGCCTTCTACGGCCCGAAGATCGATGTCAAGCTGGCCGACGCCCTGGGCCGTGACTGGCAGGGGCCGACCATCCAGGTGGACTTTCAGTTGCCGCAGAGATTCAATGTGTGCTACATTGGTGAGGATGGTAGCGAGCATCTCGTTACCATGATTCACCGGACCGTGCTGGGAAGCATGGAACGGTTTTTTGCGTGTCTGGTTGAGAACTGCGGCGGAGCGTTTCCCGTCTGGTTGAGTCCCGTACAGGCCAGAGTGATTCCCATAGCGGACCGTCATATTGACTATGCCACCAGGGTGGAGGAAGCACTGAGACGGTCCGACATGCGGGTCGACATCGACGCTCGTTCCGAGCGCGTGGGGTCCAAGATACGGGATGCCCAGTTGGCGAAGATACCTTTCATGTTGGTCGTTGGAGACAAGGAGGTCGCTTCTGAAGGAGCATCTGTACGATTGCGCAGCGGCGAAGACCTTGGGCTGCAGAGCATTGCGGAGATTGAGCGTCAGATACGGTCTGCCACGGACAGCAGGGTCTAGCCTATGTTGAAACCGAATCCGCGCGGTAACGCGCACCCAGAGAGGTTCCTTCCTGTCAATCGGCAAATCAGGGCCAGAGAAGTACGCGTCATCGGTGAGGACGGCGAACAACTCGGGACGATGCCCGTCCCCAAGGCCCTGCAGATGGCGCAAGAACGCGAACTGGACCTCGTGATGGTGGCGCCCAATGTGGTGCCGCCCGTTTGCCGTCTACTGGACTACGGCAAGTACAAGTACGAGCAGATCAAGAAGGACAAGCGCGTCAACAAGGGGCAGAAGGGTCTCCTTCGCGAGGTGAGGCTGCGCCCCAAGATCGAGGAGCACGATCTTCAGGACAAGATACGAAAGACTCGAGAGTTGCTGGCTGAGGGCAACAAGGTAAAGATCACCGTCAGGTTCCGGGGACGCGAGATCGTCTATCCGGAGCTTGGATGGCAGGTGCTGAAGCGTGTGGCTGAGGCACTGAAGAATGAAGCTGTTGCGAGCAGTCAACCATCGAAGGATGCGAGGAATATCGCTTTGACGCTGGCTCCGACCACCGTCAAGAAGTCCCAGGAGGCCAAGCAGGATGCCAAAGCTGAAGACACACAAGGGAGCAAAGAGCCGGTTCCAGGCGACAGGAACGGGTAAGCTCATGCGCGCCAAGTGCGGCAAGAGCCATTTTCGTCGCCGCAAGGCTCCTCGCACCAAGAGGATGTACGATGCGATGATGCCCGTCTCGCATGCCGATGCGCCCCGTCTTCGCAAGCTCATGCCCTACGCGTGAGTGGCGACACGGCGCGTCGAAGTTCAGGATGTAGAATCGCAGGGAGGTCACGTTGCCTCGATCAGCAGGTGGACGGACGACACATATCCGTCATAAGAAAGTCCTATCCTATACGAAGGGACACGTAGCGTCTCACAGCCGGCTGTTCGCGCCGGCCCATGAGGCAATGCTGCATGCGCTCGACTACGCTTACGAGCACCGCCGCGAGCGGAAGGCCGACTTCCGCAAGCTGTGGATTGCGCGAATCAACGCCGCAGCGCGTGCGAATGGCGTGTCCTACAGCCGACTCATGAACGGGCTGAAGACTGCCGGCATCTCGCTCAACCGGAAGATGCTCGCAGAGACGGCCGTGCGTGACCCGGAAGCGTTTGCCAGGCTTGTGAAGTCAGTCCGCAGCGCAGCCGATGCGTAGCGGTCCAAGGGCAGACGCTGATGCTGGAGGAGCTTGAGCGGCTGGAGGCGGGGGCACGCGACGAGCTTGCGCGCGCCGGTTCCACTGCCGAACTTGAGGCGTGGCGGGTCAAATACCTCGGGAAGAAGAGCACTCTGACCGGGGCTCTGCGGAGCCTCGCTTCTCTCTCCCCTGAAGAGCGCAGGACGGTCGGCGCCCGCGCCAACGCCCTGAAGGACGCGCTGCAGTCCTCGTATGCGGAGAAGCAGGAGACCCTTTCTCTCAGCAGCATCGACAAATCGCTCCTTTCGGCTTCGGTGGATGTTACCTTGCCGGGGCGGCCCACGCCGTGCGGACGACTTCATCCCATCACGCAGGTTTTCCAAGAGATCTGCGCGGTCTTCGCGCGGATGGGGTTCCAGGTCATCGAAGGACCCGAGGTGGAGCGCGATTACTACAACTTCGAGGCTCTGAACATACCTCAGGACCATCCCGCCCGCGACATGTTCGCCACCCTCTGGCTCGACACGGAGCAGGATCGGGACGCAAGGCTGCTGAGAACGCACACGTCGCCGATGCAGGTGCGTCTCATGGAGAAGCACAAGCCTCCGTTGCGATTCATCGTGCCGGGGCGCACCTACCGCTACGAAGCCACCGATGCCACGCACGACTGGATGTTCCACCAGGTAGAGGGGCTCGCGGTCGACACGGACATAACGCTTCGTGATTTGAAAGAGACGTTGTTTGAGTTCTGTCGCGGCATCTTCGGTCGCGATACCGGTGCGCGGTTCCGCTGTGACTACTTCCCCTTCGTGGAGCCCGGCGGCGAGGTCGCCATTGAGTGCTTCCAGTGCAAGGGAGCGGGCTGCCGGCTCTGCAAGGGCAGCGGCTGGCTGGAGATACTCGGCTGCGGGATGGTGCATCCCAACGTCCTGTCGCGCTGCGGCATCGACCCGACCGTCTACTCAGGATTCGCCTTCGGCATGGGCGTGGAACGGATAACCATCCTGCGCCACGGCGTCGACGACATCCGGCACTTCTACTCCGGCGACTTCCGTTTCCTGCGTCAGTTCTAGCGCGACTGGAGCGAGCCACCATGAAAGTCCCACTGAAGTGGCTGTCAGAGTACGTAAGCTGCGATTGGACGCCTGAGCGCATCGCGGAGCGGCTCACCATGGCGGGTGTCGAGGTGAGTTCGCTGGAGCGCATCGGCGAATCGTGGGACAGCGTCAGCGTCGCCTTCGTCACCGCCGTGCAACCGCACCCCAACGCCGACCGGTTGAGGCTCGTCACTGTGGACCTCGGTGGGGAGAGCGCGACGGTCGTGTGCGGCGCTCCGAACGTTGCGGCAGGCCAGAAGGTCGCGTTTGCGCGGGTGGGCGCCCGGCTCATCGACGGCCACACCGGCGAGATGGCGGTGCTGAAGCCGGCGAAGATTCGGGGTGTCGTATCGGCGGGGATGGTCTGCTCCGAGAAGGAGCTTGGCCTGTCTGAAGACCACACCGGCACGGTGGAGTTGCCGGCCGACGCTCCCGTCGGCGTGCCGCTGAAGGACTACCTCGGTGATGTTGTCCTCGACCTCGAGTTGACGCCGAACCGGCCTGACTGTCTTTCCGTGGTCGGAGTGGCTCGTGAGGTTGCTGCTCTTGCAGGGGTCCCGGTTCGACTGCCGGATGTGTCCTATGAGACGTCCGACGTTCCGGTGGAGTCACTCATCAAGGTTACCATCGAAAACCCGTCCGACTGCCGCCGCTATTGTTCAACGGTAGTGCGTGGAGTGAAGCTGGGTCCCTCTCCATCGTGGATGCAGGCGCGTCTCAAGGCGTGCGGCATGCGGCCGATCTCGAACCTCGTGGACATCACGAACTACGTGATGCTCGAGCTTGGGCAGCCGCTCCACGCCTTCGACTACGACACCATCGCGGACCGCGAGATCATCGTGCGCCGTGCGCGGCCGGGCGAGGTCTTCAAGTCCCTGGACGGCGTGGAGCGATTGCTGAGTCCCGATGTCCTGATGATTGCAGATGGCGAGAGGGCAATCGGCATAGCCGGCATCATGGGCGGCAGCAACACCGAGGTCTCGGAGACGACATCCACCATCCTCGTGGAGGCGGCTACGTTCAGTCACGCCGCGATTCGTCACGGCAGCGCATTCCTCGGACTGAAGACCGAGGCTTCTCTTCGCTTCGACAAGATACTGCATCCGGACCTTGCGGCCGTGGCGGTTCGCCGCGCCGCCCAGATGCTGGTTACCCTCTGCGGCGGCACGGCGATGAAGGGCGTGTACGACGCCTATCCGGCTGTTGCTCCTGCGAGAGAGATATCGCTGCCGGCAGGCGAAATGAAGCGACTTACGGGCGTGGACGTGGACGAGAATCAGGCGAGAACCACGCTTGAGCTCCTCGGCTACGAGTGGAAGCGGAGCGATGCGACAGGCGTCACATATGCAGTTCCGTACTGGCGCGGAGATGCCACCGGGCCGGCTGATTTGGTGGAGGACGTCATCCGCATCATGGGGTACGACCGGATTGCGGCAGGCGCCCCTCGCTTCACGAGCGGGACAGTCTCCGTTCCGGGCGACCTCTGGCCGTTCAAGGCGATGCTGAAGGGGCTTGTGGCCGGCGCGGGCTACCAGGAGGTGCTGACGTACTCTCTGGTGAACCGGGATCGCCTGCTGCAGGCCGACCCGGGAGTCGCCGGTCTGGGACAACCGATACGCGTGGCGAACCCGATGTCGCGGGACATGGAGTGTCTGCGGACAAGTCTGCGCGCCAGCCTGATCGATGTCCTGGCCCGGAATCGCCGCCGCGGACAGACCGCGGTGCGCATGTTCGAGTTGAGCCGTGTCTACGTCCCGCGCGGTCGGGACCTTCCCGAAGAACGGGAGACCTTGTGTGCGCTTCTGAGCGGCAGCGCCGAGCCGCTCTCGTGGCATCACGGTGAACGGCAACTCGATTTCTATGATGCGAAGGGCCTCGTTGAGTACCTCTGCGACAAGTGTCGCATCGCGCCTCGCTTCGCGCCGGGCTTGGACCCCGGACTGTTCCCGGGCCGGCAAGCCGAGGTGCTCGTCGACGGCGAGAGAGTTGGCGTCGTGGGCCAGCTTCATCCGGCGGTTGCGCGGGCGTGCGAGGTCGATTCCGACGTGATTGTGGTCGAGCTTGACGTTGCGCGACTCATGGCGCGGGCGAAGACGCTGGCCGAATACGAAGCTCTCTACCGATTCCCGTTCTCCGAGAGGGACCTTGCCATCGTCGTGGACCGGGGCGTGACGTTCGAGAGCGTGAAGGACATCGTGAGCGGATTCGCGCTGGTGACCGATGTATCGCTGTTCGACGTCTATGCGGGCGAGCAGATACCCGGCGGCAAGAAGTCGTTTGCGATGCACCTGGTCTTCCAGGCTCCGGACCGGACGCTGACCGACGTCGAGGTCAATCAGGTTCAGGAGAAGCTGCTGTCGAGACTGGCATCAGGCCTCGGCGCCACCCTGCGCAGCTAGCTCCCGGCTCACCGTCTCGGACACTTCTCGCACTACTCGCTCGAGCGGCACGAGGTGCGACTCCTTCTCGTTTCTGCGCTTCATCTCGACGCTACCGGATCCGAGTGTGCGCGGGCTGACCGTCAATCTCACGGGTATGCCGATGAGGTCGGCATCGTTGAACTTGACCCCGGGGGAGGTTGCGCGGTCATCGTACAGCACCTCGACGCCGGCTGCGCGCAGTGACTCGTAGAGCCGTTCCCCCGCGTCCAGCACGTCCTCCCTGTCCGGATTCAGCGTGCACAGATGCACCTGGTAAGGGGCGATTGCCATCGGCCAGAGGATGCCCTTGTCGTCATGCCAGCGCTCGACGACGGCGGCGAGCAGGCGGCCGACGCCGATGCCATAGCAGCCCATCACCGCGGGCTTCGACCGGCCGCTCTCGTCCAGAAAGAGAGCCGAGAGCTTCTCGCTCAGGAAGGTCCCGAGCTTGAATATGTGGCCCACTTCGATGCCGCGGTCCGCGTCGAGGAAGGCGCCGCACGAGGGGCACCTGTCTCCCTTCTGCACCAGCGCGATGTCTGCGACCTTCCTTGCCGTGTAGTCTCTGCCGTGGTTCGAGTTCAAATAGTGGAAGCCGGGCCGGTTGGCTCCGGCCACGAGGTTGATGGCGCCGGGCACTGAGTCGTCGGCCACGACCATGACATTGGCGAGGCCGATCGGAGACGCGAACCCTGCCACGATGCCTGCGGCCTCGACCTCCTCGCCTTCCGCCAGCCGCAGGAGATTGCACTTCAGCACCCTCTGCAGCTTGACCTCGTTGACTTCCAGGTCGCCGCGAATCACCGCGAGCACGAACTGGCCGTCAGCCACGTAGAACACGGCCTTCAGCGTCTTGAAGCTGGGAAGATGAAGGAAGTCGGCAACCTGGTCGATGGTGGTGCTGTGTGGGGTCGCGACCTCTTCCAGAGGCAGAGGGGCTTCAGGAGCTTCGCCGGTGGGACCGACAAGGTCCTTGCGGCCGGTGGCCTTCTCAGCGTTGGCGGCGTACCCGCACGCTCTGCAGTGGATCACCACGTCTTCGCCTGTCTCCGTGAGGACCATGAACTCATGCGAGGCCTTGCCGCCGATGGCGCCGCTGTCTGCTTCCACCATCACGGCTGGAAGGCCGAGCCGGCGGTAGACCGCCGCATACGCGCCGGCCATGGTCCGGTAGGTGGCGTCAAGTCCTGCCTCGTCGGCATCGAAGCTGTACAGGTCCTTCATGATGAACTCGCGGACGCGCAGAAGACCGCCGCGAGGCCGAGGCTCGTCGCGGAACTTGGTCTGGATCTGGTAGAGCATGAGCGGCATCTCGCGGTAGCTCTGAAGGAATCGCCGGGCAAGGTCGGTCACGACCTCCTCGTGGGTCGGTCCCAGTGCGAGCCGGTGGTCTTTCCTGTCGGTAAGCGTGAACAGGGACTGACCGAAAGAGACGTAGCGGCCGGAGGCCTGCCACAGTTCGAACGGCTGCAGCGCGGGCATCAGCAGTTCCTGTCCGCCGACGCGGTCCATCTCTTCCCGGATGACCTGCTCGAGTCGGCGGAGCACTCGCCATCCGAGCGGAAGGTATGAGTACACCCCCGCCGCACCCTGGGATATCATCCCCGCGCGCACCAGCAACTGATGGCTGACGCTGTCCGCGTCCGCGGGCGTCTCCCGTATGGTGCGGCCGAAGAGCTTCGAGAGTCTCATGTCTACTTCACCTCATCTCGAGAACCTGAAGCCGCCTTTCTGGCGGCAGTCAGCAAGTCGATCTCCTGGATGATGGCCTCGTATGCCTGGTCGGACGGCGCCGAGTACGCAAACTCACCGGCGCGGTAGACGAGAACCTTGTCGTCCCCTCCGGCAATGCCGGCGTCGGCCGTTCTGCACTCGCCGGGGCCGTTGACCACGCAGCCCATCACGGCGATGGTGAGCGGGACGTCGACTCCGCGCAGGTACTCGCTCACCCGAGAGGCGATGCCGGGGACATCCAGAGTGGTTCGCCCACAGGTCGGGCAGCTTATCACGTTCGGCATCGGCGACGCCATGGCCAGCGACCGGAGGATCTCCCTGCCTGCGTCGACTTCAAGCAGTGGGTCCCCGCTCAGGGAGACGCGTATGGTATCCCCGATGCCCATGTGCAGCAGGATGCCGATGCCGAGCGCGCTGCGCACGACGCCCGTGGAAGGTGGTCCCGCCTCAGTGACGCCGAGGTGAAGCGGGTAGGGGATGCGCCGGGCCATGAGGCTGTAGGCCTTAACGGTCGTGAGCACGTCCGAGGCCTTCAGCGACACCTTGATGAGGCCGAAGTCCATGGCCTCCAGTACCCGCACCTGCTCCTCTCCAAGGGCCACCATCCTCGCTGCAAAGGGCTCGCCGGCGCGGTAGTCGACCGGCAGGCTGCCGCCATTCACGCCGATGCGTATGGGAATCTCTCGTTCTTTTGCTCGCGCCACGACCTTCTCGAGATGCTCTCGGCGGCGGATGTTCCCCGGGTTGAGTCGCAGACCGTCGGCCCCGGCATCGATTGCGGCGAGAGCCAGACGGTGGTCAAAGTGTATGTCCGCAACGAGGGGAACAGATGAAGTCGCGCGAATGGCGGCAAACGCGGTCGCCGCTTCCATGTCCGGCACGGCGAGCCTGACGATATCGCAACCCGCTCGAGCGAGCGCCTGCACCTGGGCCGACGTTGCTGAAACGTCACGCGTGTCCGTCTTGGTCATGGACTGCACGGCTATGGGGGCGTCTCCGCCGACGATGACGGCTCCGATCCGGACGGCGACCGAGCGCCGGCGTGCGTTCATAGGCCGAAGTCCCTGCCCTGAACGAGCCGCAGGATGTCGCTCGTCGTGGCGAAGACGACCAGCGTGATGAGCAATGCCGTGCCGAAAGCGTAGGCCAGGCGTACGGCCCGCTCGGAGAGACGCCGGCCACGGCGGGCCGCTTCGATGAGCGCCACGAGCATTCCACCGCCGTCAAGCGGCGGCACGGGCAGGAGGTTGAACAGCGCGATACCGAGGCTGATGAGACCGGCGATGAAGATGAGGTTCGACACACCGAAGACGCGCACCGCCTCAACGGAGAGCTGTCCGGCTCCGATCGGGCCGACGAACGCCAGCGACGGGTCCTCCTGCATCATCGGGATCGAGTCGACGATAAGTGAGGGCATGCTGAGCATGAGCTGCGCGCCGGCAAGAGCGGCTGACGTCAGCGGCGTCGCACGGTGCTCCAGCCTTGCGCCGGGCGCCCACAGCAGCCCGAGGCCAAGCTTGCCCTCGTTGATCTGCGCAGCAGTGAACTCGACCGTGAACGACTTCGTATCTCGCAGCAGAGTGAAGACCGCCCCCGACGAGTCGTCAAGTGCGGCGAGAGCTTCCTCCAGCGCCGTCTGGTTGATGAGCCCCCGGCCGTTCACGCCAAGAAGTGCATCTCCGACCAGGATGCCTGCTTCCGCGGCGGGCGAGCCCGGTTCGACTGCTTGCACCAGGTTCTGGCTGATTACGATGCCGATGACGTTTCTTCCCAGTTCCTCAGAGAAGGTCGGCGATACGTCGACCGAGATGGTCGA
Source organism: uncultured Dehalococcoidales bacterium (assembly GCA_964561465.1). Taxonomy (GTDB): domain Bacteria; phylum Chloroflexota; class Dehalococcoidia; order GIF9; family AB-539-J10; genus SKVJ01. The sequence continues at coordinate 25,709 of CAZLPP010000001.1, forward strand.
ACCGTTGCGCAGCACCTCCAGGCGGAGAAGGTCGCCCGGCGTGGCCCCCGCGAGTGTGCGGTGCAGCCTGGACCACGTATCCATCAACTCACTGTCAACCCGCACGATGACATCACCCGGTTTCAGGCCGGCGGCGCCGGCGGGTGAATCGGACTGCACCTGGTATACCAGGACGCCGTCACTCACGACGGTGGCTTGAGGCAGCCCGAAGTAGGTGGTGAACAGTACGAAGGCAAGGAGGATGTTGACGAACGGTCCGGCAGCGTAGACGGCGAAGCGTTTCCAGGGCCCCTTGCTGGCGAGACTGCCTTCCACGCCGGCATCGTTCTCGCTCCGGCTCTTGACGAAGGCGCCAACGGGAAGCGCGTTGACTGAGTACAGAGTTCCGCGCCACATGAAGCCGAACAGCCGCGGCGGGAAGCCGATGCCGAACTCCTCAACGACGACGCCCGCGCGTTTCGCCACGAGGAAGTGGCCGAACTCGTGGGCAACGACCACGATAAGCATGGAAGCGACGAATAGAAGAAGTGTCTCAATCATTGTCATTCAAAGACGCGCACGTGGCTGTGCCGCGTCCTCCGTGTCAACGATGGCAGCGCGCGCCATCACAAACGAGTATCCCCATCCGGCCGCGTCCAACACCGCGTCGAGCGACGCTCCATCGCCGGGGCAATGGGCGCCGACTGCCTGCTCCACGAGGTCAGCGATGCCGGTGAAAGAGATACGTTGCTGCAGGAACAGGGCGACGGCCGCCTCGTCCGCGCCGCACAGCGCCGCCGGGTAGGTGCGGCCCGCCGCACCCGCTTCGCGCGCCAGCCGCAGGCAGGGGAACCTGGTCGCATCCGCCGGCTCGAAGGAAAGAGAGACCGGCTGCGACCACCCGAGAGGCCGGGTCAGCGAAGCGACCCTGACAGGATGGGTCAGAGCGTACTGTATGGGCAGAGTCATGCTTGGCTCGCTCATCTGGGCTTTCACCGAACCATCGTCGAACTCGACCATGGAGTGGATGAGGCATTGCGGATGGACGACTACCTCGATGCGGTCCAGGGGCACGTTGAAGAGCCAGTGTGCCTCGATGACTTCGAGTCCTTTGTTCATCAGGGTTGCCGAGTCGACCGTTATCTTCCGGCCCATCGACCAGACCGGATGAGCCAGGGTCTCCTCGACGCTGACGGCAGCCAGACTCTCCGTCGAGTAGTCCCGGAACGGGCCTCCCGATGCCGTGAGCAGAAGTCGACGCACGGGGCTCTGCTCTCCCAGCAGGCACTGGAAGATGGCGCTGTGTTCGCTGTCAACCGGTATGACACGACCGCCGAAACGGCGCGCCATCTCCATAACGATGCCACCGGCCATCACCAGCGGTTCCTTGTTTGCTAGAGCCACGGTCTTGCCACGACGGAGGGCTGCCAGTGCCGGGCCAAGGCCGACGATGCCGCTCGTCGCGATGACGACGGTGTCGACGCCCTCGTCCGAGGCGATTTCCTCAAGCGTCGCGGCGCGTGCACCGGAGGTGTCCGGGCCGGAGAGAGACAGAGAGCAGTACAGCCTCGGACGGAACTCCGCCATCTGCCTGGACAGCAGTCCGGCGTTGTGACCCGCGGCAAGCGCGACGATGCGGACCCGGTTGCCGAGGTGTCTCGCTACGTCGAGGGTCTGAGTGCCGACAGAACCCGTGCTGCCGAGCAACGCGACCCTGTTCACATGCCTGTCCACAGCGAGACAAAGTATAGCATCGTACCTGTGAAGAGCAGGCTGTCGAACCGGTCGAGCATACCTCCGTGGCCCGGAAGGATGACACCCGCGTCCTTGATACTGGCGCTGCGCTTGAGCGCAGACTCGACAAGGTCGCCGAGTTGGGCCACTACCGCGAGAAGCACGGCGGTAGCAGGCGTGAGGCCGGCGGACAGGGGAAACCCGTGCCCCAGGTGCAGGGTGACGAGCCTCACGAGGAGTCCGACGCACAGCGCCAGTGCGACCCCGCCCGCGACGCCTTCCCACGTCTTGCCGGCGCTGATGCCAGGGGAGAGCTTGTGGCGCCCGAAGCGACGTCCGGTGAAGAACGCACCCGTGTCATACGCGAAAGTCACGAGCATGCCGAAGAGCACGAGGGCGACGCCGTCGTGCATGCGGTAGAGGCCGCCCCAGTGGCCGAGCAGCCAGCCGACGTAGAGAGCTGCGGCGACGGTCCATGACCATGCGGTGAACCCGGGCCGCCTGTCGCCCTTCGGGAGCATCAGCACGAGGGAGAGCACGAGCGGCAGCGCCATCCCCGCAGCGAGCAGGTCCGCGGAGTTGACGAAGTAGCGCAGCGCCAGGATGGCTGCCCACGCGATTCCGAGGACCACGAGCGGGTCTCCCCGCCGCAGGCCGGGTGCGAGATGACACAGTTCGAAGGCGGACACGGCTGCAACGACGGCGAGGAGTGTTGCGAAGGCGGGTGCTCCGATAGCGATGGCCACGAGGATGAGAGGCAGTCCGATGGAGGCCGTGAGCAGCCTGAGGCGCAACACGGGAGAATTGTAGCAGACGAAGGCGACGAGTGGAGTAGTTCGCGAGCGGGACGTCGGGCTACAGCTCGCGGATCTCCTTCTCCTTGGCGCGCCCAATCTCGGCGGCCTTCTCGATGAAGGCGTCGCTCATCTCATCGATCTTCTTGAGTGTTGACGCCATCTCATCCTCCGAGATGAGCTTGTCCTTCTCCATCTGCTTCAGGTGGGCGACGTGGTCGCGCCTGATATTGCGGAGGGCGACCTTCCGCTCCTCGACGCGTTTGCCGGTCAACTTGGCAAGCTCGACGCGGCGCTCTTCGTTGAGCGGGGGTATGGCGAGGCGAATGAGGTTGCCGTCGTTCGAGGGATTTAGCCCAAGATTGGCCTTCAGAATCGCCTTCTCGATGGAGCGGAGCGCCGTCTTGTCCCAGGCCTGTATGGTGATGAGGGCCGGCTCGGGCACGGCGATGTTCGCGAGTTGCTTGATCGGCAGCGCCGCGCCGTGGTACTCGACCACTACGCCTTCGACCAGTGCAGGGCTTGCCCGTCCGGTTCTGACCGACGCCAGCTCATGCGAGAGACCGTCCACGCATTTCTGCATGTCGGCGGTCACGTTCTTGAGCAGTTCGTTCACCATGGCACCGCCTCCATTCCGGCGAACGATCCGCCCGCGTTGCTAGCAGCCCAGCTGGACGCGAGCGAACTTGCCGATCTTGATGTTCTCGCCCGTGCGGGCGATTGCTTCCGTGATGAGGTCGGCAATGGTCCTGGAGGGATCCTTGATGAAGGGCTGTGAGAGCAGGCAGGACTCCTCCGCGGGCGTCTGGCAGTCGGCGGGCATGTCCTCCGGCGCGAGGTAGAGCGGGCTGGCGCCAACGACGTGCATGGCAATATCGTACGCCAGCCGCCGGAAGTCGTCGGTGCGCGCCACGAAATCGGTCTCGCAGTTCAGCTCGACCAGGGCGCCCACGCGACTGTTGTGGTGTACGTACGATGCCACGATGCCTTCACCGGCGACGCGCTCGGCGCGCTTCTCCGCCATGGCGAAGCCCTTCTGCCTGAGCGCCTCGATGGCGCCGGCGATGTCGCCGCTGCACTGCTCGAGCGCCTTCTTGCAGTCGAGCATGCCGGCGCTGGTCTTCGTGCGTACTTCTTTGACTGCCTCTACGGTGACTTCCATCTGTCTATCTCACTATCCTTCGTCGGGGTTGAATGTGTACGAGCGCAGTATCTCGATGGGTTCCTCGGGGTGATCGCCCACTGCGGCGGTAGCCTCATCGACCTGCTCGCTCGCGTACATCCCGCGTCCTTCGATGACTGCATCCGCGATCTTGCTGGCAATGAGCCGAATCGCCTTGATGGCGTCGTCGTTGGCCGGAATCGGGTGGTCTATGAGGTCCGGGTTGCAGTTGGTGTCGGATATGGCGACAACGGGAATGCCCATCCTGCGCGCCTCGGCCAGGGCGATCTTGTCCTTCAGCGGGTCGGAGATGAAGAGAGTGCCGGGGAACGAGGTCATCTCCTTGAAGCCGCCCAACTGGTTGTTCAGATGAGTCAGCTTCTTCTCGAGGCGTGAGCGCTCCTTCTTCGAGAGGAGATCCAGTTCGCCCTTGTCTCTCCGGTCCTCAAGTCGAACGAGGTAGTCAATCCTCGACTGAATGTTGCCGAAGTTGGTGAGCATGCCGCCGAGCCATCGCTGACTGACGTAGAACATGCCGCACCGCTTGGCCTCTTCCTCGATGACCTGCTGAGCCTGGCGCTTCGTGCCGACGAACAGCACCGATTGTCCGCGCGCCGCGACATCGCGAACGAACGCGCACGCATCCTGCAGCATCTGCACCGTCTGTTCCAGGTCGATGATGTGGATGCCGTTGCGCTGGGCAAAGATGTATCGCTTCATCTTTGGATGCCAGTAGCTTGTGTGATGACCGAAGTGCGCGCCAGCCTCAAGTAGCCCTTTTACTGATGGATTCTCCATGCCTCGCCTTATCCTGTGGGATGATTTCGCCGTAGAGCCAAACTCCGCTAATGTATCACAGTCCGTACGTGGCGTGCAAGGCGGAGGGACTTGCACGCGGGGCCCTCCTCACTGAGCACCACCCTCCCGGGCCTGCCATGACGGGGCTAAAAGATGCCGCCGGACGTCGTGCGGCTGGTTCGGTGGATAAGCATCCCTGGTGGGATTCGAACCCACGACCCGCTGCTTAGAAGGCAGCCGCTCTATCCGGCTGAGCTACAGGGACGTGTCAACAGTCTAGCATGAAAGGGCTCCTGCGGTCGGATTGCCGCAGGGAGGCATCAGTCGCTGTCTTTGGAGGCTGTCGCTGAGGCGCCGCGGGAGTCCGTCGTATAGAAGCCCGGCCCCTTGAACACAATCGGCACCGGGCAGAAGACACGCCGCGCATCGCGGCCGCATCCGGGGCATGTCGCGACGGGCTTGTCCTTGAAACTCTGCCTCACGTCGAATTCGCGTTCGCAGCTGTCGCACTTGTATGTATAGGTGGGCACCTGTCATCCTCCTGCACGCGGCAAACGCTGTCCTCCCCCGACCACCTAGCGGTCCTGTCCGGGGTCGTCCTCTGACCTCGCTTCCCTCGCGAGTTCCTCTTCGTCCGGTTCGAGATCCTCCTCTCCCTCCTCTTCCTCCTCGCCTTGCAGCTCTTCCTCTTCCGGCAGGGGGCTGTTTGCCAGAACGGCCTCCTCTGCCTCGGGACCGATCTCAGCGGGCATCTTGAGGGTGGGCACCGGTGCTTCGACCGGCTCGTTCTTCAGATGGAACTCACCGTTGAGATCGACACGACCTTCGACGAACTCAGGCCTGTGCGCCTGAAGTATGTGCCTATCGGCGCAGTACGCGTGGACGTATGTGCCACACGAGCATCGGAACACGACCCTGTCGAACAGAAGAGGGCCGCCGCATACCGAGCAGTTCATTCATTGCCTCCCGTGATTAGCACTCTGTCTTTCAAACTGCTAATTATATTGGACCGAAGGAGTCGAAGCAAGTTTGCCGGCAGTGGCCTGAGTTGACACCGCAACGATGCCGCCACTACCATTCCGTGTTCACGCTTCGTCTCCAGAAGGGCGATGACCGCGTGCGGGCAGTGTGTGAGTCCCCTCAGGGACGTCGCGTATCGCGACCTTGCCTTTGCCCGTGTCGCCATCAACGGTTGTCGATTCCGGGCCGCAAGCCGGGTGTCGGGAAGGAGCCAGGTCATTGATGAAGAAGACGATCAGAGACATCGATGTCAGAGGCAAACGGGTATTCGTCCGGGTGGACTTCAATGTGCCGCTCGAGAGTGAGACCGGCCGGATAAGCGATGACACGCGGATTCGGGCCTCGCTGCCCACGATTCGCTATCTGATCGAGAGAGGCGGGCGTGTGATTCTGGCTTCGCACCTCGGTCGCCCCAGGGGCAAGGTGTCCGAGGACGCGCGGCTCAAGCCGGTTGTCGAACGCCTCTCGGCCTTGCTTGGCCTGACGGTGGCGTATGTGGGCGACTGTGTCGGGCCGGAGGCTGAGGCGGCCGTCGGGCGGATGCGTGACGGCGACGTGCTGGTGCTCGAGAACCTGAGGTTCCATGCCGAGGAGGAGAAGAACGACCCCGGATTTGCCCGGAAGCTGGCAGCGCTCGCGGACCTCTATGTGAACGATGCCTTCGGCACCGCTCACCGGGCCCACGCGTCAACGGAAGGCATCACTCACTACCTGCCTTCTGTTGCCGGCCTGCTCATGGAAAAGGAGCTTTCCGCTCTTGGCGGGCTCCTGGCGTCTCCGGCGCGTCCCTTTGCCTGCGTCTTCGGTGGAGCCAAGGTGAGTGATAAGGTCGGCATGATCAAGAACATGCTGGCGCGTGTCGACGTCGTTCTGGTCGGCGGCGGCCTTGCCGCCACGTTCCTCAAGGCGCGGGGGCTTGATGTCGGCAAGTCACTCGTGGAAGACGAGATGCTTTCCGAGGCACTGGACATAATGAGGGAGTCCACACGAGCGAGTGTCCCGGTGGTGCTGCCGCTCGATGTGCTCGTTGCCCGCGAGGTGAAAGCCGGCGTCAGGACGGCGGTAGTTCAGACTACCGGCGTTCCGCCGGATGCCAGCATTGTGGATATCGGACCCAGGACCATCGAGCACTTCTTTGGCCGGCTCGAGGCATGCCGGACCGTGATGTGGAACGGGCCGATGGGGATCTACGAGATACCGCAGTTCGCTCTGGGAACGAAGTGCCTCATCAACTACCTTGCCGGTCTGAACGCGGTGACGGTTGTCGGGGGAGGTTCCAGCGTCGATGCCGTCCAGGACATGGGGCTGGCGGAGCTTGTGACGCACGTCTCGACCGGCGGGGGCGCAACGCTTGAGTTGCTCGAGAAGGGTACGTTGCCTGGCGTCGAGGCGCTGAACGATGCGTAGCCTGTAGCGCTGTCGCCGACGAAGGTGAGGGTAGCGTGAGAAGACTCCTGGTCGCCGGTAACTGGAAAATGAACTGCACCATTCCCGAGGCGGTTCAACTCGCCTCGTCTCTGCGGGAAGGTCTTGGGACGGTAGTGGACGTCGAGGTGGCGGTCTGTCCTCCCCACGTGGCCCTGCAGAGCGTGAGCCAGATACTCAAGGACTCAGGCGTTCAACTCGGCGCGCAGGACGCCTTCTACGAGGACGCGGGGGCGTACACCGGCGCGGTGTCTCCCCGGATGTTGGCCGGCCTCTGCCGCTATGTCATCGTCGGCCATTCGGAGCGTCGCCGGTGGTTCGGGGAGAGTGATGAGACGGTGGCGAAGAAGGTCGCCGCCCTGCGGCGACACGGGCTCACACCGATACTCTGCGTCGGGGAGACGCTGCAGCAGTTCGATGCCGGCGAGACCGAGGTGACGCTCGAACGACAGCTCAGAGGGGCGCTTCAGTGCACTCCACCGCTGGATGAATTCGTGGTTGCGTATGAACCCGTCTGGGCGATAGGCACGGGCCGGTCCGCCGAGCCGGAGTCGGTGAATCTCACCGTCAGTGGCATCAGAGAGGTGCTGGCTCATATCTGGGACTCCGGAGTTGCGGCCGGCGTTCGCATCCTCTACGGAGGGAGTGTCACCATCGACAACATCGCCGGATACATCCGCCAGAGCGAGATTGATGGCACACTGGTGGGGGGAGCGAGCCTTCGCGCCGCGGAGTTCTGCGAGATGGTGTTTCGCGCAGCTTCCACCCGCTAGTTCTCGGCTCGTCCGCAAAGCCGGCGCACGCGTGGAAACGACTGACGGCTTCAACTGGAATCGAGGGCCGGTTGCGCTCGTTGGCCCGACCGCGGTGGGGAAGACCGAGTTCGCGCTGCGGCTGGCACGACGGCTCCCGGTCGAGGTCGTCAATGCCGACAGCCGGCAGGTGTACCGGTACATGGATATCGGCACCGCCAAACCGACACACGAGGAACGGGCGCAGGTGCCTCACCACCTGCTTGACGCTGTCTGCCCCGATGAGGAGTTCTCGCTCGCACAGTACCTGCGCACGGCGCGGGCGGCTGTCGAGTCGATTGCCGAGCGTGGAGCGGTGCCCCTCGTCGTCGGGGGTACGGGTCAGTACGTCTGGTCGCTGATGGAGTCGTGGACGGTGCCTGAGGTGGCGCCTGACCACGACTTCCGTCGCATGGCGGAGCAGCGTGCGGCGGTGGAGGGTTGCGCGGCGATGCACGCCGAGCTTGCGCGCATCGATCCTGCGGCGGCTGAACGGATCCAGGCGACCAACGTGCGCCGGGTCATCCGGGCACTGGAGGTGTATCGTGCGACCGGCACACGGCCGTCGGAGCTTCTCTGGCGCAAGCGCGGCCTGCCTCCCGGCGGTCTCGTGCTCGGCCTGACGATGGACCGTGCGGCACTGATTGTCCGGGCGGAAGCGCGAGTTGATAGAATGGTAAGGCAAGGGTTCGCTGATGAGGTAAGGTCGCTGCTGGAGAGAGGATACGATCCCTCCCTGCCTGCAATGTCGAGCATCGGATACCGCCAGATGGCGCGGTACGTGCTTGGCGAGGTCGACCTCGAGACGGCAGTCGCGCAGGTGAAGCAGGAGACGAGACGCCTCATCCGTCGCCAGCATGCCTGGTTCGGTCCTTCCGATACTCGCATAGCATGGTTGGATGGCGCGGACCTCGAGGGGGCAGTGCTGCAGGCCCTCCGTCAGATTGAGAGGAGTACACAGTAGATGGAGTTCACGAAGTGCCACGGCGCTGGCAACGACTTCGTCGTCATCGATGCCCGCCGACTGAATATCCCGTGGGCCGAGCGCGCGAGGAAGATGTGCGACCGCCATTTCGGCGTGGGGTCCGACGGCATCATCCTTGTGGTCACAGGCGCGGACTCCACGCTGGCCATGCGCATGTTCAATCCGGACGGGTCCGAAGCGGAAGCGTGCGGCAACGGCCTTCGCTGCTTTGCGAAGTATGTCGTTGACCACGGCATCGCGAGCAGCGACTCGTTTGAAGTCGAGACTCTCGGCGGCACGCGCCGCGTGAAGGTGCTGAGGGGGAAGGACGGAGTCGTGAGGGAAGCCGAGGTCTCGATGGGCGTGCCGCGGTTCGAACCCGGGGAGATCCCTGCTCACGTCGCGGGTCGACCGGGACCAATCCTGAACCATGAGCTTGCCGTCGGTGACAGGTGGATTCCTGTGAGCCTCGTGTCGATGGGCAATCCCCACGCCGTGACATTCGTGGCCGAAGCAGTGGCATCGTACCCGCTCGCCGTCACGGGGCCGCTTGTGGAGCGCCACAGCCTCTTCCCCGCACGCGTGAACTTCGAGGTTGCGCGAGTCACGGGGCGACGGGATGTCGAGGCGCGCGTTTGGGAGCGCGGCGCGGGCGAGACGCTTGCGTGCGGCTCGGGGGCCTGCGCCGTGGCGGTGGTCGCGGGGTTGCTCGGCCTCTGTGACAGTCCAGTGCGTGTTCACCTGCCGGGAGGGGTGCTTTCCGTCGCGTGGTCGGCGCGAGGCGAAGAGGTCGTCCTGCGGGGACCCGCCGAGCAGGTGTTCGTTGGTGAATGGCCTGACTGAGACCAAAGGAGACATCAGAATGCAGTTCGCGAAGCGACTTGACCGCCTGCCTCCGTACCTCTTCGTCGACATCAACAGGCGCATTGCGGATCTTCGTGCAAAGGGCGTGGACATCGTCACCTTTGCCATCGGCGACCCGGATATGCCCACGCCATCGCACATAATCGAGCGGCTGTGCTGGGAGGCACATGTGCCGGCGAACCACCGGTATCCGGAGAGTGACGGGCTGCCCGAGTTGCACGACGCGATTGCCGAATGGTACGAGTCCCGTTTCGGCGTCAAGCTGGACCCGAATACTGAGGTGCTGCCGCTCATCGGTTCGAAAGAGGGCATCGGTCACATTGCTCTGTGCTTCGTGGAATCGGGCAGCGTCGTGCTCGTGCCGGACCCGGGGTACCCGGTGTACTCGATGAGCACGATGATTGCAGGCGGACAGCCGCACTACATGCCCCTGACCGAGGAGCGCGGCTTCCTTCCCGACCTGGATGCGATACCGGAATCCGTAGCTGGAAAGGCCACGCTGATGTGGCTCAACTATCCGAACAACCCGACTGGCGCCGGGGCGTCGCTCGAGTTCTTTGAGCGTGCCGTCGCGTTCGCCCGGAAGAACGACGTGGCCATCTGTCACGATGCGCCTTACACCGAGGTCTACTTCGAAGGTAAGAAGCCGCCGAGCTTCATGCAGGCGGCCGGTGCCAGGGACGTCGGCGTTGAGTTCCACTCGCTGTCGAAGACGTATCACATGACCGGCTGGCGCATCGGCATGGTCGTCGGCAACAAGGACATGGTGCGGGCCCTGTTCACCGTCAAGTCGAATCTTGACTCAGGCATCCCACAGGCGATTCAGCTTGCGGCGGTCGAAGCGCTGCGTGGCCCGCAGGGCGTCGTCTCACACCACAATCAGGTCTTGCAGCAGCGCCGGGACAGGCTGGTGGAGGTACTGCAGCGGATCGGGCTCCACACACGCACGCCCGACGGCACATTCTACGTGTGGGCAAAGGTTCCGGAGGGCTACACCGGAGTCGAGTTGACGCGAGAGTTGCTGGAGCAGGTCCACGTGGCCGTCACGCCGGGTATCGGCTACGGGGCTGAAGGCGAGCACTACATCCGCTTCTCGATTACGCTCCCGGATGACAGACTCGAGGAAGGCATCCGCCGTCTTGCCGCGTGGCGGGGAGGCAGTCGATAAAGGGTCAGCTCTACAACACTGCGCCGAAGCACGAGCGGGCGCTGCTGCTGGCAGTTGAGTCTACCGAAGGGACCGAAGGCTGGACGGCAGCCGATTCCCTTCTGGAGTTGGGCCGACTTGCGGACAGCGCGGGTGCTGACGTCGTCGGTTCCGTCTCTCAGCACATGGGCGTGCCCTCCCGGCAACAGTACGTTGGCAAAGGAAAGCTCCAGGAGGTCCTTGAACTCAAGGCGCGGCTGAGCTACGACCTGCTCATCTGCGACGACGAGCTGTCGGCGCGTCAGCAGCTCGCGCTGGAGGAGGCGCTGGACGTACGCGTGATCGATCGTACCGCACTCATACTCGACATCTTCGCTCGGCAGGCGCGCACAAGAGAGGGCAAGCTGCAGGTGGAACTGGCGCAGCACCGGTATCTCCTGCCGCGCCTGGTGGGGCGCTGGCAGCATCTCGAACGGCTGGGGGGTGGAATCGGCACGCGCGGACCGGGGGAGTCTCAGCTCGAGACGGACCGCCGGCTCATACGGCAGCGGATCAGGCGTCTGGAGGAGGAGCTGGAGCATGTCCGACAGCACCGGGACGTGTACCGGCGTCGGCGGCGTTCCGAAGGCATCCCGCTGGTTGCCCTGGTGGGCTACACGAACGCGGGCAAGAGCACGCTCTTCAATATGCTCAGTCGCGCCGGCGTCAGGGTCGAGGACAAGCTCTTCTCGACGCTCGACCCGGTGACACGGAGGATCTGCCTGCCGGGAGATGTCCCGGTGCTGGTGACCGACACTGTGGGGTTCATTCACAAGCTTCCGCACTCCATCGTGGCGGCCTTTCGTACCACTCTGGAGGAGATCGGCGAAGCGGACGTGCTGTTGCACGTCGTGGATATCTCTCATCGTGATGCCGCACGTCAGCATGCGACAGTTGAACGCATCCTGGGTGAGATGGGGCTTGGCCAGCGTCCCATCGTCACCGCCCTGAACAAAGTAGACCTGGTGCAGGGAGGAGGTGGTGGGGAGGACCTCGCCGCCGTGCGGGAGCGGCTCGAGCTGTCACGGCCGGACTTCGTACCCGTTTCCGCAGCCACGGGGTGGAACGTTCCTGAGCTCATGGAGCGCGTGGCGGCGACTGTCACGCTGGTCGCGCCGGCGCCCGCCGGCTGAGCCCGCTCCTTTGCGCCCACGCAGAGGCCGGCACATGGGCATTGCCGGGCAAATCGGCTACAATAGCGTGCCCGTACATGGACTACGTAGACGTACTTTGCCGGCTCATCGAGTTCGACACGAGTGCGGCAGATGGGACGGGGTGCCGTGCCGCCATTGCGTATCTCGCTCCTTTGTTCGACGGCGTCGGGTGCTCGAGCGTGCGCATCGACATCCCGCGGGAAGCAGCCGACGGGCTCGAAGGCCGAACGGCCCTCGTGTGTCACCGTCGGCGCTCTGGAGCCGAGCGGTTGCTCGTCTACTCCCACATCGACGTCGTTCCGGCGCAGGGCTGGGATGCCTTCCTTCCTCGCGTCGGCGATGGACGTGTGTACGGGCGTGGGGCCGCCGACATGAAAGGCTCGCTTGCTGCGGTCCTTGGAGCGCTCGACAGGCTGCGTGACCGGGAGCTCCGGTACGATGTGTCGGTGCTGGTGACGATGGATGAGGAGACGCACCAGATGTCACAACTGGAGTACCTGACTCCGTACCTCGATGCCGGCGCGCGGCCGCACGTGTTGAGTCTGGACAACGCGTTCGGGTATGTCACCATCGCGAATCTCGGTCTGCTGCAGCTCGATATCGCCGTGCATGGGGTGTCGGTGCACTCCGGCCTTGCTCATCTTGGCCGCAACGCTGTGGAGGACGGCGCTCGCCTGATGGCCGCCGTGTTGGCGCTGAAGGGACAGGTACTGGGACGGCGCTCCCGAGTGCCGACTCACCCCGATACCGGTCTCTCTCTGATACAGCCTTGCCTGAATGTGAACCTCGTGGGTGGTGGGCTGGCGCGCAACGTCGTGCCGGACCTTTGCACCTTCAGCATCGATCGTCGTCTTCTGCCCGAAGAGCGCGTAGCGGCTGCCCGGGATGAGTTGCTCGAGGTTCTCCGGAGTGTCCCGGGTGTGAAGTGGGATGTGGTGAGGGAGTATGCGATTCCGCCGGTTCCTCCCTGTGACGACCCGGCTGCGCTTGCCATGGCTGATGTCATCCGCGATGTGACGGGTGCGACCGGCCTTTTCGGAGCCATGATGTCCGGGGAACTCCCTGGTGCCGCCTGTGGTCCCTGGGGAGGACAGTCCTTCGGCGTGGGGCTCATCCGACCTGAGAGCAACATCCACGGTGTGGATGAACATGTCTGTGTCACCGACCTCGATCAGCTGGTGGAAGTGCTGACGCGCTTCCTCAGCGGAGGTGGAAAGGAGGCAGCATGACGGTCAGCATCCTGTACAGGGAAGAGTTGAAGGAATACGACTTCGGGCCGGGGCACCCGTTCAGGGGAGACCGGTACGAGATATTCCCGAAGATGCTCCGGAAGCATGTTCGCGAGGACGGGAACTACCGGATTGTTGCCGCCGATACCTGCACGGAGGATGACCTTCGGCTGATCTGCAGCCAGGAGTACATCGACTTCTGCACCGGGTACTTCCGTGCGGCCAATCGTGGTGAGGTCTTTGCCGGCAGCATGGACTTCCCAAGGTATCAGTCGCTTGACAACCTGCCGCGCGGGAGGCCGGGCAAACTGGAGGAAGCCGCCAGGATCGCCATCGGTCAGGCCAAGAAGGCGACCGCCCTTGTCGTTGAGGACCGGGAGGAAATCGTCATCTGCATTGGCGGCAACCTTCACCATGCCAAGCCGAACTATGGAGAGGGATTCTGCATCTACAACGACAATGCGTTCGCGGCCAAGTACCTGCTGGAGCACTATGGCCTCAAACGCGTCATGGTCCTGGATACCGATGCGCATCACGGGAATGGGACGTGTGAGTACTTCTACACCGATCCCCGGGTCCTGTTCGTCGACTTGCACCAGGACCCCTCGACCCTCTACCCCGGCATCGGGTTCGCAAACGACATCGGCCAGGGTGAAGGGAAGGGGTTCACCATCAACGTACCGATGCCTGTGTATGCCGGGCTCGACTCGTACAGGCTTGCGTTCGAGCAGGTCGTGGAGCCTGTCGCCAGGGAGTTCAAGCCGGAAGTCATCATCAGGAATGGTGGGTCGGATCCGCACTTTGCCGATGGACTCACGAATCTCGGGCTGCCCATCGAAGGCTTCAAGATGATTGGCGAACGGATGCGGTCCCTCGTTGCGGAATGTGGTTGCGCCGAGATTGACATAATAGGCTCGGGCTACAACATCGAGGTGCTGCCATCGGCATGGCTGGCTCTGGTGTCGGGTCTGGCCGGCTTCGGCGTCGAGGTGGAGGAGCCGGTCCCGGTGCCGCAGCAGTTCGTGCAGGATCTTGTTGCCGACGACACCGCGAAGGTGGTCCAGCGCGTACGTGGATACCTGAAAGACTATTGGAAGTGTTTCAGGTAGCGCCTGTGGGGTCGAGTCGCAGACGCGGGGAGGAAGGATGCCGTGTCAGGCAAGGGCACACGCATAACCGTTGATCTCGGCAGCGAGGAGCTGGCGAAGGCCCTGAAGATTGCCGCCGTTCAGCAGGGACGGACGGTGCGCGATATCGTGGTTGAGGCGCTCAACCGGTGGCTCGAGGGCGGCGGTGTGCCTCCCAACGGTGCTGCGGGAGGGGCTCGCCGCGACACGGCTCCTGCCGTGGCCGATGGGAAGGACTACAAGGCGATGCTTGAGACGCTCAACCGGTACCGGGGTCTTGGCCCCCGGTGAGTCCGTGGGGCACGTGGGAGGTAGCATGGCTGTGGCTGAGATTACTGTGGTGCCGTCGGGAGTCGGTCCGTCGGTGAGCGAATACGTCGCGCGGGCGCAGCGCGTCCTTGCGCGGCACCCAGATGTGAAGTGCATGCTGACGCCCATGAGCACGATACTGGAGGGAGACCTTGACGCCATCCTTGCGGCCGTCCGCGACGTGCATGAAAGCACGTTCGACGACAGAGTCGTGAGGGTGCTGACTCTGGTGAAGATAGACGAACGACGTGACAAGAAGCTCACGATGCAGGGCAAGATGGAATCCGTGGAGGCGAAGCTTCGAGCATGATTGCTGTTCCGCTGTTCGTGCCGTACGTTGCGCGGAGTTTGACTTTGCCGTTGCCGCCGTATATCGTTTGTTCAACCACCATGTCCCTGTCCCGGTGAGCATGTCGCACGCCTGACGGAAAGCACGAGAGAAGTCATGCCATCGTCCGACTACATGGAGTGCGCGCTGTCTCTTGCGAGACTCGCGTCCGGTTACTCCAGCCCGAATCCCGCGGTAGGCGCCGTCGTTGTCCGTGACGGTCAGGTTGTCGGCATGGGCTACACGCAACCCGTCGGAGGACCGCACGCCGAAGTCGTGGCGCTGCGGCAGGCTGCCGACCGGGCGCGCGGCGCCGCGATGTACGTCACGCTCGAACCGTGCTGCCACTTCGGCCGTACTCCTCCGTGCACCCGGGCCGTTATCGAGGCGGGACTGTCCGAAGTGCATGTGGCGATGCTGGACCCGAATCCGCTTGTCGCAGGCAAGGGCATCCAGGAGCTGAACGCGGCAGGCATCAAGACGTTCGTGGGTGGTCGCGAGGCGGAGGCGCGCGAGATCAATGAGGCCTACGTCAAGTACATCACGACCGGACTGCCCTTCGTGGTGGCAAAGTTCGCGATGAGCCTTGACGGCAAGATTGCCACTCGCACCGGCCACTCGCACTGGATCAGCAACGAGCAGTCCCGCTGCTTTGTTCACAGCATTCGCCACACCGTCGACGCGATCATGATCGGTGTGAATACGATCATCACCGATGACCCCCGGCTGACCGCCCGCGGTTGCTGTGGGAAGAGCGGCTGCACGACCCGGCAGCCGCTGCGTATCGTTGTCGACGGCACGGGCCGCACGCCTGTCGATGCCAGGGTGCTGACTCAGCCGGGGAAGACGCTCGTGGCGTGCGTCGAACCTCTCGACGAGGATAAGAAGCGGCAGCTTCAGGAACACGGTGTCGAGGTAGCCATCCTGCCCGGCAGTGGCGGGCTCGTCGACCTGGAGGCGCTGCTTCGCTGCGTAGGCCAGCGGCAGGTATCCACGGTGTTGCTCGAGGGTGGAAGCGAGCTACTTGGATATGCCTTCGACCACGGGCTGGTCGACAAGGTACTGGCTTTCATCGCTCCGATGATTATCGGAGGCACCGAGGGCCGCACGGCCGTCGGAGGCCTTGGAGCTCTGACGATTCCGGAAGCCCTCTCCCTGGACCGCGTTGAAGTGAAGAGCTTCGCCGACAACGTGCTTGTCAGCGGGTACGTCAGGAAAGCATCGGCCGGTGTATGTTCAGCGGCATAGTCGAAGAGGTTGGCCGCGTACGTGAACTCGGCAGCCACCACATCTCGGTCGAAGCTCACGCCGTTCTCGCAGACACGAAGGTAAGCGACAGCATCTCCGTCAGCGGCGTGTGTCTCACGGTCACGCGCGTGGACGGGGAATCGTTTTCCGCTGAAGTCATGCCCGAGACGTTGCGGCGGACCAACCTGGGCAGCCTCACGCCCGGCGACATGGTCAACCTTGAACGCGCCGTCACGCCCTCCACACGGCTCGGCGGCCACATCGTGCTCGGGCACGTGGACGACGTGGGACGCGTCCTTTCGATCGTAGCTGAGGAGTCGGCGACAATCATGACGGTGCAGGCTCCGACCGGTGTCATGCGCTACGTGGCGTTCAAGGGCTCGGTCGCGGTGGACGGCGTGAGCCTCACTGTGGCGAGGGTGATGCCTGATTCGTTTGCTGTCTCGCTTGTGTCCTATACTACGTCCCAGACCACGCTTGGCGCGGCCCGACCGGGACGCATCGTCAACCTGGAGGCGGATGTCATCGCACGATATCTCGAGCGCCTCTACGGGCAGCGTACGGAAGGCGATGGCGTCACGTGGGAACTGCTGCAGGAACACGGCTACGTATGAGGTGACAACCATGCTTGGACGCATCGAAGACGCGATTGAGGACATCCGACAGGGGCGCTTCATCATCATCGTTGATGATGAGAACCGGGAGAACGAAGGAGACTTCGCCATAGCGGCAGAGAAGGTGACGCCCGAGGTCATCAACTTCATGGCCCGCGAGGGCAGAGGTCTCATCTGTCTGCCCATCATCGGAGAACGGCTCGACCAGCTTGGCATCCCGCTGGCTGTGCAGGACAACACCTCCAAGAACGGCACTGCCTTCACCGTGCCGGTTGAGGCCAAGACGGGCACAACGACCGGCATCTCGGCAGCGGACAGGGCGAGAACCGTGGCCGTCATGCTTGACCCGAAGTCGACGACCTCCGATCTGGCGAGACCGGGGCATATGTTTCCGATTCGCGCCCGCGAAGGTGGCGTACTTGCCCGTGCCGGCCACACTGAGGCGATCGTGGACCTCTCGCGCCTTGCCGGTCTCTACCCCGCGGGTGTCATCTGCGAGATCATGAATGAGGACGGCACGATGGCGCGCCTGCCGCAACTGGAGGAGATCGCCGAGAAGCGCGGCATCAGGATAATCGCGATACGCGACCTCATCTCCTATCGCTGCCGGCACGAGCGACTGGTCAAGCGAGTGGCCGAGGCCAGGTTACCGACGAGATACGGCGAGTTCCTCGCCATCGCGTACAAGAGCAGCGTTGATACGAACGAGCACGTGGCGCTCGTCAAGGGCGATGTCACGAATGGCGGTCCCGTGCTCGTGCGGGTCCACAGCGAGTGCCTCACCGGCGATGTGTTTGGCAGCTGCCGCTGCGACTGTGGCGACCAGGTTGGCCTGGCCATGAACCTGATCAGCCAGGAGGGCAGGGGAGTCCTGTTGTACATGCGTCAGGAAGGCCGCGGCATCGGCTTCCACAACAAGCTGCGCGCCTACGAGCTCCAGGACAGGGGGATGGACACGGTTGAGGCCAATCTGGCCCTCGGGTTTCCGCCGGACCTGCGAGACTACGGCGTGGGGGCCCAGATACTGGCGGACCTCGGGCTGCACAAGATCCGCTTGTTGACCAACAATCCGCGGAAGGTTATCGGCCTCGAGAGCTATGGTATCGAGATTGTGGAGACGGTGCCGGTCATAGTGCCGGCGAATCCCCACAACGCGCGGTATCTCAAGACGAAGCAGGAGAAGCTAGGGCATCGTCTCGGCATTGAGGAGGAGAAGCATGGCCAAGTCGTTTGAAGGGATGCTCACCGGCGAGGGGCTGCACTTCGCTATCGTGGTTGCCCGGTTCAACGAGTTGATCACACTGCGACTACTGGAGGGAGCCAAAGACGCTCTCAAGCGCCACGGCGTGTCTGACGAGCTTGTGGACGTGGCCTGGTGCCCCGGCAGTTTCGAGATTCCGCTTGTGGCCAAGGTGCTTGCGGAGACCGGCGACTATGATGCCATCATCTGCCTGGGCGCAGTGATTCGGGGAGGTACGCCGCATTTCGACTACGTGGCGTCAGAGGTCAACAAGGGAGTCGCCAAGGTGGCCCTCGATTTCGGCCTTCCCGTCATTCAGGGCATCATCACTGCGGATACGCTGGAACAGGCTATCCAGCGCGCCGGCGCGAAAGAAGGCAACCGGGGTTTCGCGGCAGCGCTCAGCGCCATCGAGATGGCCAACCTGATGCGTGCTATTCGATAACCTTGTAGACCCGGTCGCCGGGGCGGACTCTGTCGGGGACCTTGATGCCGATGAGGTCGCCCGGCTTGGCCTCGAGCACGCTGATGTGCTCGATCTGCATCGAGGCAAGCACGAACTCCAGGTCGGTGGTGGCTCCCTTGATGCGGACGAGGTCCCCCTTCTTCAGCGCCCCCTGCACGTCGATGCCCGCTACCACCGGCTTCGCGAAGAAATCGGTGACTCTCCCGACCTCTATCTCCTCCATGGGCTGCCTCCTTTCCATCCGGTACGTGCGACATAATGTAGCACCAGTGGCTGGCTCCTTCAACGGATGCGCCTGATGCCTTGACAGTCCACAGGTTGGTACCTATCATAAGGGCGCGGCAACGTAGCGACTGGAGGTCAGCAGCGATGGTACAGAAGAGACAGGAGAAGCCTTACAGTTGGGAAGAAGTCTTCTCGTTTGACCGTTTGAGGCGGACGATGGTGGGCCGCGTGCTTGAGAGCGTCGAGGCCATGTGCGAAGGGAGTGAACCCGTCACTCCCGAGCAGATCAACCAGGTCATCAAGGACGAGTGGGAGGAAGTGAAGAGAGCGGTGCGGTCGTCTCCCGCTGCGAAGGAGTCCTTCCGGAAGTACCTCGAGAAGACCGTGTCCGAGAAGGTCGCGGGCCTGATCGAACAGGACAAGGCTGAACTCGAGTCGCTCGGGGTCATCGAGAGGGGTCTCTGACTTGGCGCCCAAGCACGACAGGGATCGGACTTCGGGAGCGGCGCCTCAGGGGCACGATGATGTCGAGCAGTTGGTACGTCGCGTGAAGATGCTCGACGAGCGGCTGGACAACCTTGACTCCATCGTCACCTCGCTGGTGCAGCGGGTGATGGAGAAACCTCTCACCATCGAACTCACGTGCCCGAAGTGCTCGCAGCAGCTTGAGGTCAATATCACGAGCACCATGCGGATGCGCGGGGGATTCTGAGTCCCCGCTTCCCACTTGTACAGTACTCGCCGGCCGGCCCGAAAGGGCCGGCTATTTCATTGGATGGCCCGTGAGGACGCCCGCCACTCGGGGGGCCAGATAGGGCGCGAGAGGCGCGCCGCTCGCATCGAAGGCTTCCACCTCAAGGCCGGGAAGGTCGGGCAGTTCGCGCGCGGTCGCATCCGCCACGAGCACGTCACGATTGAGCAACTCGCGCTCAACGAGTTCCCTGGCGGCCGGGAAGCGGTGGAAGTCCTCTTCGGTGTCCGGAATGCCTCGAAGGACGTATGTCTGGCCATCGTTCGCAACGATGCTGCCCGGGCTGATGACCTGTCGAACGGTTAGCCTTCGCGTCTCCACTGTGGTCTCCTCTCGCTGCAAACGAGAGATTGTACCTTCGGAGTGGCCGGGTGGCAACTGACCG
>CAZLPP010000001.1:45601-75609 GCA_964561465.1 uncultured Dehalococcoidales bacterium
AAGGTGTTCTCAGGAGAGACGAACCGCACCAGAGGATGCGGGTAGCGACATAACACTCGGCCGGGCAGGGGCGTGCGGAAGCAGGCATAGGGGGCTAGACGGGTTCCCGTGGCAGAGCAGGTTCCTTCTTCTGTTCCTCGGGCGTCAGCGCGTCCCATGCGTCCTTGACCCTTGCCCAGGCGTTGAGCAGCCGGCTATATGCGTTCCGGTCGCTGCTGCGCTGCCATGCGGACATGAAGCGGCGTCGCTCCGCCAGGTACTTCTTCACCTCAGGTTCGGCCATGTACGTTACCTCCCCGTGGCTATTCTACCGTACCTGCCGGTCGGCAGCCAGTCTCGTATCCCGATCCGTGTGCAGTCCCGTGCGGACCGGGCGTCCCCGGGAATGCGCTTGCCGCAGAGGGACGTGGGACTCCGTGTCGACCACGGTGCGGACGCTTTCGAAGGTCGAAGGTCGACCTTGCCGGACCGCGACAAGGCGTTGCACATGGATGTGTGGCCCCGGGAAGGACAACGGAGTCCGGATCTTCCGTGCCGGTCCGGACGCCGCCGGCATCCCGGAGCCTGCCGGTGGCAGCCGGCGTCGAGACACCCCCTCGAAATCGCGCGAAATCGGCCCGTTTTCGGGATGACCCGGCTCTTTGGTCGCATCAGCGCATTTCTCTGCACTCTCCGGGTGGTCGCTGAGGACACATGGAGCAACCTGGGAGAACTGTCGATGATGCCGGCGGGCGTCGGCAGAGGGCCTGAGGGTTGCCTGGAGTGTCCGGGCTGCGGTGGCGGGCTGGGACGGCGGCCGGCGGTTCCGGGCGAAGCGGCGCCGATGCCCGGCGGGAGCCCGCGGGCCACGGGAGTCGACTGCGGCGGCGGGAGGTGCTCGCAGCCTAGCGACGCGGCGCCCGGCGAAGTGGCGGCACTGGAACGATGCGGTCGATGAGCAGCACGTTGGACGGCGGGAGAATCGATGCGAGACATGCTGGAGGCCGGACCTGGCATCTGCCGTTGAGCAGGAGCGTGCTGAGCGGCAGGAGGACCACATCGTGAGACTGCGGAGGCTTGGACCAGTGTCCGTTGTCGGCCAAGAGCGCGTCGGGCCAAGTGGGAACCATATGGGAGGTGGTTGTAGGTATGGAGCTATCCCTTGACGACTGCGTATAATCACCGTTATACTCAGTAACGACCGGAATATCCGGCAAGGAGGTTCACCAATGCTGCCCGAACTGGACGACTTCCTTTTGCACCTTCAGGCGAACAGCTACTCCCCGCGCACGGTGTACAACTACGAGCGAGACCTGCGGGTCTTCGACCGATTCATGACGGAAAGCAAGCTCCAGTTCGCGACACTTACCAAACGGGACATCACCTACTACAAGGCGTACCTGTCCTCGCGGGACCGTGAGACCGCCGCCGGCGCTGATGCCGCGGCGACACAGCTCGATTCGCGTTCCATCAACCGGATGCTGTCCGCGCTCCGGTCGTACCTCAAGTACCGGGTCGATACCGACCTGCCCTGTCCGCTGGCTCCCGATGCGGTGCAGATGGCCAAGACGATACGGAAGCACCCGCAGGTGGCCGAGCTGGATGCGCTGACGTCTCTGGTCGAGTCCCCCACCCAGTTTGAAGGAGATGCACGCATCGCGTTGCGGAACCGGGCCATGCTCGAGGTGCTCCTGGCCACGGGTATGCGCATCTCAGAGCTGTGCAACCTCAGGCGCTCACAGATAGACGGCTCCGGACGCATCTTCATCACAGGCAAGGGGCGGAAGCAGCGGTTCGTGTACCTGACGGAGCGCGCGCAGACGCACCTCGACGCGTACATCGCGACGCGGACCGACAACGCGCCGGCTCTGTTCGTGCCGTATGCCGGCCGGAACGTCAACGACCCTCGCCGCCGGATCTCGACGAACTACGTCCAGGAGCGCATCAAGCACTACAGGGAGAGGCTGCGCATCAACGTGCCAACATCGGCACACTCACTGCGTCACGGGTTCGCGACCTACCTGGCGGAGGAAGGAGCGAACCCGGCCGCGCTGCAGATACTGCTCGGCCACGAGTCGCTCGACACGACGACGCGCTACGTGCATGCCTCCGACCGCTATGCGGAGGAGACGCACCGGAAGTATCACCCCCGTGCGAAGCCATAGGAGCGGATGCGGAAGCTCATGGGTGTGTCCGGCAGGACGACGAGGCTGTTCTCTCGATGGGCCCGGCAGGGTTCGAACCTGCGACCAACCGGTTATGAGCCGGTCGCTCTAACCGCTGAGCTACGGGCCCCCGCGGGTCGAACGTGGAAGGGATTGGCGAATCGTATGATACACCGGCCGCGAAGCGAGGCGCAACAGGAACCCCCACCGGCACGCGCCGCAACCGAAGGATTATGTCGCCTCCCTGCTGCCTCCCGCTGATAGTGCCACGACGGCGCCGCACGGCTTCACGCGGTCTCGACCTTGACCCTGTGAGGCTCGACCGCTCTGTACGCTCCCCGTGCCCGGCGGCATGCGCGAAAGCGCAGCGTCACGCCTGGGCTAGAAGCTTCCGAAGCTCGTCAAGCGCATGCAAGGCGCCCATGGCGCGCCGCCTGAAGTGACGTGACCTCTGGGTCGTTACCGTCTCCACGCCTCGGGCCGGCCAGAGGATGGCGATGTCGAGCTCGTGCATCTCCGGGTCCGAGCCTGGAATGGGGCGCCCGGCGACTCCGAGCCCGATGTCGGCCGGGAACTGCTGAAGGGCGCGCCGGCCGAGAGCGACTGCATTCACGTCCGCGAGGCTTCCGGATACGATGATTCCACCGCGGAAGTGAGCCGCGCCCCTGTCGTTTCCGGCAAGCATTGCCGAGAGCTGTCCCGCGGTGACGGACTCCCCGACTGCGAGACTGAGGCTTCGCCCGTCGAGGAGTGTCGCGACCACGGAATCCAGTGTGTCGTCGTCTGCACCCCACACCACGTCGCCCAGGATGCCGCGGGCCTCACGCTCCGTGCCGGCGATTGCGCGCAGTGCTGAGATGTCGTCCCTGGCCTTGGCGGTGATGCGCACGTGGATGCCGTCCTGCTTCGCGTAGATGGCCACCGTGGGATTGGCGGCCGGCGTGAGCGACTTCAACATCTCGTCAACGCGCGACTCGGAGATGTTGAACAGCTTCAGCGTCCGCGACCGTATGACGGCCTCGCCGGTCTTCAGGTTGGGCTCGACCTCGTGCTCCCACATGTGGTGCATCTCACCGGGCGGTCCCGGCATCGCGATGACGGTCTTGCCGTGTTTCGTGACCCACCAGCCCGGCGCTGTGCCGCGCTCGTTGGGAATGGCTCGCGCCGAGGGGATGAGCCATGCCTGTTTAAGGTTGTTGGTCGTCATCGGCATCTTCCGGAGTTCGAAGAAGGTGCGAAGGGAGTCGGCCAGAACGGGGTCGACGGACGGCGTCTCTCCAAAGAGCGCAGCTATCGACTCCCGCGTCAGGTCATCATCCGTCGGTCCGAGTCCCCCCGTGGTGAGCACGATGTCGGAGCGCTCGGTGCCGAGTCTGAGGCACTCGACGATGCGACCGAGGTTGTCACCCACGGCCGTGCTGTGGTGAAGGTCGATGCCGATACCGGAGAGGCGCCGCGCCAGGTACTGGGTGTTCGTGTCCACGATGTCGCCGAGCAGCAGTTCGCTGCCGATACAGACTATTTCGGCTCGCATCTCCTGTGACTCCCTGCCCCTCTCTACTCTGGAAGCCTCTCGGGGGCTATCCTGACGCCGCGCTTGACGGCGGACGGATGCACTGAAACGGCAGGCTACGCAACGGGGGTGGGCGAGCGGAGGTCTTGCGGCTGGACGGCGCCGCCACCCTGCCGGCAGAAGCGGATGATCTCGGCGAAGTTCTGGATGCGAGTCAGGTTCGCGTTCTCCATGATGCCGTCGAACGTCACGTTGATCCACGGCTTCTGGTATGTTGCGCTGAACTTCTCGGACATGGCTGCCACGATGCCTCCCGGCATGCAGCCGTGCGGCATGACCGAGATGACGCCGGCGAAGTGCGGGTTCTCCATCCACTCCACGCCGCTGCCGATGCTGAGGACCGCCTCACTGCCGCACTTCGAAGAAAGCCACTGGCGCGAGTAGTGCAGCAGATGCTTCGTCGGCGGGTCCTCTTCCACAAAGCCACCGCAGAGCCGCTCGATGGAACGTTCCGTCTGCTCCTGGAACCTCTCCATCGTGTAGTTGACGACCAGCCGGCGGACGTTCCGGTCGCGGATGGAGTCCTCGACGTTCCTTCTCGCGACGTACTTCATCCACTCGGCCATGGGCGAGACGATCACTTCGAGGCCGGCAGCCTCGCAGCACCGCACAAGGTTCGCATTCGAGAAGTCGTTCGAGCGCAGGAATATCTCTCCGTTGATGCCGACGAGCGGCCTGCGAGCAAGAGACGGGTCGATAATGCTCCTGAAATCGCTCGCTGCCTGACGCAGGACGTCCCGGTACGGGCGGTTGTTCTCGAGTCGCACCCTGATCTCGTCCACGCATCGGCGGAAGATGCGGTCCGCGCTGCCCGGCTCGGTCTCGTACGGCCGGGAGCGCCAGACCATCTTCTGGAGCAGGTCGACGGACACGCACGCTTTCCACGTGCGCTGCACGAACATGAGCAGGTCCCACCTGGAGCCTACCTGCATGTCCCGGTAGCCGTTGTTCGAGACGCTCGCCAGCATGGGCATGTCGATGCCCAGGTCACGGAAGATGCGAAGCTGCTCCCCGGCGTAGTGGCCGAGCCTGCACGGTCCGTACGCACTCGCCATGAACGCTGCTACTTTGCTTTCGTCGTGCCCGTTCTCGTAGTAGTGCTGCAGGAAGCCGCCGAGCGTCACGCGGAACGGGAGGCACTCCACGCCGGAGGTCACCTTGTCAGCGTAGTGCAGCACGCGGGAGTCCGGCTCCGGTAGAACCACCGCGTTGATGCCGAATCCGCGCATCGTCGACCCGATAATCTCGGCGTGCGGCGACATGTAGGGGATGAGGAGCTGCTGGTCGGAACGCGAGAGCACGCCGATACCCCGATGGATGCTGGCGGGGTCAACCAGAACCACCTGGCCGGTCTTGGCGTGTCCGACAATAGTATCGACGTATGCCTCGAGCCTGGTGACGATGCCCGCCTCGGCGGCATGCTCGTCAATCTCGAGTTGCCCCATCGGCTTGCCGCCCATGATGTCATGCACCATGCGCAGCATGAACGAGTTCGGGCCGCAGCCGAAGTTCGTCAGAGCGAGGCCGTAGAGCCGCGGGTTCTCGCTCACGAGGCGGGCGGCGGCGATGAACTTCCCTTCGTACGCCCAGTACGGGCGGTCCTGGTACTCCTTCGGGTTGACCGTCTCAAGCGGCAGATAGTCCAGAGGTATGGGGACGACACCCAACTGCGCCAGCTTCTCGGCGATACCGAGGTTGGCGCCCGAATCCTGCCCCATGTACGACCGGGCGAAGAGAACCACCCCGAGCTTTCCGCTCTCTCGCAGCTCGGCGAGCACGCGCTTCCCCGCCTCTGCCTGCAGTGCGCGGAACTCCTCCAGCGCTCTGAGTCCAGCCTGAGCGGCGCTCTTGCCCTGCTCCCGGCTGAAACCCATCTTCTCCGCCGCCTCGGTGAGATTCAGGATGACGTCGTCGTCTCCCTGGCTGAAGTCCAGCGTGGGGATGATAAGCCGGTCGCCCAACTCAACCGCCTGCCGGATGATGTACGGCGATGCCTGGACCAGGGGACACGCGTACTTCTGGTTCTCGGGCCCCTCCATGCGTCCAAGACGTATGGCGGATGGATACAGGATGTAATCGACGTCCTCGAGTGCGGCGGCGTGCCCATGCAGTATCTTGACCGGAAAGCAGCTGTCGGTGTAGGCAAGCTCCGTCGACTTGTGGATGATGTCGGCGGTTGACTTGCTCGTGAGGACCGGGCGTGCCCCGAGCCCGTTGACGAAACCGATGAGGAGGGGCGCGAAGTCGTAGACCAGCAGTGCTCTCGGAATACCCACGGTCGGTCCGGCGCCGCTTCCGGCATCCGTGTGTGCAAACAGCATGTCCTCTCTGTCATCGAACGCCGTCCGTTGCCGGGCGTGCCCTGCCGCGGCGTCGTACCGGTCACACCGGCTGCCGTAGAACGTGGGGCTCTCTCCCGGGACCTGCATCTTCGTGATGGTGCAGTTGTTGTCGCAGCCCTTGCAGGTGAAGGTTGAGAGGGTGACGTCCGCGTCGATGACGTTCTGGAAGCCCTTGAAGGACGAAGGCCGGCCCTCCATCGCCTCCTTCGCCAGCAGCGCTGCGCCGATGGCGCCGGTGATTTCCTTGTGTCGCGGCACGATGAGCTGCCGGTCAGGCAGTTCGCGCTGGAAAGCGGAGACGACCGCCTCGTTGTAGAACACGGCGCCAGTGAGTATCACCTTGTTGCCGAGCCGTCTGTTCTCGACCACCTTCGAGAGGTAGTTCTTGGCGATGCCGATGGCCAGGCTGGCGGTGATGATCTCGAGCGGCATGCCCTCGAGCTGGGCTCGGGCGACCGACTGGGCCATGAAGGAGGCACAACGAGTGCCGAGGTCGATGGTATAGGGAGCATCGAAGGCGAGCCTGGCGAACTGGCCGTCGGTTACCCGTATGCCGAGCATCTCGGCAAGCTCGTCGATGAAGCTGCCGGTACCGGCGGCGCAGGCCTTGTTCATCTGGTAGTCGACCACGACGCCGTTCCGCTTGATGACCAGCTTGGAGTCCTGACCGCCGATCTCGATGATGTCCGCCGCAGCGTCGAGTTCGGCCGCGGCGCGCGTCTGCGCCGTGATCTCGTTCTTGATGAGGTCGGCCCCGACAAGGCTACCCACGAGATAGCGGCCTGACCCGGTGATTCCGACGCCGGCCACGTGAGCGTTGCCTGCGCCCTTCTCCAGCATCCTGGCGAAGAGCTCCTTGACCGCGGTCACAGGTCGCCCCGCCGTCATGAGGTAATGCTTGGTCAGCACTCTACCGTCGCTGTCTACCAGCACCGCCTTCGTGCTGGTAGAGCCGATATCGATGCCGAGGTAGGCCTCACACGCCTCCGTCATGACCGGTGCCGCTGCCGAGACGTCCGTGGCCACCTTCTCGAGCGGCGGCATCTGGAAGTACCGTGCGGCCTCGTCCTGGACGTCGAGCATGATGCTGCTGGACCGCTTGCCGATGGCGAGCAGCGCGGTCCCATGGGCCTGTGCATGCAGGAAGCCGTCAAGAACGCTGACCGGCGTCGGGTTGCCGTTCCGGACCGAGACGACCTCCTCGAGGGCCTTCACGATGGCCGCGTTGGCCGCCACACCGCCCACAACGTAGATGGGCGCAGCAAACGGTCCCTTCTTGAACGAACCGACCATCCGGGCGACGCTCTCGCAGAGCGCGTAGAGCATCGGCTCCACCGTGACGCCCTTCTGCTGCAAGTGTATGAGGTCCGTCTTGGCGAACACGCTGCATCGCGCAGCGATTCGCGGTGCCACGCCCTCGCACTGCAGGGCGAGCGACGCGAAATCGTCCATGCTGATGCCCAGCCGGTACGCCTGTTGCTCGAGGAAGCGGCCGGTGCCTGCGGCGCAGAGAGGATTCGATTCCACCCTCCAGGGCTTTCGCAGACCGTCTTCCAGCTCGATAATGAGGGACGACTGCCCGCCGATCTGGATGATGGTCCGCGCGTCGGGTCTGGCGTAGAGCACACCCGAGGCGATGGCGAGGGAGCTGCTGAAGGTGGACCACCCCAGCTCCGGCGGGATCGCAGCGCTGCCTGACCCGGATACCCCCGCAGCCGCGATATCGTCCGCCGGGATATCAAGCGTGGCGCGCTGGATGAGCGCGCTGACTGCCGCCCGCGGTCCGGTACCTATCTTCTCTGTGTCGCGACGTACCGGATGACCACTTTCATCTATGAGGCACAGCTTAGCGCTGACCGAACCGACGTCGATTCCAAGGTAGTAGGCCATGTGTCCGAACGGGGATTGTAGCACAACGTCATCGTTGCTGTTCCCGCTCTTATGTTATGCCGGCGGCAAAAGAGAGGCGCCGCGGGTCGAGTTACGCCGCGGCGCCTCCAAGCTTGCCTGAGAGATGTCTAGGGCAGCCCGACGACGTGGTACGGTCCCTGGCACGCCGGTCCTTCCGAATAGCGCAGCGTCAGCTCCGTGAGGTCCAGGATGATGGAGGAGACGGTCATCCACTGATCCATCGGAGCGAACTGCTCGTCCGGATGCCGGCAGATGGAGTCGGGAGCGCTGAAGTGGTCGGTGAGTGCCTCGCGTATCGTATCCACGTTGAGGCGGCCCCGCCTTGCCTCGAGCAGTCTCCGCAGTCGCCTGCTTCGATAGATGGTGTCGGGAAGCGTGCTCTTGCCTGTGTCGCGGACGCGGAGCATCGGCGACTCGAAGTGGTTCGAGTGCGTCAGGATGCCGTCCTGCGGGTAGAGGAACAGCAGGTCGTTGGGAAGATTCTCGACGTCCACGATTTCGCCTCCCTGCTGGGCGAGAATCATGTTCATGCTGTTGGGTCCAACGTAGGTCATCAGCATCTTGAGTGCGTCTGACATGCGCGTCGAGTTGAGGATGCCGCGCAGCTTGATGAGGAACGGGAGCCCCGGCCGGAAGGCGTCGATCTCGGAGCGGATATAGTTGATGCAGACGCCCATCCCCGCCGAGTTGATGCCGCGGTGGCCGATGGTGCCTGCCTCAGCGTGCATCACGATGTTCGGCTTTCCCTGCTGAGATATCTGCAGGACGACGCACGCATCGCGGGCCTCCGCGCGCCAGTCCCAGTTCTGACCGATGATGAGATGCCCCTGCTCCGTGACTTCCGGCAGGAGCCCGAACGATGTGCAGCCCCCGGACGAAGACTCCTTCAGAGTGTTGGGCAGGCAGGCGAAGGTCAGCTCGGTCCGAGCGTTCAGAGCGGCAATCTCCCGGAACTCCACCCCCGCGCCTTCGGCCACCCCGCGCATCTCTTCGACGAGGTCCGCATCGTATCGCTCGATGAAAGGCACGAATGGCTCGACGTCGGACAGTATCTTCTCTCTGCCGACTCCACCCATGTTCTGCCACAGGTGCATGTAGAAGCGCAGGTTGTCCTTCACGAGGGCTCGCGCCTGCTCGCCATGCTGGCGTCCTATCTCCCTCGGCGTACCGTTGAGCTGCAGCACTCGAACACTCATCGTAGCCTCCTCTCCGGTGCAACGCCCGGCGCAATCAGTTCACTCCGCCGGACGCACGCCATTGTACAGGCGCACACTGCATCCTGCCACCGGCTCAGCTCATCGTTGCCCGCACGCTTCCTGTCCTGCTACAATGGTCACTTATCGCGGTCCGCGACGCACCTGCGCCTGGTTCGGCGGCCGACATCCGTAGCACGGGCAAGCAATCGGTGAGAAGAGCATCTACATCTCTGCGGGTCTCCAGTAAGATCGAACGGCTGTCCGCCGACTCTGCGTTCGTGGTCCTGGCGCGGGCTCAGGCGCTCGAGGCGCGCGGCATGAACGTCGTGCATCTTGAGATAGGTGAACCGTGCTTTGACACCCCGCTGAACATCCGCGACGCCGGTCGCCAGGCGATTGCCGACGGCATGACGCGGTACTGCAACTCCCAGGGCCTCCTATCGCTTCGCGAAGAGATTGCCCGCGAGGTGTATCGCACCAGGGGGGTGGATGTCTCGCCGGAGAGGATCATCGTCGGCTCGGGAGCCAAACCGCTCATCTTCTTCGCCCTTCTTGCGCTGCTTGACGAGGGTGATGACGCTCTCTATCCTGCTCCCCTCTTCCCTGTGTTCCAATCGGCCATCGGTTTTGTCGGTGCCCGGGCCGTGCCGGTCAGGCTGCAGGAGTCACTGGATTTCCGCTTCGACCTGGACGAGCTGCGGGCCCGCATCACACCGCAGACCCGGCTCATCGTGCTCAACTCCCCGCACAATCCGACCGGCGGCGTGCTGAGCACCGACGATGTTGAGCAGGTCGCCCGCCTGGCTGCTGAGCAGGACATCCTGGTGCTGTCGGACGAGATCTACGATCACATGTACTACGAGGAACCGCCGGCAAGCATTATGTCAGTTGATGGCATGGACGAGCGAACTGTGCTCGTGACGGGCTTCTCGAAGACGTACGCCATGACGGGATGGCGTCTCGGCTACGCCGTTGTTCCCGAGTGGCTGGTCGGCCCCATCGTGCGGCTCATCAACAGCAGCGTCTCGTGCACGCCCCAGTTCGTGCAGATGGCGGGACTCGAGGCGCTGTCCGGTCCGCAGGCGGACAGTATGTCGATGATGCGAACACTGAAAGAGCGGCGGGACCTGATGGTGCAGGGGCTCAACGGCATCCCCGGCATGAGCTGTCGCGTGCCTCGCGGCGCGTTCTACGCGTTCCCCAACGTGACTGCGCTGGGGCTGTCCTCCGCTGCGCTGGCTAACCTGCTCCTCGAGGAGGGCGGTGTGGCCGTGCTGCCCGGCACTGCATTTGGCCCCGAGGGCGAAGGCTACATCCGCCTCTGCTTCTCCACCTCCGCCGAGCAGATCTGTGAGGCGCTGGACAGGATTCGGCGTGTCGCCTCACGCCTGTACGCCGGCTAGGAACCCGTCATCAGCAGCGGCCAACCTTCGTCCCGCCCGTCGTGCGCGAAGTTCGCTCTACTCGGGAACCAGATTGCGGAACGCTGCCTGGACGAGCTCGGGTAGAGCCGGATGGATGTGGATGCCCTTCTCTATCTCGCTGATGTGACCGCCGGACGCCATCGCGTTGATGACCTCCTGCACGATCGATGGAGCGTGCGGCCCGATGACGTGGAAGCCGAGGATGTGACGCGTGTCGCGGTCGACGATGGCCTTGGCGAAGCCGTCGAACTCCATCATCGCTTCGCCCGTGGCCGTCTCCATGTAGCGTGCCCTGCCGACCAGGATGTGGTGTGACTGGCGGGCCTCTTCGGTCGTGAGCCCCACGGCGGCGATCTGCGGGTAGGAGTACACCGCGTGCGGGGCGGCGCTGTAGTCCATCGCATCGTGTCTGCCACTGAAGGCGTTCCGTGCCGCAAGCGAGGCCTCAAGGTTGGCGATGTGACGGAACATGTGACGGCCGTTGGCGTCGCCCACGGCATAGATGCCGGGCACATTCGTCTCCATGGCATCGTTCACTGTGACGAAGCCGCGTTCGTCTGTTGCCACTCCGGTCCGGTCGACCTGCAGCAGGTCGGCGTTCGACCTGCGTCCTGTCGCCATCATGAGGGTGTCCACCGTCACGGCGAAGCGCGCTCCTGAACGGCGCTCCTTCACCAGCAACCTGATGTCCCGCGGTCCCCGGACAATCTGCTCTACGGCGATATCGGTGAGTACCTGCATACGCTTGCGCAAGGCGTGCTTCAACAGCGCCGCGATCTCGGGCTCCTCGCCGGGCACGAGACGCTCCGCCGCCTCGATCAATGTGACTGACGTCCCCATCGCGGCAAAGAAATGCGCGTACTCCACCCCGATGTATCCGCCGCCGATGATGGCTATGCTGCGCGGACAGCTTGTGAGCTGCAGCAGGGTCTCTGTGGTGAGGTAGTCTACCGTCTCCAACCCGGGAATCGACGGGATGTGGGGACGAGAGCCGGTGGCGATGAAGAGCTTCTCCCCCTGGATGCGGCTGCCGGCCGCCTCCATCTCGTGGTCGCCCACGAATCTCCCCTCAACCTCGTAGAAGTCGAGGCCGCGCAGCTTGGAGAACGATTCCTTCATCTGTCGCTGTGCTTCCTCAATGCTGCGCCGCATGCGCTCCATGATCAGGGCGAAATCGATGCCGGTTACCCGAGCCTGGATGCCAAGCTTCTCGGCCTCCTGCACTTCGACGACCCTGTCAGCCGGGAACATCAGCATCTTCGAGGGGATGCAGCCAAGGTTGGGACACGTGCCTCCGAGAGGACCTTTGTCGATCAGCGCCGTGGACAGGCCGCGAAACACGGACTCGTACACGACGAACATCCCGGAACCTGAACCGATTACCACGGCGTCGTACTTCTTCTTCGTCATCTTTCTTACCTCGGACAGAGCATCGTTGGTGCGCGAGCAGCCGGTCCCGAGTTTGTGTGCCGGATGGTCAGTGGCGGGCAAGCACCGCGTCGATGCGCTGGCGCATCTCCTGGGCCGGCGCCGCACCGATGCTCACGTCGGCAATCTGTCCCTGCCTGAACAAGATGACCGTCGGGATGCTGGCCACCTGGTACTTCCGGGAGGCAAGCGGGTTCTCATCAACGTTCAGCTTGCAGAACCTCATGCGTCCGGCGTATTCCTGTGCGAGTTGCTCCGTCACCGGCGCCAGCGCACGGCACGGGCCGCACCATGGCGCCCAGAAGTCGACGAACACCGGCAGAGGGGACTTGAGCACCTCTTCTTCGAACGTGGCGTCGGAGACCACCTTGACGACGGCCGACTCCGGGGACGGCTCGACATGCACACGGATGAGGATGTCGCCGTCAGTTGCGTCGGTTATCCTGAGAGCGTTGGCCAGCCGCACGGTCTGTCCGTCGTGCGTGCCGGAGGGGATCTTCACCTCGAGCTTCTTGCCGTTCCGCGTGAGCAGGCGGGTCGTGCCCGCCATCGCCTGCAGCGCCGGCAGCGTCAGGTCGTAGGTGGCTGCTCCCGGTGTCTGAGCACGCTCGTCGAATCCCTGGTCCATTGTCTACCTCCGACTGCACAGCCAGGCCCCGCCTCAACTATGAGTCGCCTCCGCCCGTTTCGGACGCACCGCTCTCTCCCTCAGATCCCGCGGGTTTCGGCTTGAGCCTGAGCGTCTTCTTCACCAGGTCCTTCTCGCGGGTGTAGTCGATAACGCGCTGCAGCATGATTTTCTGCGCCTGGACCGGACCGGCGCCGTGCCACGTGCCGACGCCATGCATGCCGGCAGTCCAGTTCTGGAGGTGCTTGTGCACCTTCATCACGTTCTCGGCCGGCTCATCGCCCCCGAAGCTGTAGAACTCCTCCACGTATGCCTTCGTCTCCGGATTCTCGAGTTCCTTCAGCGACGGCAGCGTCACTATCAGCCCGCCGCCGATGTCGCCGGCCAGCGCCATCACCCGCCAGAAGGCGTTGCAGACGTTGAGCTTCGCTACATTCCCCATGAGCTCGTCCGGCAGGAACACTCCTGACCCCTCGGGCTCCTCGGAACCCTGGTATGCTGCAGCCACGCCGCACGCCCGGCACGTCTCGCGCAGAGAGACCATCTCGGCCAGTTGCTCGTTGATGTGGGGCACGTTCTGCAGTCCCTTGTACTCCTGGATGAGCTTCGCGCTTCCGATTATCTGGTTCATGAAGCCCACCTTGCAGGTCCCGCCGCAGGTCATGCGATGCATTCGCGCGAAGCGCGTGACGAATTTGACCGAGTAGGGATACTCGCCGCAGTGGAAGACCCGTTCCCACGGAACGAAGACGTCCTCGAACACTATCATCGAGGTTTCCCGCTGGCCGAAGAGGGGGTTGCCAAGCTCCTCGATGCTGTCCGCCTGCTCCCGCTCAGCGGAGTACGGCGTGTACTGACATATGAAGGTTATGCCCGGTGCGTCCGGGGGCGTCGCAAAGGCGACAGCGTAGTCCGTCTCACCGGCCGAATGAGCCGACTGAGGCAGCACAACGATCTCGTTGCTCGCGAAGCCTCCACTGATGTTGATTTTCGCTCCGCGCACCACGATGCCCTTGTCGTTCTTGTCCACGACTTTCACCGACAGATACGGGTCCGGCCACTTGAGGGCGCGGGCGTTGCGCTGACCGCGCGGTTCGGTGAGCGCGCCGGCGACCGAGAGGTCCTCGGTCTGCACCCTCTTGAGGTACTCCAGGAAACGCGGGTGGTACGACGTGCCGAGGTCCCGATCCATCTCCCAGGTTGTGCTCCACAGGGCGTGGAAGCAGTCCAGCCCCACACAGCGGTAGATGCAGGTGCCGAGGTTCTCGGAGGTGAATGTCCCGGCCTGAGCCTTCCGGATGAGGTCCTCCTGGCTGCGGCACACGTACGTGTAACGATTGACGGTGTCGTTGATGAGCGGGGAGTACGCCGTCATGATGTCCCGGCTGGCGGGGTCCAGCGCCCAGGCGTAGCTTGCCTTGTTGGCTTCGATGACGGTCCGCGTATTCGGGTTTTCGAGTACGCTCTCGATGCGCTTGCCGTTCATGAATACGCGCGGCTTGAGTGACCTGAGGCTCTGCTCGAACTGCTCGGGTGTCTTGAGCGCCATGCTCTCCTCCTCCGATGTCAGGCGTCTATGCGTCTTCCGGCCGCGGCGGTAGGCCTGCATCTGCCGCGCGCCTGCCAGCTACTGTACCACATCCGGGCGAGGCGCCGCCCTTCGTGCGGCGTCCGCCTGCGGCGGACCTGAGGACGGCTGCGCCCGCCGAATCGGGCGACTACGTTAGCGCGTCTGTGCCGATGGTGCTAGACTTCTGCGCACAAGGCACGCGCTTCGGAGGACGCCACGTTGACTGATGCTGCTGAGGGATCAAGCGGAGCACCCCTGAAGAAGGACTCGGGCGGAGGGCAGAGAAAGGCAGCGGTTGTCGTCGGACTGGTGTGCGTTGGCGTAGTCGCGGCCGTCGTCGCGATGAACTCCGGCAACCTGTCCGTCCACTCGGACGTCTCGGAGCCGACTGGACTGCAGGCCGGGGTATCGACCGGTCCGAACAGGGCGCCTGTCATCCGCAGTGTGACGCCGGCCACCGACCGCATTGAGCCTTTCGATATGTGCGAGGTCGTCTGCGACGCGGTTGACGACGATGGCGACCCTCTCACCTATACGTGGACGGTCAGCCAGGGGGACCTGTACGGTGACGGTGCGACGATCGAGTGGGGCTCTCCGGCGGAAGAGGGGCTGTTCAAGTTGACGGTGGTCGTCGATGACGGTCGCGGCGGTTCCGCCGAGACCTCGGCCTCCCTGCGTGTGAAGACGAACTATGCTCCTCAGATTGCGTCGCTCTCTGCGGTCTCCGGCTGGATAGTACCCGGGGCATCAACCTACGTGTCGTGTGCTGCAACGGATGCCGACGGCGACGACATCGCATATGAGTGGGTTACCACCGGAGGCGAGACGTTCGGTCAGGGGCGCGCAATCGTCTGGTTGGCCCCTGCCGAGGCCGGCTCATACTGGATAACCGTGTTTGCCCGGGATGCCTACGGCGGCGAGTCGAGAAGAGGCGTACCCATCAGCGTCACCCTCTCCGAGCCGCCCACCATCGGCCAGTTCGTGATCAAGGGCGTCGACACCGACCTGGTGAAGCAGTCCGAGAGCGGCTGGAAGATCTTCCGCGGCCGCTCGTGCACCATCGAGTGCGTGGTCGTCGATGGTGACGGGCCGTTCACCTACAGTTGGAGCGCCAACAAGGGCACGCTGACGGCCGACGGCGCCATCGCGAGGTGGGACGCCTTTGACGGACGTGGCGAAGCTGCGATCATCGTTGACGTCACCGACGTCCATGGCAGTGTTGCCAGCGGCATCGTGAGCATGACAGTCGAGACCTGCACCTGTGCCTTCAAGTAGGCTCAGGGAAGCCGGTACAGGATTCGGCCGTTCTCGTTCCTGCTGACGACGGAACCGCGCTCCTCGAGATACTGCAGGTGCGCGATGGCTTCTCCCGTGGCGAAGAGCTTCTGCACCGGGTGGACGTCGTCCCATGCCTCGTAGCGCAGGTCCCACGCGATGCGCGGCGTGACC
This sequence comes from uncultured Dehalococcoidales bacterium, assembly GCA_964561465.1. Classification (GTDB taxonomy): domain Bacteria; phylum Chloroflexota; class Dehalococcoidia; order GIF9; family AB-539-J10; genus SKVJ01. The sequence continues at coordinate 61,267 of CAZLPP010000001.1, forward strand.
GTGGCGGCGTCCTTCTCCCCCTCCCTCAGGGCCGCCGTGACCTCCTGCAGCCGCCGCTCGTGATGCTCTTTGAGCTCGCGTATCCGTTTGGCCACATCGTTGACCGCCGAGCGGTGGCCGGTGAGAGCACACTTGAGTCCGAGGCGAGCGGTGAGCTCAAGGCTCGAGAGGTAGCAGCCGAGCGAATCCCTCATGCCGGTCCACATCGTGATGTTCGGCGTGATATCGCCCAGGATGTGGTCGCCGCAGAAGAGCACGTTTGCCTCCTCGATGAGAAGACACATGTGACCAGGGGTGTGCCCCGGCGTCTGCACGCAGCGCAGGGTGTATGGCCCCTTTGTGAACCGCTGCCCATCTTGCACGACTGTGTAGGGGAAATCCCTCTCAGGCCCGTAGATGCGCCCGGGATGCTTCTTCATCGCCTCGTGGGAGACCTTCAGGGGCAGACCGTGGGACTTGTATATCCCGCCCATCCACTCCCAGTAGGCGTCGGTGGGCCTGGCGAGAGGGAGGTCCTGCTCGTTGAAGTAGATGACGGTGCCGTTCCGCGCGAAAGTCGCGGCGAGGCCGAGGTGGTCGGCATGGAGGTGCGTCACAAAGAAGTCGACTGAGTCAGGGCTCAGCCCCGCCTCGCCGAGCAGCCCGAGGAGGGAATCGCGGCACTCGGGACGGTTGAAGGCGGTATCGATGATGAGGGGCCTGTCCCGGTCCAGCACCGCGTAGCAGTTCGTCGCCTTGAGGGGACTCCTGGGCAGCGGCACCTGCATGCGGAGCACTCCCGGCAGCATTTCATCTATCATCGAGACTCCTTTCCATGGACTCCATTGCAGAAGGATGTGCGAGGCCGAGCCTGGGTCTTGACACCGGCGGCCTGGCGCGGCGGCGCCGCCATTGCCGGTTGCGTACTGCGTGAGTCAGATGTTGCGTGGCGAAGCGGGGTCGGTGCACCCGAGGGAAGGGTCTTCATTGAGCGTGCTGTCGTCCGCGCTCGCGAGCGCCGCGAGTCGCGACAGCGGATTGTAGTACGGGTGACGTGTGCACCACAAGTCGCCTTCGGCGTATAATCGCGCGGCCGCTACTTGCCAGACGGCCGTCAAGGAGGTGCCGCGTCGACATGAGGAAACCCGAGTTGGAACAGTCCATGTTTGAGAAGCTGCGTGGATTCAACACGCCCAGCGTGGGCAACGTGGTCGCATCGTATCCTCAGCATCCACACTGTCTCGGCCTCTATGACCCCTGGTATGGCAAGTGGTACACGGACGATTCGCTCACGTGCCTGCTCCCGGAGCTTGGGCCTGCCGTCGGCCACGCCGTCAACGTGGTCTTCGGCCTCGACGATCCTTCTCGGCCTGCTGTGTCGTATCTCGACTTCGTGGATTTCCTGCTGTCGGCGCCAAAGCCCTGCATCGTGGTCTGCGAGGCGCAGTTCCCGCCTGAGGTGATGTGCAAGGCAGGCATCTTCGGTGGGCAGTCCGGCTCGCTCTACAAGTCATGCGGGGCGGTCGGGCTTCTGACCAATAGCCCGGTACGTGATGTGGACGAGATACGCAAGCTTGGCATCCAGCACATCGCGCGCGGCGTCACATCCGGTCACGGCAGCCTGGCGCTGCGAGCCTTCAACGTGCCGGTAGAAGTCGCGGGCATGCAGGTGGTTCCCGGCGACATCGTGCACATGGACGAGAATGGAGCCTGCAAGTTCCCGGCTGAACGCCTGGCCGATGTCTGCCGTCACATCGACGCATTCTCAGACGAGGAAGCGGAGCACTCGGCGCTGCTGCTGGCCGCTACCGATGGTGCGGGCATCAAGGCCGCCTGGCGGAAGGTCATCTCGAAGGGCGTCGGTCTGGACGTCCGCTCGCAGCAGTAGTGCCGGTGTGGCTGCCGAGCCTGACAACCACGTCTGGCGCGACCGCGTCGCTAGTGGACCAGCGCCGCGCATCGGATGCCGTGCTGCTTGAGGATGGCGCAGGCCTGCTCCGAGTTCTGCTTGTCGCAGACAGGTGTGCCCTCCAGCGTGTATGGTCTGCCAAGAAGGCGGTACTTGTGCTCCCCGAAACGGTGGTAGGGCACCATCTCGACCAGCGGGATGCGGGGCAAGTGAAGCAGACGATGCGCCAGGGCTCGAAGGTCGTCGCCACTGTCGTTGCAGCCCGGCACGAGCGGGTACCGCACGGTGACGTCGTTGTGTACGTACAGCAGCGCCCGGAGGTTGTCCAGGATGAGCTCGTTCGGAACCCCCGTGAGTTCACGGTGCCGTGCGCTGTCGGCGTGCTTGACGTCGAAGAAGACGTGGTCGGCGAGCATCGCCACAGAGAGGAGCGCTCTTGTGTCGGCGTAGCCGCACGTCTCGATCGCGGCATCGAGACCGTGGCTCCTGCATGCCTCCAGCAGCGCCCGCGCGAACTGAGGTTGCCCGGTTGGCTCCCCGCCTCCAAGCGTCACACCACCGGCTGACCGGCGGTAGAAGGGTGCATCCCTCAGCACAAGGCCGAGCACGTGCTCGACCGTCATTGTCTCTCCGCAGACTCTCCGCGCCCCGTTCGGGCAGGCGTGTACGCACGCCCCGCAGCAGGTGCAGCGAGTCAGGTCGTACGAGAGTGCTCCTTCCCCGGCGCTGGTGAGAGCACCTGACGGACACACGGGCACACACCTGAGACACAGCGTACACCGGTCGCCGTCGTACAGCAGTTGCGGTTCCAGGCGCTGGGACTCGGGATTCGAGCACCAGAGGCACCGCAACGGGCACCCCTTCAGGAACACCAGGGTGCGGAGTCCGGGACCATCCTGCAGAGAGTACCTCTGGATATCGAAGACGACGCCGCTCGTCGACATCTAGAGGCCGTGCTCCGTCCGCCGAATGATGTCCTCCTGGACGTCTCGATGAAGCTGGGTGAAGTAGGCACTATACCCCGCCACCCGCACGAGCAGGTCCGTGTACTCCTCGGGATGCTCCTGGGCCGCACGCAACGTCTTCGTGTTCACGACATTGAATTGCGCGTGCCAGCAACCGACGTCGCACAGCCCCCGAACGAGCGCCGCCATCTTCCGCAACCCGTCCGGGCCGGCGGCCGATTGCGGGCTCAGCCGCAGGTTGAGCAGTGTCCCGTTGCGGAGGGCGGCCGTATCGAGCTTCCCGACCGAGCGTGCGATGGCCGTGGGGCCGAACCGGTCGTTGCCGGGGTACGGCGACGAGTTATCGGCGAGCGGCTGGCCGGCCTTCCGTCCGCTCGGAAGTGCGCCGACGACGCCGCCGAACGGAATGCCGGCCGTCACCGCGATGATGCCTGACTGTGCCTGCCCGCCGAAGATGTTGCGGTAGCGCATCACCTGCGCGTTGCCGAACTGCACCGCCTCGCGAGTGATGGTGTCGACGTAGTCATCGTCGTTGCCGAACTTGGGTGCCTCGTGCAGCAGCATCGCGCGGACGTCATCGTAGCCATCGAAGTCGTGCTCGAGCGCCGAGAGCAGCCGGTCCATGGTGAGACGCTTCTCGTCGAACACCAGCTTCTTGATGGCGGCAAGGGAGTCGCCCGTGTCCGCGACGCCGATCTCGTTGACCGCCGGACCGAAGTTGTAGACAGCCCCACCCTGTTGCAGCGGCCGGCCGGACTCGATGCAACCCTCGGTGAGGGCTGACAGGAACGGAGAGCAGAGCAACTCGCTGTAGGCTGTCTCGGCGATGGCGTTCACCACGAACATGTGGCGAATGAGGTGGGCGAGCTGAGCCTCGAAGGCCCCCCTGACCTCCTCGAATGTCCGGAAGATGCGCGCATCTCCCGTGGGAAGTCCGACCCTGGTCCCTGTGCGCCGCCAGATGCCGTCGTTCAGTGCGAGCTCGAGCGCCACCGGCAGGTTGATGAAGCCGCCGGTGAGGTGGATGCCCTCCTTTGCCTGAACCCGCGGCTCGACGCAGCCCATGATGGCGAAGTCGCGCGACTCGGTCAGGCTGAGCCCCTTGCATGCCATCGAGTACGAGATGAGGTCTTCGTTGTAGAACTTGGGGTGACCCGTTCCCAGCCGTGAGAGCTCGCACGCGTGCAGAACGAAGTCCTCGGGCGTGTCATCGTGGATGCGCACGGAGATGTCGGGCTGGACGACTCTGAGCTCGATCATGGCATCCAGACACAGGTGAGACACTTCGTTGGTCGCATCCTGGCCGTCCGGCTTGCGTCCCCCGACGTTGAGGTTCTGCCACTGCGGCACGCCGGTGTAGAACTTGGAGGTGTCCATGTTCACGAAGAGCATCAACTCCGAGAACTTGATGAAGAGGCACTCGATCAACTCAAGCGCGGCATCGCGGTCCATCGAGCCGAGGAACGGGAACATGTACTGGTCGAACCTGCCGGGCGAGAGCGAATGCCCGCTCTCCTCGATGCGGATGGCGACGTGCGCAAACCAGAACGACTGCACGGCCTCGTGGAAATCGCGTGCCGGGAACTCAGGGACGTGCGAGCAGACCTCGTGGATGCGCAGCAGTTCGGCCCGCCGCGTCTCGTCCGTCTCCGCAGCGGCGAGCTCGAGCGCCCGCCGCGCGTAGCGGCGCGCGAACTCGACGAGTCCCGTCAGCGCCATCTGTGCCGACTTCAGGAAGATGACGCGTTGCGGGGTGGTGGGGTCGGTCAGGTCGAGCGATGCCAGCCGTTCGTCTATCTCCCGTATGATGCCGCTCACTCCCCTCTCGAGCACCTTGCGGTAGTTCGGCACCACCGTGCCGATGCCCTTTTGAATGAGGGAGTAGTTGTCGATGATGCCGGTTGAACGCGTGGGCCACCCCCCCGGTTCAAGGTAGATAAGGGGCGCAGTCTCCGGCGGACACTGCGTGAAGAGACGCTCGGCGATGGTCTTGCCCTTCCAGAACGGAAGAATGCCGTCGCGCACCTCGGCGCGGTCCGCGTCGGACATGAGCAGAGGGTCCCACGCCCGGGTGCTGACGCTATCCAACTCCGCGCCGAGCCAGCCTGATTGCACCTCCGGGAAGAGTTGCGCCGCTCGAGGCCGCAGCGTCGGGCCGCCGACGATGAGCTCTCCGGGAGCGATATCGATAGGCAACTCGGTGAAGAGGCGATGCATCGCCTGTCCCCAGACAGAGACGAGCGGCTCGCCCTGGTGCTCCCGATGCACCTGCGTGACGATACGGGCGCGGGTTATGTCGACCGACGGTCTTTCGTTCAGCATCCGCTGTCGCAGGTGTTCTACCCGTGTGTTCATGCGCTGTCACCTCATGCAGCGGGCCGGCACGGTCCACGCGGGACTCTCCCCCGCCGCAGTACAGAAACGTATCACGGCTCGCCTTCCGCCGCCAGTCAGGCGTGTTTTACACCCCCCTACGTTTATGCTATCGTTCCGGCCAGTGCACTCCCCCCTTCTCGCGTACGACTGTTCACGTCTTTAGGAGGACAGGAGATGATCAAAGGCGACCAGTTCAAGGAGCGGATGGCCAAGCTGAAGCCCAATGTCTACATGGGCGGCAAGATGCTTGACCGCTTCGACCCGAAGGTTGTGGGCGGCATGAACGTGATGGCCCGGACCTACGACTTCGCATTCGACCCCGAGTTCGGGGGCGTTGGAACAGCGACGTCGCACCTGACGGGTGAGAAGATAAACCGGTTCACCCACATCCATCAGAGCGCTGAGGATCTCTTCAACAAGCAGAAGATGACCCGCCTGTACTGCCAGGAGGTTGGCGGCTGCATCCAGCGGTGCATGGGCATCGACTCGATGAACGCGGTCTCCGTTGCCACGTACGATGCCGACCAGAAGTATGGCACGAAGTACAACCAGAACTTCATCAACTTCATGAAGCGGGTGCAACGGGACGACCTGTCGGCCGTGTGCGCTCAGACAGACGTCAAGGGCAACCGCATCTGGCGGCCTCACGAGCAGAAGGACCCCGACCTGTACGTTCGGATCGTGGAGAAGCGACCTGACGGCATCGTGGTGAACGGCGCCAAGGCGCACAACTCCTGCTCCATCTATGTCGACGAGATAATCGCCATTCCCACGCGGAACATGACCGCGGAGGAGAACGACTGGGCGGTCGCGTTTGCCGTGCCGGCTGACTGGGAAGGCGTCACTCTCATCAATGCCGCGTATGCGCCGACGAAGCGGAAGAAGCTCCAGGCGCCGTTCAATGAGATCGGCATGAGCCACTCCATCACGGTGTTCGACAACTGTTTCATCCCGTGGGAACGCGTGTTCCTGGCGGGTGAAGCCGACATCGCCGGCAAGCTGGCCCTCCTCTTCGCCCTCTACCACCGCCACAGCTACACCGGATGCAAGGCGGCCGTCTCCGAGATCTACACCGGCGCGACCGCGCTCGCGGCTGAGTACAACGGCATCGACCGTGCGCAGCACGTCCGCCACAAGCTGGCTGACATGATCCAGGTGGTGGACCTCATCTACGCCGCCGGTCTCGCCGCGGGCTTGAACTCGACGAAAGCCGCGTCAGGAACGCAGATCCCCGACACCAACTACTGCAACGCGGGCCGCATGCTGGCGGGCGAGGCCATTTACGATGAGTACGAGGCGCTGGCCGCCATCGCCGGCGGTCTCGTGGCTACCCTGCCTCCTGAGGACGACTTCTATGACCCCAAGACCGGTCCCTACCTGGAGAAGTACATCATGCGCAACCCGAACATCTCGGCGGAGGACCAGCACCGCGCCTTCCGCCTCTTCCAGGACATGATGGCTTCCGCCTGGGGCGGTCACAAGCTGGTGGATTACCTGCACGGCGGCGGTTCGCCCGTCATCGAGAAGGTGGCTATCTACCGCGACCACAACATCGAGCACTCCAAGGACATCGCGAAGAAGCTGGCGGGCATCCCTGTGAAGGGAAGCACGAAGAGCATCGACCGCGAGTCTCACGCCTGGCTGTAGCCTTCACGGACTGACACAACAGAGGGGGCGGTCCCCATGGACCGCCCCCTCTCTCTGTTTGTCTTGTGGCCCGATCTGGCGCGACACCCGCAAACGCTCACTACTTGCTGATGTCGAGCAGCACCCGGCCGTCGCGCACCTCCACGATCCGGTCCGTCTGCTCGGCGATGCGGCGGTCATGCGTCACGATGATGAAGGTCGTCCCGTAGCGCTCGTTGATCTCCCGGAAGCGCTTGTAGATGTTGGCGGTGTTCTCCGAGTCCAGGTTGCCGGTCGGCTCGTCGGCGAGAACGACTCGCGGCTTGTTGATGAGGGCTCGGACGATGGCGGTGCGTTGCTGCTGACCTCCGGACATCCTGGTCGACCGGTTGTTCTTGACGCGTGATATCCCCAACAGCTCGAAGAGCTCGTCGGCCCAGTCCATGACTGCCCGATCCGGCTTCCTGGTCCCGATGACGTACGACATCAGCACGTTCTCCATCGCCGTGAACTCCGGCAGCAAGTAGTGGGCCTGAAAGACGAAGCCCAGCGTCCGGTTCCTGACTTCCGCCAGCCGGTCGGAGCTGAGAGAGGCCGTGCTGATGCCGTCGATGATGACGTCGCCGCTTGTGGGTCGGTCGAGCGAACCGATGAGATTCAGCAGCGTGGATTTGCCGCTCCCCGACTCCCCGACGATGGAGTTGAAGGACCGGTCCGGAAAGGCGAGGGTTATGTCAAATAACACCTGCACGTCCGGGGTTCCTCGATAGACCTTGTTGACGTTACGCAGCTCGATTACGTTGCCCATGGGGCTAGCCTTCCCTGATGACCTCGATTGGGGTCAACTGGAGCGATCGGCGGGCAGGAACCAGGCCGGCGAGGCCGGACGCTGCGACGGCGACGACGAACGAGCGCAGGATGAGAGCCGTGTCAAACCGGAACGCGACGACTGACTCGCCGCCGGTGGTGGCGAATGTCGTGAAGCCGTAGAGCAGGGCGACGCCGAGGGTTAGCCCGAGAACGGCGGCCAGGAGTCCGATGAGCAGTCCCTGGTAGACGAAGATGAGGCTGGCGGCGCGGTCCTTGATGCCCATCGCCTTGAGGATGCCCACCTGCCGCCGCTTCTGTAGCACGCTTATCGAGAGAATGCTGGCTATGGCGATGGCTACGGAGATGATGATAACGGACTGGATCATGTTGCTTGAGATGGACTGGCTCTGTATCGCGCTCAACAGGGATTCGTTCTCATCCTTCCAATTGGAGACGTCGAGTCCGTCGTCGGCCAGCAGAGACGCAATCTCGGATGCAAGCACGTCCGCGGTGAAGATGTCTTCGACCTTCACCTCCACGGACGTGACGCGGTTACCGAAGCCGAAGAGGCTTTGCGCCGTGCGCAGAGGCGTCACGACCCAGCCGCCGTCGATGGCTGCGACGCCGAGGTCGAACAGACCTGAGACGACGTAGTCGACCGCCGCGCCTTCCGGCGTGCGCACCTGGAGTCTGTCGCCAACGGAGATGTCCAGCTTCTTGGCAAGGTCGCGACCGATGAGAGCGTCCCCTGCTCCCGAGATGAGGCGTCCTTCATAGAGGTTCGAGCTCAGGCCGTAGATGCGCGCGATGGCGGTATCGTCCAGTCCCCTGACGAGCACGGGTACCGAGTCGTTGCCTTTCCTGACAAACGCGTTGGCGGAGGCCGACACTCCCACGGCGCTCACACCCGGTCGGCCCCGGGCGACGGACAGGACCTCGTTCCACCTGCCGATGGTCACGTTCTCGTCTGCCGACGTGATCCTGATCTGAGGTGAGTTGCCCACTGTCTGTGCGATGAGCCCCTGCTGAAGGCTGTCGAGCAGCAAACCGACGAACACCTGCACCGAGATAGCGACGGCGATCCCGCCGACGATGAGCAGCGTCTGCGCTTTCCCCGAGACGAGGAATCGGACGGCGATGCGCAGGGGAAGGCTCACGTGATGCCCCCGGCAAGCCGGCGGATGTCTGCGTAGTCACGCACCAGTTGGTCGGCGCCGAGTTCGTCAACGAGTCGGGGGTCGTGTTCGAAGGCGTATCCGCCAACGATGATGCGGAACGCGCCGCCGCTGCGGCTGCGCACCTCGCGGAGCTGCTGGATGACACGTCTGGCCGCAACGATGTTGTAGGGGTTCGTCACGCTCACGCCCACGTATGCCGGCTGCAGCAGAGAGGCGGCCTCGATGATGTCCTGCTGGGGTGTGTTCGAACCCACGAACGTTACGTCGAAGCCGCACAGCGTGAAGAGGTCGGCCGCCATGCGTGCCCCGAGCTCGTGATACTCCTCCGTGGGACATACGATGAGGACACTGCCCTTTGTCGCGACGCCTTCGCGGCGGCGCGCTCTCATGAGGTGCGGGTAGCAGCACTCAACGACCGTGCGGATGATGGACGTGCGCACGTGCTCTTCCCAGATGCAGAGCTGCCGGCCGCGTCTGGTGCACTGCTGCTCACGCGCCGCCCGTGCGAGGACATCCTCGTACAGCTCGACGATATCGAGGTCGCCGGCGTCAAGCCGGGCGAGCGCGAAGAGGACGCACGCTTCCTTGTCCTCGGCGTCCAACAGCGCGCGGAACGCCTCATACTGTTGCTCCAGCGCGGTGTCCCTGTCGGTCTTCTCTGTCATCTCCAGTCCTCGTGTTGTTCGGAGATGATGGCGTGCTGCAGGAAGTCGTCGTGGCTGATAATAGCAGACAGTCTCGGGAGCGCAAGTGGCGCAGGCCGAGTCGTGGTCGAGCTGGTCCGGGCGCCGCGGACAGCCGCTCTCGCGCCCTTCTCCTGGCGCCGCAACTGTCAGATGCGGCCCGCGGAATCCTCAGTGGCACTGGATTCGAGCGCGCTCTTGAAGAACCGGACTATGTCGCGGGCGCTCCTCTCTTCGTTCGAGGGCACCGGAACGCGAACCGTGTAGCTGTCGCGCCCGTTGCGCGAGGGCGCGGAGTACTCCAGCTCGACCAGGGGCACCGTTGCTTCAACGTAGTCGACGCGCTCAAGCCTGCTGCCGATGACGTTCCACGTATGGAGTTGACCGTTGAGTATGATCCCGTCGCTGGCGATGATGGTCTCGCCCTTGTGCAGCACATTGCGGCGATAGTTCTGCCGCGACGTGATGAACGCTGTGAGCGAGACGATGCCTATGAGGCCGAGCATGGTCAGCAAAACGTAGAAGCCGCCGTCAGGCGCAAAGACGGCGAACAGCACTCCGAAGAAGAGGGCGAAGGCCGAGATGATGGCTACCAGCGTCCACCTGTCTCGCGTGTCCGCCACGTGCTCGGCCTCGGTGTATGCCCGCCACTCCGCGTCAGAATACGTCCAGCGAGCCAGTGGTTCCTTGTCCGAGATGATCCGGTCGTAGCGCCGCGCCAGTCTGAAGAAGATGATCGCGGTGATAATGCCGGTCAGCATGATCAGCAGACCGAACGTCGCCAGCGCGAAGCCACCCTCGAAACCGTCTATCCAGCCGAGTCCCATCGGAGCGAACATGAGGAAGAGGCCAATGCCCGAAGCCACGAGCGCCCACCGCGCAATCCGGCGTTGTGGGTTGATTGGGGTGGTCTTCATCTCAGGTCATCCTTCAGGGCCGTCATGGGTGTCACTTCAGCGTACCACCATTGGCTCCCTGTCACATAGCGGGACACCTCAGAACCGCGTGTTTCCGGCCCCTGGGGTCCGCCGCGGACATGCTTTCGGCTGCACAATGGTTGCAGGCTCCCCTCGGATGGGAACAGAGAAGGCCCCTGTCAGGAGGGGCCTTCACACGAGTGGATTACGTATGGAGCCAGCGATCGGAGTCGAACCGATGACCCGCGGTTTACGAAACCGCTGCTCTGCCTCTGAGCTACGCTGGCCTGCAAAGCTAAACCGACGATGAATAACGACAGAATAACGACGAAACTTGAGACGTCTTGCCTGCCGGCATGACATCATCAAGGAGCCGCATCGCGTCTTCCTGCATGCCGCCTATTATATGCGAATAGACGTCCATGGTGAAAGCCACCGAAGCGTGCCCGAGCGCCTCGCTGATGACTTTTGGGGCCGCGCCGCGGAGCAGCATCAGGCTAGCGAAGGTGTGCCGCAAATCGTGAAAGCGGACCTGTCCCAGGCCGGCGGCGCGCACCAGGCGAGCAAAGGCGTGACTGAGCACCCCAGGGTCGACAGGGCCGCCATCGGCGTTCCCAAATACCAGGTCATCCAACTCAAGCCTCATCTCCAGCCTGGTGTACAGATCTTCCCGTTCAGACCGGTATGCCTTGAGAAAGGCAGCAAGCTTGGGAGTCATAGCTACGCGCCGGCGGCTGTGTTCGGTCTTTGGCTCCTTGAACACACATACGCCCCGACGCTTATACAGCACCTGTGATACGGAGATGGACTTGCTCTGAAGATCGATGTCCCTCCACCGAAGACCCAGCAACTCAGCCTGCCGTAAGCCGCTGCTCAGTGCCATGTAGATGACAGGGTAGTACTGGCTTCCAGTTGCCGTCAGCAGCAGGACATCGACCTCAACCGGGGTCAGTGTCCGCATCACCTTGCGCCGCGGAGACGGCGGGTCGACCAGATCACAAGGGTTGCGGCCGAGATAGCCCTGCCGAACGGCGTACTTGAGACTTTGTGACAGGATCCTATGGTGGTGATGAACCGTTCTGGAGGAAAGCCGCTCACAGGCCTCGCCATAGTAGGTCTGGATTCTGGCGGGCTGTAGCTGCTTCAAAGGGATGCGCCCGAATGCCGGAATGAGGTGGTTCTGGATGATTGCCCCGTAGCCGTCAAGGGTGCGTGGCGAACAGTTGGTCTTTACGTAGCCATCCAGCCACTGCTGCAGATGCTCCGCGACTGTGATCTTCCCGGTCGGTGCGTAGGAGCCTTTCTCCAGCGCCACGAGCAGTTCATTGAGCCGCTTCTGCGCGTCCGCTTTTCTTCCATTGATGGTTTCGAAGTGCCGCTTCCGCCTACCATCAACGCTGATACCGACATCCAACGTGATCTGCCATGTTCCCTTGGTCTGCTGTCGAATCGAACCTCTCATGTTGTAGCCCCCATGTCAAACCTACCCCCTTGCCCTGCAACTGCCTCACGCAGGGCAGAACTCACATCTCGTCGACAGAATCAGGGGGATGAGGCGCAACTCCTGTAACGCATCAACTAGCGCCTCCTGTGCACCTCTCATCAGATCACGCTGTTGCGTCAGATCCGTCACAGTTCCCGCGTCGTATCCCCGCACTATCGTGTCAAGAGCGCGTGTGCAGCATGCTGCCGCATCTTTGGCATCCTCGATGCTCGCGAATGGTTGCTGAAGCCGCTCGCGGCCGCAGCCGAGTGACAGGAAAGCTCTACCACCGCTCGACTCCGCGCACACATATTCCCGGACACTTGACAGCGAATCCTGCCTCACTGCGCAGAGGACTGCCCCAGTCAACCCCTCAACCAAGCGCAAGACTACTGCACCATCGAATACGCCTGCAGCTTTCCCTCCTAACTCGTCATCAATGACGTTCCGTAGTACAGCATCAGTACGCTGACCCAACCTCGCGCGTAACTCCGCCCATTCATTCCGCGCCTTCAGCCAGCGCTCGTAGTGCCGCCAATCAAAGCCGGCTGATGTGTGCTCTCGCAACGCCTTCAGCAACAGCCTGTTTCGGCGTTTCACGCGCTGAGCATCGACGACGGACAACTGCTCGTGCCCGCTCCCTGCCGAAGCTTTCATGTCCGCCTCGAGCAGCTGATCTAGGACATCATCACCGCTCCTCACGTCGGACGGCGTGGGGAGTTCAAGCACTGCAACAAGACTCTCGGCCAGCATAATCAGGTCCCGCATGTGGCGCTCGAACTCCTGTGAGGCAACCTGGCGCCGGGCGTTGCGCTCAGTCTCCGCATACTTCGTCGCCTCTGACTCTCTAAAAACGCGCAGGGCGGTTCTTCTCGCGACCCCCGTCCGTCGCTCAATCTCCATCCATCCAGCCCCCGTTTCTCGAAGTGAAATGATCTCGGAGCGCTGCTTCGACGTGAGTGTCGTTTTTGGCATGTGGAACCTCCTAATGAGATTGTACAGTATGCTGCCATCTTAAGTCAATATATGCCACCACGCGAGAAATTGACACATTGCGTTCTGTCCAGTAGCCTCTCCGCATGAAATTCGTGAAGCGGCCACAGGAACCGGAGCGCGCCACCATGTCGGTTGAGTCGGCGGCGAAATTGCTCGGTATCGCGCGCGGCAGCATGTATCAGGCTGTTCGAAGGGGAGAGGTCCCGAGCGTACGCATTGGACGCCGCATCGTCATACCGAGACGCGCGCTTGAACGACTGCTTTCGGGAGAGTCCGAGGAGAATAGAAGCCACTAGAACATGCGCGTGTTGGGGGACCATAGACGTTCAGTCCTGCACGTGCGGCTATCCATGAGAGAGAAATCCGGTCATGGTGAGCATCGTTTCGTCTGAGGTTAAGACGTTGATACCACATCGCCTGGCTCCAAAACATATCTCTCAAGCAAACGGCAAGAGGAGGCAAGGAATGCAGCAGAAGAAGAGACCCCGCTATCATCATACGATTCGAGTGACGCTGGAGGATCTCAAACGCGTTCCGAAACGCTGTAAGCGCGGGGCAGTACCAGCCTACATGGAGGAGTTGCTGTGCACCAAGGAGTGGCTCGAGAGCCGAAGGCATCCAAAGGTGCCCCCGATGATCGCGATCGAGGTTCGCGGTGAGCATGGGGAGCACTATCAGGCGACATTCGACGGCCGCGTACGCGGTGCGATCAAGCGGTTCGTGAAGGCGGCTAGATGAATCTTCAGCCTCCGGGATAAGGCCACCCGCGTATGGGGGCACGCAAGCCACCGCGACCGCTTCTTGGCGCAATTCGGTAGTCTGGCAGCGGTCGCGCCATGGCAGCCAGACCACTCGGCCCCACATGCTGCTATGGACTTCAACTCGGGACAGCAACGAAACCGCGGAGTTGTGCCGTGAATCCGCATCCTCCTCATTTCTCACCAGCCGCGGCGTTCTGACCTCCTGTCCGAGACACAGGACGGCTCGGACGATCCTCGCGGTAGGCGACGCTGAGGCGGGATAGACCAAGGCCACAGCCCGGCTATGCCATGCCACGGGATCCCTGAAGGCCACGTCGAATAGGGCCCGCGGACAATCGACTCTCGGTTCAGCGCTGTTCCCGCTCTCAATCTGATTCAGCCGGCAACGCTCCGCCCCGACGCGTGACCGCGTAACATCCCGCTCATCCGAAGTGCGCAACGTGATGCGTGGTGGCGGAAGGGGCAACGGGGACAACGGCTGAGCATGCCGAGGCTGCCACATCACAGTGGGCTCCGACAGTGATCGACTGCTGACCACCGGGCGGGTCAACCAATCCAGAGCTACCTGTGGGCACGCGGGACCCATCGCCCGTTCCAGAAGGGCGGTTCCGAGGCTGCTGCAGTACAGAAGGCGCGGGATAACACACGCCCTGAGTCGTG
>CAZLPP010000002.1:0-56696 GCA_964561465.1 uncultured Dehalococcoidales bacterium
CGAGAGCATGATACAGCTCATCCAGATGACGTACACAGCGCGTTTCGACTTCTCGCGGGAGATGGATGTGCTCTACCGCAGGGACGACCGCGCCGTCTTCGAGACGCTCGATATCTGGACCACGTGGTGGCGGGACCTGCTGCTCGTGAAGACCGGCAACCCTGAGAACGTGGTCAACGTGGACTACCTCAACGACCTGAACGAGCAGGCGAATCGCCTGGGGCTTGAGCAGATACGCGACTTCATCGGGAAGCTCACTCAGTCCAGACAGGACCTCGACCTCAACGTTATCTCCCGCCTTGTCTTCGACTCTCTCATCTACGCGATTCCGCGCATCGCCAGAAGCCCGGGCCAGGACGTTGTCCCGCTCGCCGTGCTTCAGGAAGCAAGCGAGACCGAATGAACGAAAGCGATACCGACAGACACGAAGAGCAGCCAGGCGTACACCCCGGCGACGAGCCGGGCGCCCTGCGCCCCGATTTCGCCGAGGCCGGACAGGCGGGTGGCGCTCCGGGTCAGCAAGCGCTCCACGCGACAGACGACGTCTCCAGAACGGACTCGGAAGAGGCCGAAGAGGCAGGTACGCGCCAGGCACCTTCGGAGGAAGCGGACTTCCCTTCCGCTGGTGGTGAAGAGGCCGCGAGCGAAGCGGCATCAGGCGAGACAGCATCGCCCGACGCAGCTCTGCCGGACGGCCGACCGTGCCCCGGTTGCCCGATGCAGGGAGACGGTGGCGGGGAGCCCGGTGCCGAAGGAAGCGAGCCGCAGCGCCCCCGTATCATGCTCGAAGCGGGAACGGACCCCGAGTCCCTCAGGGCGCTGGAGCTGTGCCGCGAGAAAGTGCAGCAGCTTCGCCTCAGGATGCATCCGCTGGCCGCCCGGTGGGATGACGACCGCCACGTGACCATCTTCTTCCGGGCGGACGACAAAGTGGACTTCCGCAAGCTTGTCCGCGAGCTGAGCTACGTCCTGCGCGCTCGCATCGAGCTGCGTCAGGTGGGTCCGCGCGAGCAGGGCAAGCTCTGCGGCCTCGTCGGCAAGTGCGGCTACCAGCTCTGCTGCCAGACCTTCCTGCCTCAGTTCGCGCAGTCGTCCATCAAGATGGCGAAGACACAGGACCTCGCCCTCAACCCCATGAAGATCTCAGGCGTGTGCGGCCGGCTGCTCTGCTGCCTCAACTACGAGCAGCAGATGTACGCGGAAGCCAAGTCCCACATGCCGCGCGTGAACCGCATCGTGGACACAGAGTTCGGGCAGGGCCGGGTTGTGGCGTTGAACGTGCTGAAGAACACCGTGACCGTGCAGTTCGAGACAGCGACTAGAGAGCTGTCTCCGGAGCAGGTTCGACTGGCCGAAGGCCAGAGCTGACAAGCGTCTGGTGCGGCAGGTACTTCTGCCACTCGGAGTGCGTGCAGAAGTAGTGGTACGGCACGTGGTAGCCGTAGCTGAAGGGTCTCTTCGGGACGCTCATGAGCTTCATCCCCGCCTCTTCCGGCGTCCTTCCGCCTTTGCGCCGGTTGCACTGCTTGCATGCGCTCACCACGTTCTCCCAGGAGTGGCCGCCTCCCTGGCTGCGCGGCATGACATGGTCGAGCGTGAGGTCGCGCGTGACCCGGCCGCAGTACTGACAGGTGTAGCGGTCGCGGGTGAAGACCTCGGCCCGAGTCAGGCGCCTCTCGTGCTCTGGACGTCGCACCCTCTGTGTGAGCCGGATGACCGACGGAATGGCGAACGAGGCGGAGATGGTGTGCAGCATGCCGCGGCTGTCCTCAACCAGCTCGGCCTTGCCGCAGTACACCAGCACGATGGCGCGGCGGGTGCGGCACACGTCGTGAGGCTCGAAGCCCTGGTTGAGGACGAGAACCGGAGCGTCTACCATACGGGAGCCCTCGGGCTATTCTAGCAACCGTTCTTCGCCCCCGCAACACACGCGCCCCGTACCGGAAGGTACCGCATCGCGGGGTCACGGCAGCTTTGTGAGGAAGTAGGTCATGCCGCCGCTGGCGACTATCGTCTGACCCGTCACGTAGCTCGACGCATCCGAGGCGAGGAAGACCGCCAGTCGCCCGATCTCATCCGGCTCACCCCAGCGCCCGACCGGTATGATGCGGTTCTGCGCGGCCCGCAACTCGGGCTTGCTCCGGTACAGCGACTCGGGTATGGGAGTGCGCACGTGGCCCGGCGCGATGCAGTTCACCCTGATGCCGTTCTTGCCGTACTCGCTCGCCAGCGTCATGGTCATGCTGACCACACCCGCCTTTGCCGCGCCGTATGCGACGGAGGTCTCGTACGGGACAAGCGCTCCGAGCGAGGCGATGTTGACGATGCTGCCTCCGCGACCGGCCTCGAGCAGATAGCGGATGAACGCCTTGCTGCAGATGAACTGGGAAGTGAGATTCAGCCGCAGCAGCGACTCCCATTCGGCCAGCGCAAGCTCAACGATAGTCGTCTTCTTCGGCTGCGGTCCGAGGCCGCCCACGTTGTTGACGAGGATGTCGACTCCGCCGAACTCGGCGAGCGCGGCCTCCAGCCCCGCGGCCACGCTCACCTCCGAGGTGGCATCCATGACGGCGACCATCGCCCTGCCGCCGAGCTGCCGGACCATCGACGCCGTCTCCTCGGCCGCGTCCCGCCGGTATTCCGCCACCACGATGATTGCTCCCGCGTTCGCCATCTCCAGCGCGATGCCCCGGCCGATGCCGGAGCCGGCGCCGGTAACGATTGCCGTCCTGCCGTCGAGCCCGTAAGCAGCATCGTCACGCAAGGAATGCCCTCCTGTGCAATACGCTGTGTCCGGCGCTCCCCTGCAGCCGGAGCGCCTGCGAGAAGCCGGGAGAGTGACCAGTATGCCACATCACCGGTCGACGTAGTATGCCAGACCGAGCACGCCCGGGCCGGTATGGATGCCCATGGCTGGTGTGAAGTCGCTGACATACAGTTCGACGCAGTTGAAAGACGACTCGACGCGCGCTCTAAGCCGCGCCGCCTCATCCGGGCAGTAGCTGTGAAAGACGATTCCGTGGAGAGGACGGGACCCGGCCCCTGCCTCAACGATCTCCAGCAGTTGACGCTCGGCGCTCGCGCGGCCGCGCGCGACGCGCACCGTCCGCGCTTCTCCGGACATCGGGGCAACGCGAAAGAGCGGGTTCACCCGCACCACCGCGTTGGCCCAGTGCAGCGCCATCGGCACGCGACCGCTTCTTGCGAGGTAATAGAGCGTCCCGAGGTAGGCGATGAGGTCGACGCGCGCCATGACGTCGCCGGCGGCACGCACCACGGCCGGCAGGTCGGCGCCCTGTTGCGCCGCCCGCGCTGCAGCCAGCACCACCAGCCCCTGCGCTCCTGCGGTCGTATGGCTGTCCAGTACCTCGATGGAGACGCCCGCCAAGTTGCGTTGCGCCGTCTCAGCCGCCGCAACGGCGGACTGGTACATGGCGCTGAACTTCCTAGTGATGGTGATGACGAGAATGGCGCTGTGCGACGCAGCCGCCCGCTGATACGCCGCATAGTAGTCACTCGGCGTGGGTGCCGAGGTGGTCGGCAGCGTCCGCGCTTCCGGCAGGAGCCGGTAGATCTCGTCGGCAGTAATCTCGAGGCCATCAAGATACGTCCGGCCGTCGAGAAAAAACCGCAACGGGACCGACTCGATGCCGAGGCTCGACGTCAACTCGGGCGACAGACAAACCGTGCTGTCGGTCACCACAGCCACACCGGCCATCCCACACCCTCCAACCTCAAGCTAGCCCGGCGCGCGGCAGGCTGTCAAGAAGAAAGCGCGAGTCAGCGACGCGAGGTCAGCACGCGCTCGATGAGTTGCCGGTAGCGTTCGGCAACCGCCTCCCAGGTCCACGTGCGGCAAACGAGGTCCCGACCTTCAAGCGCCATGCGCGTGCGCAGCGCCTCGTCGTCGAGCAACTGCAACGCACGCTCAGCCATTTCCTCCGTGGAGCCGGAAAGGAAGCCGGCCTGGCGGTTCTGGAAGAGGAAGCCGTGCGCCGGGATGTTGCTGATGACGGGCACCGCCCCGGCGGCCATGGCTTCGAGCGGCGGAATACCGAAACCTTCGAACTGCGACGCCGAGAGGTAGACGCTGCTGGCCTGCATCACCCGAACCTTGGCGTCTTCCGACAGGAAGCCGTGGAAGACGACACTGCCGCCGAGGCCGAGCGTCGCCGCCTGCCGCTCCAGTGAACGCCTCATCGGGCCGTCGCCCACGATGTTGAGGACGGCCTCCGGGTGGTGACGGTGCACGATGTCGAAGGCGTCGACGACGCGGTCGACGCACTTCAGTCTGCGCAGTCGACCCGCGAAGGTCAGTTGAACGCCAGGCTTCGACGCGGCAAACGTGTAGCGGGTCGCATCGACGCCGTTGCCGACGCACACGATGCGGTCAGGGTCCATGCCGCACTCGACGAGCCGGTCCTTGACCGTGGGGTTCACCACCGCGATGCCGTCCACGCAGAGCCTGCGAACGAGCATCAACTCGAGTCGCGCGGTGAGAGTCGCGGCGGACGCCTCCGAGCCGGTCGTCCGCGCGTCGTGGTAAAGATGGTGGATGACTGCGATGACGGGAGCGTGCCGCTGGTTCCGAGACAGCAGGTAGGCACCGAGGGTGCCGTTGGCGAGCAGGACCGAGGGGGCTGTGCTGCGTGTGCTCCGCACCGCACGCACGAAATTCTTTATCGCCACCGGCCCCTGCAGCAGCGTCGCGAGCCTTGGCCCGGCGATGGAAAGCTCACCAGGGTGGAGCCCGGCCGGCAGCGGCACGCCTTCCGGACACTTGATGTGTACGCCTCCGAAATCGTATTCCCGGCCCTCACTGCTGCGCGGCACGTTCGGACATATGACGGTGACGTCGTACCGATGAGCCAGGGGCACGAAGGAATAGACGGCGTGAATGAGGCCTCCTTCGGTGAAGACGAAACCGTCCCCCGAAGGTTTCGGCCCTCCGCCGGGATTGAGGAACACGACCTTCAGTCGCGAACCCTCAGCCAACGCGCAGGAAGGATAGTACAAGGGCGACTGAGAGGCAAGTAGTACAATCTAGTGGTGGCGCAGTGGTTCTGGGACCTGCTGAACTCGGCTGGCTCCAGCGGAGCCCTCTGGCTCTCCGTGGTCGTCGTTCTTGCACTGCTCGGCGAACTCGGTTTGCCCTTCACGTGTCCGGTGATGGAGGGGATACTCGTCTTCTACGGGTTTCTGCTCGCGCACGGCTCGCCGTTCGCCGGCGTCGCGCCATTCCTGCTAGCCGCACTTGCCGGCCGGTTTCTCGGAGCCACAACCGTCTATGGAGTGTCGGGCAGAGTGGGCATCAGCGTCCTGACGCGCTACGGCCACCGGCTGAAGCTGACACCCGAGCGAGTAGCCTTGCTGAAAGAGCGTCTCGCGTATCTCGTCGTTCCGACCATCATCCTGGCGAGGTTCACCCCCGGCTTCACGGTCTTGACGTCGTTCCTCAGTGGCGTGTCGCGAATAGACCCGAAGAGGTTCCTGGCCTGCGTCGCCGGCCAGATAGCCATCTGGGAAGGAGCTTTCATGGCGGCAGGGGCTCTGGGAGCGGCGGCTTCGCGCTCCTTCGACCCCACGGACTACCCGAGGATCCTCGCCATCATCATCGGCACCACCATCAGCCTCAGCGCGGTGGTGGGCTACGCCGTCCTCCGAAGAGCGCTGCAGCGCACGCCGGGAGTGCGAACGGCCACGGGCGCCACCCACGTCAGCCACGCCCGGTGAGCGACTCGTCGAAGAGGAGCCTCCGCAGCAGCACCGGCCCCATCCTCGCGCCAACGGCAAGGTCCGCCATCAGGCCCGCGGTCATTCTCCTCACGGCGATGAGCACGAAGACCAGCAACAGACCCAGCGTGACTCCCGGCGAGGCACTCGTGAGCCGGCAGATGAGTGGAGCGGCCGCGAACCCGAGAAGCATGCCGACCGGCAAACCGCGGGCCAGAGGATGGTCACCTCCTCCGGAGGCGCGATTGTCCGCCGACAGCGTGAAGTAGCGCGACGCGGCCCCCGCGGCGAAGAGAGCGAAGGCCGTCAGGGGCCAGTAGGTGCGATAGACGAGAAGCAGAGTGCCGAGCACACCGACTGCGACGCTGTTGCCCTTCTCCCCGTGGCCGTGCACAAGTGGCCACATCTGCCCTGCGACGGCGGCCGTGCCCGATAGTGCGACGACGGCCACCGGCAGCCCGAAGCCGAAGCCGATGAGGACCGGAAAGGCCCCCTTGGCGATCTCCACAACCACTGCGACCGCCGGACGGAACCAGCCGCAGCGATGCCACAGCGCGATATGCAGATCCGGCTCAGCGGCAACATCTATGTCGCTCGCGGCGGCCAGCGCGGCCGTGAACGGCAGCGCGCCCAGCAGGTACCCGCCGAAGACCAGCGCCACGGCATCCATCGTCATCACACGCACGACATGCTGCAGACAGCGTCAGGCACGACCACCCGCACCGCGCTCGCATCCATCCACGTTGAAGTGGGGCGCCGTGATGTTGAAGACGGTGCCCAGACGCGGGTCCGCAAACCGCGAGCTGATGCGGGCTTCTATCTCGTCGAGTGAGAGAGAAGTGGTGACAACAAGAGGCAGGCGAGCATTGTAGCGATGGTTGATGAGTTGAAAGAGCTTCGAACGCGCCCACGGCGACGCGGACTCCTCCCCGAAATCGTCGAGGACGAGCAGTGGGCACTGCTTCACCTCCTCGAAGAAGCGGGCATAGGAGGCCTTGCTGTCCGGGCCGAACGTTGAGCGAAGGTAGTCGAGCAGGTCGGCAACGACCACGAAAAGCACGGGCTTGCCCTCGGCCATCAGATGGTTGACAATCGCGGCCGCAAGGTGTGTCTTGCCGCACCCGTGCACGCCCTGAAGGATGAGCCACCCATCCGGGTCGAGCGCGAAGTTGCGCGCGAGGTCGTACGCCATCCTGAGGTTCTCCTGCTGCTCGCGAGACAGCTCGACTCTCTTAAGGTCGAAGCTCTCGAAGGTCTCGGTGCGGAGCCCGTCCGGCAGCGCCGGCATCTCAAATCCCCCCGCTCGAGGCCGGCCGAAATGGAGGGTCCGGCACATCTCGCCGTCCAGCAGCCGTCCGCTGAAGCGCGCATCCATGTCCGCCGGCGCCACATCGGTGGCGATGACGGTCGGCAGCTTCAGGCTGTAGCGATGGTTGAGGATCTGCTCCAGCTTCTGCTTCGCCCACGGCGTGGAGGCGTCCTCCATCCCGAAGTCATCCAGCACGAGCAACCCCGTGTTCTTAACCTGCTCGAACAGCTCGTCGTAGCTGACCTCGCTTGAAGGGCTGAAGGCGCTCCTCAGGTGGTCGAGAAGATCGGCCGTGCACACGTAGAAGACCTGCTGTCCGGCGCCGAGCCGGTGATTGGCCACGGCACAGGAGAGGTGCGTCTTGCCGCTCCCCAGAGGTCCCACAAGCAAGAGCCATCCCGAGGGCTGCGCCGCGAACTCCAGAGCGGCGTCATACGCAGCGGCAAAGCCGGGGACGGTCCCCGTGCGACCATCCCGCCGCAACGTCTCAAAGGTGTAGTGAGCGAGGTGGCCGAGATTGCTGTACCGCTCGAGCACTCCCCGGCGCTCACGCGCCAGCTCGGGCTCGCGGCACTGGCAGGGCACGACCCGTGCGTAGTCAGGCATGCCCGAGGGAAGCAGCGGATGGATGAACCCGGCGCCGTGGCAAACGGAGCACTCATCACCGCCAGCGGGTGGAGTGCCGGCTCGCTCCGTGGGGGCCTCAGCGCTTGACGATGCCTCCGAAGCGGCCCTTGACGTATTTATCGGGGTCATTCGTGCGAGCACCCGGTCGATTCTCTCCACTGTCCTTTCCTTCCGCCGTCCAGCGCTCCAGGATGCTGCTGATGTACCTCCAGTTCAGCTTCCTGGCCTTGACCGCCACACGAAATGCTTCCTCTATCCACGCGGCAGGATACGTCCTCTGCGCGTCCTTCAGCTCCTCCGCCATCATAGGCGTGATGATGCCGATATTCTGCTCGTACAGCTCGAAGACGTTGGGCGCAGGGGGAGCGCCGGTGCGAGGCCCGCCGCCTGAACCAGTCTTCAGTTGTTCGATGGCGACCAGGTCAGCTTCTAGATTGGCGAAGTAGACCGTCGTCGTTCCACCACCAAGGGAAAGAGCGGTCCGGAGGAAGACCCCGCGAGACACCGCCCCTTCGATACCGGCGCCGCAGGAAACCGGTTCGATGCCGAGCAGGGAGGTCGCCTTCAGCACAAGGTCGTCGTGAGTAACGTAGGCCGGGTACTCGCGCGACCGGCTCAGAAGGTAGAACGTGAGCAAGGTCACCTTGAGCTCCGTCAGGTCATCGACCTGTCGCATCAACTGGCTGACGTACGAACCCGGCACCTGCGCGAACGCGCCCGGCTGTGCAACGGAGTACGGCACGCGACCCACCATATCGAGCTACCTGGTCGGGAGGAACGACGTCGTCGCAGACGCCTGTTCTAGATTGTCGAACCGGACCGCGCGGTCCACGAAACGGAGCTTGACCTGGCCCAGAGGTCCGTTCCGGTGCTTGGCCACAATAATATCGGCAATGCCCTTCGGATAGGGTTCGCCCATTATGTCATGCAGACGGTTCCACTCTTCCTCGGTCACGTACTTGTCTTCACGGTAGATGAAGAGGACGATGTCGGCATCCTGCTCGATAGTACCCGATTCGCGCAGGTCCGCAAGCTGCGGCACATGGGTCGTTCGCCACTCGACGGCACGGCTGAGCTGGGAAACCGCAATCACGGGCACGTCCAGCTCCCGGGCAAGGAGCTTCAGCGCCCGTGTTATCTGACTGAGCTCCTGAACGCGGGTTTCTTTCCGGCCATCGCCCTCTATCAGTTGCAGATAGTCGATGATGACGAGGTCGAGCCTGTGCTCGAAATCCAGCCTCCTCGCCTTGCTCCTGATGCTCATCGTGCCGACCTGAGGTGTGTCGTCGATATAGATCTGGCGGTCGGAGAGAACTCCGCTGGCGTCCATTATCTTCCGCTCTTCATGCTCGAAGAACTTCCCGAGCCTGACCTGCCAGAAGTCGACGTCCGCCTGAGCGGCGAGCATGCGCTGGACGACGGATTCCGCCGACATCTCGAGGCTGAAGAGGGCGACGCAGGCCTTCTGGCTGACCGCGGCCCGCCGCGCCACGTCCAGCGCCAGCGTGGTCTTGCCGAGACTCGGCCTCGCCGCCAGGATGATGAGGTCGGAGCGCTGCAGCCCGCCGAGCAGGCCGTCGAGACCGGGGAAGCCCGTCTTGATGTGAGCCAGCCCGCCGGCCCCTTCCTCACTCGTCTTCCCCGCCTGCTCGAAGTAGTCGCCCAGCACGTCGCGGATTGACACGAAGTCGCGCGTTCCCTCGCGAGCGCGCACCTTGAAGAGTGCGTCCTCGGCCTGGCTGAGGCTTTCCTCGATCTCCGGGCCGGCCTCGTAGCCGATGCGGGCGATGCGTCCGCCGGCAGTGATGAGGCGGCGCATAAAGGACATGCGCTCGACGATCCGGCCGAAGTGCTCGGCGTGAACGGAGGTGGGCACGGTGCTGATGAGGTGGCTCAGGTAGTGAGCTCCGACCCTCTCATCGTCGAGCCCCGATCGCCGCAGCTCGTGCGCCACGGAGATCTGGTTGATGGGCTCGCCACGACGGTACAGAGAGGCACACGCCTCGAACACCGCGGCATTCGCCTCGTCGAAGAAGTCGTCCCGCGCTAGAAACGTGGCGACCTTCAGGATGGCATCGGGGTCTATGAGCAGAGAGCCTAGAAGCGCCTCCTCCGCCTCGATGTCGTGGGGCGGGAGCTTCTCCTGTTCTCCCATGCCGTCCCGCCTAAGACTCTCCGGTTTCCGGCTCTATGATGACCGTGACCTTCGCCTCGGCCGTACCGGAGAGCTTCACGTTCACGCTGTGGCTGCCTGCCTCTCTGAGCGGCCGCTCCAGCATCACGTGCCTCTTCTCAATCTCGGCACCCATCGACGAACTGAGTGTCTCGGCGATCTGCGCAGCAGTGATGGAACCGAAGAGCTTGTCTTCGTCCCCGACGCGAGCCTTGAAGTGGAGCTCCTGGCCCTCGATGCGAGCGGCCAGCAACTCGAACTTCTTCGCCTCGTCCGCCTTGCGCTCTTTCTCCTGCCTGATGCGAGCCTCAGCCTGCTTCATCGCTCCAGCCGAGGCCTCGACGGCAAGCCCCCGGGGCAGAAGATAGTTCCGCGCAAAGCCGGGTGCGACGTCCTTGATGTCGCCGACTTCGCCGGAACCGGAAACGTCCTTCAAGAAGATGACCTTCATAGTGAGCTGATATACCTCCTTGCCGAGAGTGCGGCGGTAGCTCCGTCGCCCGCAGCCGTGACCACCTGGCGCGCCGAATCATGGCGCACGTCCCCGGCGGCGAAGACCCCAGCTATGCTGGTCTCCATCTGTTCGTTGGTAATGATGCACCCGGTCTCGTCCAGCGGAAGCGTGGAGCCAAGAAACCCGGTCGAAGGAACAGACCCCACCGCCACAAACACCCCATCCACCGGAACGGTGGAGATTATACCATCCCTGATGTTGCGGAGGCGCAGCCCGGTCACAGCCGACCCGCCTTCGATACGTTCGACAACGCTGTTCCATGCGAATCTGATCTTCGGGCTGTCGAATGCCTTCCGCTGCAGCGCCTGGCTCGCCCGAAGCTGGTCGCGGCGATGGACCAGGGTCACCTCGGTCGCATGAGCGGTCAACTCCAGCGCGTCGGTCAGAGCCGTGTCGCCACCCCCGACAACCGCCACCCGCTTGCCGCGATAGAAGGGACCGTCACACGTAGCACAATACGAGACTCCCTTGCCGGCGAGTTCCGTCTCACCGGGCACGTCGAGAGTGCGGTATCTCGCGCCGGTGGCAACGACAACCGCGCTCGCCTGAAGCTCACCTTCGGAAGTCATGACGAGATGCGCCTGCGGCTTGCCGCCTGCGCCTGGTGCGAGAGCGAGCACCTCGGCCATGAGCGTCTCCGCTCCGGCCTTCTCAGCCTGGGCGTGCATCAACTGGCCAAGGTCGAACCCCGAGACGCCGTCCTTGAATCCGGGGTAGTTCTCGACGTGCGACGCGTTCGCTATCTGGCCGCCGGGGAAGGACTTCTCGACCACCACCGTCGTGAACCCGGAACGGGCTGCGTAGATGGCGGCTGAGAGGCCGGCAGGGCCGGCGCCGAGGATGACGACATCGTACGTCCTCTTCACTGCGGGGCAATGGTAGCAGATTGGCCCCGGCTTTTCATCGCAGCGCCCAAGGCGCGGACGAAGCCCATTTGCACTCATGCCCGCTCGTGCTGTACCTTTATGTCCTCTCATGCTCTCCCTCGAATCCCTCCAGGGCAGCCCCCTGAGCGCCAGATTCAATGTCAGCGCGCTGCTGCAGCAGCCTGTCGGCACGACACTCGTCCTGCCAATCTCCACGCTGCTGGGCCACGGACAGGAGGGACTGGTCGCCGGCGCGGTCCGGCTCACGCACACCGGTCGCGGCGTCGCGGTCAGCGGAGATGGTGCGGCTGACGTTGCACTCACCTGCACCAGGTGTCTCGACGAGTACTGCGAGCACGTGGCCTTCACCATCGAGGAACAGGTGCATCCCGAACCGCATTTCGCGCACCGGCGAGGCGCCGCGGGCTTCGAGGAAGACGACGAGGTGCACATCAGCGACGACAATACGCTTGACTTGGGTGAGATATTGCGCCAACATATCGTTTTGCACTTGCCCCTGAAACCGTTGTGCCGGGCGGATTGCCCCGGTCTGGAGGAGATAAGTCCCGATGTCTGAACCGAAGAAGAAAACGTCGCACGCAAGCCAGGGCAAACGCAGGAGCCACCTTGCGATCTCCGGCCCCTCACTGGTGCCGTGCCCGAACTGCAAGAGTCCCAAGCTTCCGCACCGCGTCTGTCCGACCTGCGGAATGTATGACGGCCGCCAGGAAGTCGTCGTCGAGACGGCCAAGTCCAAGAAGCAATAGCGATGTCGGCATGGGCGGCGTATGTCTTCCCCGGGCAGGCCTCCCAGAAGGTCGGCATGGGCCTGAGCGTGTACGAGAAGTACGCGTCCGCCCGAGTTGCCTTCGAAGAAGCTGACGCTGCCCTGGGTTTCTCCATCTCGCGGCTTTGCTTCGAGGGCCCCGCCGAGGACCTGACCAAGACGGTCAATGTGCAGCCTGCGCTCGTTGCCACGAGCATGGCGTGCCTTCGGGCCGCACAGGAAGGACTGGGCAGCAAGCTGCCCCACCCCGCATTCGTGGCAGGGCACAGCCTCGGTGAGTACACAGCCCTTGCGGCCGCCTCGGTGCTCAGCTTCGGCGATGCGCTGCGGCTGGTCCGGGAACGCGGCCGGCTGATGTACGAGGCCGGACTGCGCCGGCCCGGCGGCATGATGGCGGTGATTGCTTTCGACCGCTCCCCGCTCCAGGAGGTCTGTGACGAGGCCGGGGTCGAGATCTCCAACGTGAACGCACCCGGGCAGCTCGTCATAAGCGGCTCAACCGACAAGCTCGAGAAGGCGGCTGAGCTGGCCAAAGCCAAGGGAGCGCGCCGGCTCATCCCCCTCAACGTCAGCGGCGCCTTCCACTCCACGCTGATGGAGCCCGTCATCGCCGAGTTCGACCGCGTGCTGCAGAGCGTGACGTTCCACGCGCCGAGCGTGCCGGTGGTATCCAACGTGACGGCGCTGCCGTTGACAGACGGAGCCGGGATGCGGCAGGAATTGCTCTCGCAGTTGCGCAAGTGCATCCAGTGGCAGGCTTCAGTTGAGTTCATGACGCGCAACGGCGTCACCACGTACTACGAGATCGGGCCGGGAACCGTCCTCGCGGGCCTCATCAAGCGGATAAGCCCGGAGACGCTCACCATCAATATCTCGGGAGTGGAGGATATCGCCGCTCTCGAAGACCCGGCGCCGCCGGCATAAGACAATGGGTTCACGTCGCAGGGCACGGGGCATCGCCCTCGAGGTCCTGTATGAGCTCGACTGCACCAGCCACAAGGCGGACGAGGTCCTTGCGCGCCTCGTCTACGACGAGGAGGTAGACGAGGAGTCGTACGACTTCGCCGCGGACCTGGTGCACGGAGTGCTCGAGCACCGGCATGAGGTCGACGCGGTCATCGCGCGGCACGCGCCGGCGTTTCCGGTGGATCAGATGGCGGTTATCGACCGGAACGTGCTGCGCATAGCCCTGTTCGAGTTGCTCTACTCGGATGACACGCCGATGAAGGTGGCCATCAACGAGGCCGTCGAGCTGGCAAAACGCTACGGCGCGGACTCCTCACCTCGCCTCGTCAACGGCGTCTTGGGCGCGGTCGCCGACGGCGAGGATGATACGTCCAGGAAGGCCTGACACCGGGGCGACATCTCCCCGGCACGGTTTCACCGCATATGCACGAGTTCGGCATTACTGAAAGCCTGGTGCGCATCGTCGAAGAGAAGGCGCGCGAGGCCGGCGTGACCAAGGTCACTACCATCCGCGTCGTCATCGGGGCGCTCACCGGCTTCGTTCCGGAGAGCATCGAGTTCTACTACGACCGCATGAGCCGGAACACTGTGGCCGAAGGGGCGAAGCTCGAGTTCGAAGAGCTTCCGGCCACACTCCGGTGCAGAACGTGCGGGCACGTCTTCACACCGCAGGAGCGGCACTGGGACTGCCCGTCGTGCGCATCGTCCGAGGTGGACATCGAGGGGGGGCGCGAGTTGTACGTCAAGGAGATGGAGGTATCGTGAAGAAGATCGAGATCGTGCAGGGACTCCTCGATGCGAACAATGCCACCGCTGCGGGGAACCGCGCGCTGCTCGACCGGCACGGCTGCACCGCAGTCAACATCATGTCCGCACCCGGGGCCGGCAAGACCAGCGTCGTGCTGCGAACAATCGCGGGTCTGGATGCGCACGTGCGAACAGGCGTCATCGAAGGCGATGTCGTCTCTACGGTCGATGCGGAGAAGGTGCAGGGTACCGCCCGCGCCGTCGTGCAGATAAACACGAAAGGGATGCCCGAGAGCTGCGCACTGGTCGCCGACATGGTGGACGCCGCCCTCCGCCGTCTGCCGCTGGAGGAGCTGGACGTCGTGCTCATCGAGAACGTCGGCAACCTCATCTGCCCGACCGAGTTCGACCTCGGCGAGCACCTGAAGGTCGTCATCGCGAGCACGCCCGAGGGCGACGACAAGCCGCTGAAGTACCCGCTCATCTTCGCCGACGCCGACGCCGTCATCATCAACAAGATCGACCTCCTGCCGTACGTCGACTTCGACATGGGGAAGTTCACTCAAGCGGTCCGCGATCTGAACGCCCATGCGCCGTTCTTCGCCCTGTCGTGCAAGACCGGGGAAGGCGTGGCAGAATGGGTGGCATGGCTGCGGGACCGGACGCGCAAGGCGTGACTCCCTCCCCGGCCCGCCGCTGCCTCCGCATCGGCGTGACCGGCGTCGTCCAGGGCGTCGGCTTCCGTCCCTTCGTGTTCCGCCTCGCCGGCGAGCACAACATCTCGGGGTGGGTGCGAAACACGCCGTCAAGCGTCGAGATCCAGGCCGAGGGACGCCCCGACGACGTGACCGCGTTCCTGGAGGAACTGAGGGCCAAGGCGCCGCCTCTGGCGCGCATACGAGACATCTCATCCCGCGAGTCCGAAGACGAAGGCCTCGCCCACTTCGGCATTCGGGCAAGCACCGACAACGAGGCGGAGGGCCGGCTGGTCTCGCCGGACGTGGCCACGTGCCCGGACTGCCTGCGCGAGGTGTTCGACCCGGCCGACCGCCGGCACGGCTACCCCTTCACCAACTGCACAAACTGCGGCCCGCGCTTCACCATCATCACAGACCTGCCATACGACCGCCCCAACACCACCATGGCGGCCTTCACCATGTGCCCCGAGTGCCGCCGCGAGTACGAGGACCCGGCCGACCGGCGCTTTCACGCCCAGCCGAACGCATGTCCGGTGTGCGGCCCGCATCTGAGCCTCCTCGATGGAAGCGGCGGCGACGTGCCGTGCGACGACCCTGTGCAGGAGACTGCCCGGCTGCTGCGGTCGGGGTACGTCGTCGCCATCAAGGGACTCGGCGGATTCCTGCTGGCGTGTGACGCCACTTCCGAGTCCGTCGTCGACCTGCTGCGAACGCGCAAGCGCAGGCCATCCCGTCCCTTCGCCGTGATGGTTCGCGACATCGAGGAGGCCGCACGGCACTGCGTCCTCTCCGGCGAAGAGCGAGAGCTGCTGCTCTCCTCTCAGGCGCCCATCGTGCTGGCCAGGATGAAGCCCGAATCCACAGTGTGCGATGGGGTCGCCCCGGGGCTGCTCTTCCTCGGGCTGCAGCTCCCCTACACGCCGCTGCACCACCTGCTGCTGCGGACCTGCGGATTGCCGCTCGTGATGACGAGCGGCAACCTGAGCGAAGAACCCATCGCAGCCGAGAACGACGAGGCGCTGCGGCGGCTGGCGGCGATCGCCGACTACTTCCTGGTGCACGACCGGCCGATACACTCTCGCTATGACGACAGCGTGGCGATGGTCGTTGATGGCGCGCCCCATCTGCTGCGGCGGGCGCGGGGAGTCGCACCGTACCCGGTTGAGCTTCCCTTCGATGTGCGTCCGGTTCTTGCCGTCGGTCCCCAGATGAAGAACACTTTCTGCCTCGCCAGAGGCCGCCTCGCGTTCGTATCGCAGCACATCGGCGACCTCGACAGCGTGGAGACGCTGGACCACTTCGAGGCCACCATCGACCTGTACCGGCGGCTGTTCCTCATCGAGCCGGAGGTCGTGGCGCACGACCTGCACCCCGACTACGCCTCAACGGCGTTCGCACGCGACATGGCGACCCGAGGGCCCGCAGCGCTCCCGGTGCAGCATCACCACGCCCACATCGCGAGTTGCCTCGTGGAGAACGGTCTCGATGAGCGGGTGATAGGCATCGCGTTCGACGGCACAGGCTTCGGCACGGACGGCCGCATCTGGGGCGGCGAGTTCCTGCTCTGCGACACGAGGTCGTTCGCACGCGCGGCGCACCTCGAGTACCTGCCGCTGCCCGGAGGCGATGCGGCCGTGGTGCGGCCCGCCCGAACGGCGGCCGGCTACCTCGTGCATCTCTTCGGCCCGGATGCACCGTCGCGCAGCGCGGCCCTCTCATCGTGGCTCACGGATGCCGAGACGGCGGGCATCGCCCGCCAGGTCGCCACCGGACTCAACACACCGCTCTGCTCGAGCATGGGCCGGCTCTTCG
The DNA here is from genome assembly GCA_964561465.1 of uncultured Dehalococcoidales bacterium. Classification (GTDB taxonomy): domain Bacteria; phylum Chloroflexota; class Dehalococcoidia; order GIF9; family AB-539-J10; genus SKVJ01. The sequence goes on from CAZLPP010000002.1 coordinate 16,233, forward strand.
ACGCGGTTGCCGCGCTGACTGGTGTGCGAGGCGCCATCTACTACGACGGGCAGGCCGCCATCGAGCTGGAGATGCAGGCCCATCGGTACGCCGGGCCAGCGGACACACGTTACCACTTCGGCGTCGCGAAGTCCGTCGACACTTATGTAATATCGGTTTCGGACGTGCTGTCCGCCATCCTGCGCGACGTTGCAGCCGGCGTCGATGTCCCGGCCATTGCAGCCGCGTTCCACGAAGCGGTCGCACGGGCGGCGCTCGACGTGTGCCGCCTGCTGTCGGCAGACTCAGGCCTCCGAACGGTCGCGCTGAGCGGCGGCGTCTTCCAGAATCGCATTCTGCTGAGCCGGACAGCCGCACTGCTTCGCTCGGGCGGTTTCCGCGTGCTGCTGCACCGGAGCCTGCCCGCCAACGACGGCTGCGTCTCGCTCGGCCAGGCGGTCGTCGCCGCCCGTCTCACCGGCTCTTGCCGGCCCTGACCCGCGTTTGTGCCGCCTCGTCTCCACGGGTTACAATGTGGCCCAGCATGTGCCTCGCCATTCCCGCCCGCATCATCTCCATCGAGGGTGAAGACGCTGAAGCCGATGTCGGAGGCGTGCGGCGGAGGATCGGCATCATGCTGACCCCATCGGTGAAGGTCGGGGACTACGTGCTCCTGCATACCGGCTACGCGATAGGCGTCATCGACCCCGCGGAGGCGGAGGAGACGCTCGCCCTGTTCAGGGAGCTGGCGGAAGTCAGTGAGATTCGTTGACGAGTTCCACGACCCCGTCCTGGCCAGGAAGCTCGCCAACCGTATCCAGAGAGCCTCCAAGAAACCCACGCGACTCATGGAGTTCTGCGGCGGGCACACGCACGCTATCCTGCGCTACGGCATCCGCGACCTGCTGCCTCCCACGGTGACCATGAGCTCCGGACCCGGCTGTCCGGTGTGTGTCACCTCGCCGGGCGATATCGACCGTGCCATCAGGGCCGCGCAGACACAGGAAGCTATCGTGGCGACCTACGGCGACCTCGTCCGCGTGCCGGGAAGCCGCGACAGCCTGGAACGAGCACGGGCGAGAGGCTCCGACGTGAGGGTCATCTACTCCGCTCTCGATGCGCTGTCCATAGCCGAGCAGCATCCCGGGAGTCAGATCGTCCTGCTCGGCATCGGCTTCGAGACGACCGCACCGACGGTCGCCGCCTCCATCCTCGAGGCGCGCCGGCGCGGCCTGAAGAACTACCGGGTGCTTTCGCTGCTGAAGCTGACGCCGCCGGTGATGCGGGCGCTCCTGGCCAGCGGTGAGACACGGATAGACGGCATCGTCTGTCCCGGCCACGTGAGCGTCGTCATCGGCACCCTGCCGTATGACTTCATCCCGAGGGACTTCGGCGTGGGTTGCGCCGTCTCCGGGTTCGAACCCCTGGACATACTGCGGGCCATCGACGTGCTGGTGCAGCAGGTCGAGAGCGGCACGCCGGCCGTCGCCAACGCCTATCCCCGGGCGGTCGCTGCGAACGGCAACAGGACGGCACGCTCCCTCATCGAGGAGGTATTCGAGCCGTGCGACGCGGCCTGGCGCGGCATCGGAGTCGTGCCGGGAAGCGGTCTGGCAATCCGGCCCGAGTTCGCGGCATTCGATGCATCGGCCGTTCTCGGATTCGGGGTCGAGGACGCCGGGGAGCCCGCCGGATGTCGCTGCGGCGATGTGCTGCGCGGCAGTCTGACGCCGTCCGAATGCTCGCTCTACGGAACCGGCTGCACGCCGGAGCACCCGGTGGGTCCCTGTATGGTCTCGCAGGAGGGCGCCTGCGCCGCCCACTACGCCTACGGCGCCGGGTCATGACATACTATGACGCTCAGCAGCATCACAGAGGAGGCCCCTGAATACGATGAGCCAGCAGCAGGACTACTCCGGCGAGTTCCGCCCCGACTTCCGCTTCTCCGACTGCTCTCCCGAGTTCCTGGGAGGACTGCTCTCCCTCTACGGCAGGTCATACATCGCCATTGACGGCTTCTGGTACACAGGCGTCAAGGAGCACGTCAGCAACGAGACGGCGCTGAAGGTCGACCTCTGGGTCTGGGACAAGATATCCCGCTACGAGTTGAAACGATTCGCCGCCTTCGCCGGCATCAAGGGCGACGGCATCGACGCTGTGTTCAAGTTCCTGCAACTCGTGCCATGGATGAACGTGACTGAGTTCCGCCTCGAGTTGCAGTCGCCCAAACGCGGTCTCATGACCGTCACGAAGTGCTCCATTCTCGAGGCGCTGGAGCGGGAAGGGCAGGGCCGCGAGAAGGACATCTGCTCGCTTGTCGACAGCGCAGTGCTGCGGAAGTACGCCACTCACTTCAATCCGGCCATGCGGGTGGAGCCGCTGTTCCTGCCACCACGCGAGAAGAAGGACGGGCTCTGCTGTCAATGGGAGTTCACGCTGCCGTGACCGAGACGGGGAAGCCTGACAGGGTGCTCCTGGCCCACGGAAGCGGTGGCTCTCTGAGCCACGAGCTCGTGGCGCGTCGCGTACTGCCCTGCACGGCGACCTCGGCGGCGCCAGTGCTGGACGACTCGGCCGTCGTCCGGCTGGAGGGACGCCTGGCCTTCACAACCGACAGCTACATCGTCCAGCCGCTGTTCTTCCCGGGCGGCGATATCGGCAGGCTCGCTGTGTGCGGCACCGTGAACGACCTCTCGATGGTCGGCGCCGAACCGCGCCACCTCAGCCTCGCGCTCATCCTCGAGGAGGGGTTTCCGCTGGAACACCTCGACGTGGTGATGCGCTCCATCGCAACCGCCTGCGGCGAGGCCGGCGTGAGCATCGTTACCGGCGACACGAAGGTCGTCAACCGGGGCAAAGGCGACGGCCTGTTCATCAACACGGCCGGCATAGGCATGGTGCCGGACGGCCGCAGCATCTCCGGGAGCAGGGCGCAGCCTGGCGACAGGATACTCATCAGCGGACCGCTCGCTGAACACGGTCTGGCCATCATGGCGGCGCGCGAAGGCCTCGCCTTCTCGTCCGAGATACGCAGCGACTGTGCTCCCCTGAACGGAATCGTCGCGGCGCTGCTTGAGGCCGTGGGCGACGCGGTCCACTGCATGAGAGACCCGACGCGTGGAGGGCTCGGTACAACGCTGAACGAGTTGGCGTTGCAGTCCCTGGTAGCCATGCTCGTGGACGAGCCGACCATCCCCGTGAGACCCGACGTCAGGGCTGCCTGCGAGATGCTGGGGCTTGACCCGATGTACGTCGCGAACGAGGGCAAGTTCGTGGCAGTGGTCGAGCCTTCGAGCGCCGCCGCCGCGCTGCAGGCGCTCCGCTCTCATCCCCTCGGCAGGGAGGCCACCGACATCGGCGAGGTGGTCGCCGGGAAGCCGGGCAGGGTGATGATGCGCACACAACTGGGACCGACACGCCTCGTCGCCATGCTCTCCGGTGAGTTGCTGCCCCGAATCTGCTGAATGCACCGGGCGCTCGTGTCCCGGTCAGGACACGAGGCGACTGCCGTTCGACCGTGAGAGCAGCTCCGCGGGGCTGCCGGACGCCACCACGCGGCCACCTTCGAGAAAGTAGCCCCTGTCGGCGATGTGACTCACCGCCTTCACGTTCTGCTCAACGAGAAGCGTCGTGATGCCGTGCTGGCGCAGCTCGGAGATGGCGCCCATCACCTTCCTGACGAGTATCGGAGCCAGCCGCAGCGACGGGCAGTCGAGCAGCAGCAGCTTCGGCCGTGACATGAAGGCGCGGCCGATGGCAAGCATCTGCTTCTCGCCGCCGGACAGGGTTCCGGCCGTCTGTCCGAGGCGCTCCTCCAGCACGGGGAAGAGCTGGAACACCGTGGAGAGGTCCGCCTTCACTCCTCCGGTGCTTCCCCGTCTGCGATACGCTCCGAGGAGCAGGTTGTCAGCAACGCTCATCGATGGGAAGATGAGGCGTTTCTCATCGACGTAGGCAATTCCCGCCACGACGAGCCTCTCCATCGGAACGCCGTTGACCATGGCGCCTTCAAAGCGGACCTCACCGCCGGTGACAGGCAGCAGCCCGCAGATGGCCTTCAGCGCTGCGCTCTTTCCGGCGCCATGAGGGCCGATGAGCGCCGCTATCTCGCCGCGCCCGACGCTGAACGACAGGCCGTCGAGGGCGCTGACCAGGCCGTACTTGGCCCGGACGTCCACCAGCTCGAGTATCGCGCCGCTATCCATGAGACACCGCCGGCTACTCTCCGAGGTACGTCGCGATGACGCGTTCGTCCTCGCGTATGGTATCAGGAGCGCCTTCCGCCAGCTTCTCGCCATAGTGCAGCACGACGACGCGGTCGGCCACATCCATGACGATGTCGGTCAGATGCTCTACCATCAGGATGGTCATGCCCTCCGACTTTAGCGTTCGAAGCGTCGTGCTGAGGCGCTCGATGTCCGCCGTGTCAAGACCGCCGTACGGCTCGTCGAGCAGCAACAGGGTCGGCCGGCACAGCAACGCCCTCGCCAGGCCAACGAGCTTCTGCTCGCCCCACGACAGCTCGGAGGGGTACTCCTCGAGCACGCCGGAGAGGCCAAGCAGCGCAAGCTGGTCGACCGCGGCGCGACGTATGCGGCGCTCCTCGTCCACCGCGGGACCGAGGCGCAGGGCGGTTCCGAGGAGCCCGCCATCAGTCCAGACGTGCGCTCCGGCCATCACGTTGTCGAGCACCGTCATGTTGGCGAAGAGCTGGATGTCCTGGAAGACCTGCGTCGAGCCAAGCGCAGCGATTCGATACGCCGGCATCGCGTCGATACGCAAGCCCTCGAACCATATCTGGCCGCCGGAGGGTCGAAGAAGTCCGCTCGTCATCCGCAGCAGCGTCGTCTTCCCGGCTCCATTCGGTCCGATGATGCAGAGTATCTCCCCCCGCTCGACAGCGAAGCTCACGTCCTTCACCGCCAGCAGGCCACCGTAGGACATGGTCACGCCGACGTACTCGAGCAACGGACCGTGTCCGCCGCGGGAGACGGTGACGCCCGACCTCATCTCCAGGCGAGCGTTCATATCCGGCGCTCCTTGCGCCACTGCTCGATACGCGCGGGAAGCGAACACAGGCCCGCCGGCAGGAAGAGCAGACTGATCACGAGCACAACGCCATAGGCTACCAACTCGTAGGCGCCGGTCGGGCCACCCAGTATGATGGGAGCCACCTCACGAAGGAACTCAGTGAGCCCCACGATGAGGGCCGCGCCCACTATGGCGCCCCACGGACTCGTGACGCCGCCGACGATAACCATGATCGATACGAGCACCGAGGTCTGCACGTTGAACGTATGAGGCTCGATGACGCTGGTGTAGTGCGCGTAGGTGCTTCCTGCCACGCCGGCGAAGACCGCGGCCACGACGAAGGCAAGCACCTTGTAGTGCATCACGTCCATGCCGAGCACCTGCGCCGTGTCTTCACTTCCCCCACCGAGCAGGTTGACCGCCTTGAGCGCGCGCCCGACGCGCGAGGCGGCGATGTTGCAGCTCAGGATGAGCGCAACGATCAGCAGAAGCCAGGTGACGTAGAACACGAACGTGGTGTATGGCAGGACCTTCGGGTACGGAAGGCGTGGTATCTGGACGAGTCCCGTCGCCCCGCCGGTGAGGTCGGAGACGCTGATGGTGAGGTAGTAGAAGACCATGTTCACGGTGAGCGTGACGCCGGCCACGATGATGCCTCGCAGCCGCAGGATGGCCCGGCCGATAGGCACGGCAAGGAGTCCGCTCGCGGCGGCCGCAATCGGCATCGCCAGCCAGGGCGAAAGGCCGAGCCTCAGGCAGAGGAGCGCCGAGGCGTACGCGCCCGTGCCGTAGAACACGCCCTGACCCAGCGAGACCTGGCCTGCCAGTCCAGTGAGCAGCACGAGCCCCATGGCCACGATGGCGTACAGCCCGATGTTGATGAGCACGCTGAGAACGTACGGATTGCCGACCAGCGGGAGCACCGCGACGACTGCCAGCAGCACCAGGGCCGGCCTGGGCACGCGCAGGAGCCTGTAGGCGCTCGCGACCCGTGACTTCGTCGTAGAGATAACGCTCACTCGGCGGCTCCTCGCGAAGGGAGCAACCCTCTCGGGCGCGCCAGGAAGACCGCCAGCAGGATGGCGAGCGCTATCGCGTCGTGGTAGCCGGTGGGCATGAGCCCGGCCGACAGCGCCTCGGCCAGACCGACGAGCAGGCCTCCCAGGATGACGCCCTCTGCGCGATGCAGGCCGCCGAGGAACGCGGCGAGCAGACCTTTGATGGTGAGCGGGATGCCAACGTTGTAGGCGGTCATGGTCAGCGGCGTGATGGTGGCCCCTGCAATAGCGCCGAGGCCCGCGGCCATGACGAATGAGAGCAACGCCATACGCTCGATGCTGATGCCGACCGAGCGGGCGCCCAGCGGCTCGTCAGCACACGCCCGGAGCGCCTTGCCGACCATCGTGCGGCCGAAGAAGAAGAACAGGCCGACGACCATCAGGACGGTCATGCCCACGACCCACGGCGCCTGCCCGAAGATAGTGGCGCCCCACAGGTGGATGCTCGAGCTGCCCAGGAAGTTCGTCAGCGAGCGGTACTCCCAGCCCCAGACCAGCAGCGTGATGCCCTCGATAGCGAAGGCGAAGCCGACCGTCAGGAACGCGAGCGTGGAGCCCGAAGCCCCGCGCGCCGGCCGGATGATGAAGAGGTACAGAAAGGCGCCGCTCAGCACCGTTACGAACACGGCGAGCAGGATGGCGCCGATGAGCGGCACCCCCATCGAGCAGAAGCTCACTGTGAGCATGCCGCCGAGCATCACGAACTCTCCCTGTGCGAGGTTGAGCACGCGCGTCACGCCATAGACAACAAACAGGCCCAGCCCGAGTGCTGCGTAGATGCACCCGAGCGTGAGCCCGCTGATGAGCGACTGAAGAACGGTGGAGACTTCCAACGTCAAAGCGCCCGCTAGTCAGTCATCGTCTTGACCAGCACCTTCCGGCCGTCCTGGTACGTAACGAGCACCTCCTTGTGCACGATCCTTCCGTAGTGGTCGGTCGGCGACATGGTGTGCGTTCCCATGAACAGGCTCAGGTTCGCCGTCTGCTCATAGGCATCCCGAAGCTGACCGCGCGCCTTGACGATGTCGCTCAGGTCCGGGTTCGCCCGGTCGAGTCCATCCGCAATGAACATGATGAACTGGGCGCCGATGGCCTCCCACATCGCCGGATGCCGGTTGTATCTTGCCACAAACGCCTCGTCGAACTGCTGACACAGCGCCCTGTCCGGGTCGCTCGCGGGCAACTGCTGCCACATGGTCAGCTTGGAATCGATGGACACGAGTGAAGGCTCCATCTCGTAGAACTGCTTGAACGACTCCATGTAACTGGAGGACGCCTGCGCCGGCGTCGTGACGATGGGGAGCATGATGCCCATCTCGCGTGCCTGCTTGACGGCGAGCGCCCCCGCGGGACCGCTGCCCCAGATGAAGATGGCCTCCGCGCCGGACGCCTTGATGTTCGCGAGCTGCGGCGTCATGTCGGTGGCCGCAGGGTCGAAGTGCTGCTTCTGAACCACCGTGATGCCCATGGTTGGAGCGACCAGATCCAGGTAGTGCTCGCCACCTTCGCCGTAGCCGCTGTTCTCGATCATGCCGGCACAGGTGGACACGCCAAGGTCGTCCTTGAGATAGCCGAGAGGCAACGGAATGTAGTCCTTCTCACTCGAGGTCGGCTTGAACGCCCAAGCGCCGAGGCTGGCATCGATGAGACCCGTCCCCGACATGATGAGTCCCGGCGTCTTGTTCTCATTCAGCGTCGGAACCATGCCGTGAGACAGGCCCGTCGCCGTGATGCAGGCCACAGTGGGCACCCGGTCCACCTCGATCAGCTTCTGCGCCGCCAGGGCCGTATCAGTGGCCGTGCCCTTGTCATCGTAGAGCACAAGCTCGAGCATCTTGCCGTTCACGCCGCCGGCCGCGTTGATCTGGTCCACGACAAGCCGGGCGCCGTCGATGGCAGGCAGACCCAGCGCCGTGTAGGGTCCGGTCTGCGATGCAATGAACCCTATTTTGTACGTATCAGAGTCGCCACCGGATGAACAACCCGGCAGCGCCGCCAGCGCCACAAGCGCCAGACACAGGACGAGTGCAATTGTCCGTCCTCGAGTTCGCTTCATGTACCTTCCTCCCTGAATTTCTCCAGCCCGCTCTCCCCGATGTCCCGCCTCACCATGGCTCACGCTCAGAACAGGAACCCGGGAGGTCACGAGCCAGCGCCCCGACGATTACACGGCGTGAAAGCCAAATGTGACGAATCCGTCACCGTTCTGTATCGCAGTAACCGCACGCCCCTGAGACACGTGCAGTGCCTCCACCTGCAGCTCAGCCCGGAGCATCTTCTCGAGGCAGCCCGCATCCTCCAGCGCATTCATGTGGACGATGGCGCCATACAGGCCCTTGCTGTTCGTCCGCTCCGCTGCAATGTGAGCCATCTTCTGCAGAAGCTGCTTCTTCGACTTCGCGCGGGAGACGAGCTGCACCGTGCCGCCCGTGGAGTGGTCGACCTCGATCATGGCCTTGAACCCGGCGCCGTGATTCCCTTCCGCCTGAGCCCACGGCTTGGCCTTGAAGATGCGCCCGCCCTTGTCTCGGAAGAACAGCGTTTCGAAGCAATACAGCGCGCAGATGGAGTCCCTGACGTCGTACGCCTTCCTGACAACCTCTTCGAATCCCGCCCCGCCCGCAGCCAGTTCGGCGGCCTCGATCGCGATCGGCGTCTCTCCCGCCTCCACAGTGCACGAGTCGACGACTTCGATCTTCATCTCCGGATACTTCTCCAGCGCCAGCTTGCGCGCTTCAAGCGCCGCGCCGTAGCCCTTGCTGAACACCGAGGTCATGTGGATCGAGATGGCCGATTCGGCCCGTCCGGCTGCCCATTCGTAGACGCGGAGTATCTCCCCGACCGACGGCGCAGACGTGGTGGGCACCTCGCCCTTCGCCCTGAGGCGGTTCAGCAGCCAGTCGATGTCCACCTCGGTCTCGAGGTAGTCCTTGCCGTCTATGATGGCGTGCAGCGGCACGATGCCGATGTCGTACCTGTCGACCAGTTCCTGCGACACCGCCGCCGGTGCGTCAACGATAACCGCTACCTTGCGCTTCACCTTCGTTCCTCAGGACCGGAGTGGCGGGTCGACCCCGCCTCGCCCCATGATACCTCGGATTGCGATATATGTTCAATAGTCCGTCGAGGTTTGTCAAGCACGGAATCCCTGATGCCGGAGGCTTCCGGCAGGGCGCACTGACTGCGCACGGCAGTCATTTGCGATACAATGCAATGCTGACTGAGAATGCTACGGAGGGCTGTGATGAGAAATCGCGCATTCCTCGCTCGTGTGCTGCTGCTGACCGTACTGGCCTTGGGACTTGCGCCGATCGGATGCAGTGGCGAAGTCAGTCTCACCACCGCGAAACTCAGCGAGGCGACGATGTGCCTCGGGGTAGACGCCGAAAACAAGCCGCTGAATCCCACGAACACATTCGGCGTCAACACGCCCGAGATATTCTGCTCGGTCAAGCTGTCGAACGCCCCGGACGACACCGAAGTCGGCTCCGAGTGGATATACGTCAAGGGAGAGCTCACTGGCTACGACAACACAGTCATCGACACGCTGGCTCTGCCGGCGGACGGGACGCAGTACATCCAGTTCTCCATGCCAAGGCCGCAGGCCGGCTGGCCGATAGGTGAGTACAAGCTCAAGCTGTACATCGACGGCAAGGAACAGGTCTCGCTTCCCTTCACCGTGAGCAAGACCGCCCCGGTGCAGAGCGGCGGCACTATCAAGGATGCAACGATGGCGCTCGGCGTTGACGCCAACTACAAGCCGGTGAACCCGACCAGTACATTCAAGTCAACCACCCCGGAGCTTTTCTGCTCCATCAACGTGTCGGATGTCGCCGTTGGCAGCGAGGTACTGTCCGAGTGGTACTACGTGAGCGGCGAGTGGCAGGGCGTCACCAACCGGCTTATCGGCACGGTTCCCATCGTCACCCAGGGCACGCAGTACATCTCTCTCTCTCTGCTCATCCCCGACGAAGGCTGGCCGGGCGGCCAGTACCAGGTCAAGCTGTACGTCAACGGAGCGCTGCAGGAGGCCGTGCCGTTCTCCGTGGAGTCCGCGCCTATCAGCGCAGTCATGGCGATGAGCGTCGACGCGGACTACAACCCCATCAATCCGACCTCAACCTTCCCCGTGGGCGTCGAGAAGATCTACTGCGTCATCTACGTGCACAATGCCGCACCGGGAACGAAGCTTCTCGTGGAATGGTACGACGTAGGACAGCCGGTACACCGGTTCATCAACAAGAACAGCGAGATGACAGTCCAGACGAGCGAGAAGCCTACGTGGGCGTCCATGGGAGGCGGAACCGGCGGCTGGAAGGCCGGCAGCTACGCCGTCGTTCTCTCCATCAACGGTGAGCGTGCGCTTATAGTGCCCTTCACGGTCGGATAGGCCCCCTTCATTTGGGCTTGTGAGGGAGTGCGCGAGCAGGCGCACTCCCTCTTTCTTTGGCGCCCGCACCGTCCCGGTTGCCTTGAGCCCAGGGCGTTCGATGCGTCATACTTGTGCGGCGTGTCGCCAACCTCACGGTGTCGCGGCACCGCCGCGCCGGCACAACCCGTCGACGCGGCCGCCGCGGCCGGCAGACGGAGAGGCAGGAGTAATGCGAATCACGAACGCCGCAACCCTTGCCTCGCACGGAAACATTGCCGGAAGACAGGCGATGGTTCAGATACTGGAGGCTGGACTACAGGCGGCGGACCCCTGCTGGAACGTGAAGAGACTGGTGCGCCTGGAAGGCGACAGACTGGTCGCCGGCAATCCCGGTTTCGAGCCGTCGGGGAGCCCCGTGACGGGCGACGAAGTGTTCGACCTCTCGAAGATCGGGCGAGTCTTCGTCATCGGCGCGGGCAAGGGCATACAGCGTGCGGTGAAGGCGCTTGAAGACGTGCTCGGCGACCGCCTCTCAGGCGGTCATGTCATCGACAAGAAGGGCAATCCCGTGATTCTCGAGCGAGTCGGCGTGACGCTGGGCGGACACCCGGTGCCGGACGAGGGTTGCGTCGAAGGTTGCCGGCACATCCTCGAGTTGACGAAGGGACTGCGGCCGGACGACCTCGTCTTCACCTGTGTCAGCAACGGCGTCTCGGCCCTGCTGACCCTGCCCGTGCCGGGCGTGTCGCTTGACGACGTGAAGGCGACAACGCGCATCATGCAGATAGAGCACGGCGCTCCCACGCACGACCTGAACCCCGTCAGGAACCATCTGGACATGCTCAAAGGAGGCCGCATCTCGCGCCACCTCCGGCCGGCACGAGCGATACACATCATCTGCATCGAGCCCGGTTCCTATCGTCAGCTCATGTACGAGAACTACTGGCTCCACACGTTGCCGGATGGCACGACGCGCGAGCAGGCCGTCGAGAACCTGAAGAAGTGGGATGCCTGGGACGAGGTTCCCGAGTCGGTGCGGGAGTTCCTGCAGCGGTGGGACCCGGCGTACGACACGGTCAAGGCGGAGGAGTTCGAGACGATGGGCTCCCGCATCTTCGGCGTGATGCCCGGCCCATACCAGACGGCAAAGGTGCCTGCCGCGATGCGGAAGGCAGAGGAGCTCGGCTACCGGGCCTACTTCCTGGCCGAGGAGGTCTCGGCCATAGAGTCCACTCACGCCGCCGCCTATCTCTCGGAGATGGCCAGGACGGCGGAGAGGCGCGGTGGGTTCTTCGAGCCGCCTTGCGCCCTCTTCACCAGCGGTGAGATGGTCGTCACCGTGGGCAAGGAAGGCGGCGTCGGGGGTCGCAACCAGGAGTTCGCCCTCGCCGCCGCGCGGAGGATCGCCGGCAGCGGGCGCATCGTCATGGCCTCGGTCGACACCGACGGCACGGACGGTCCCGGCACCCAGTTCGCGCACGGCGAGGAGTCCATCCCCTGTCTCGCCGGCGGCGTGGTGGACGGCTTCACCTGCGAGGAGGCCGCCGCCGCAGGGGTGGACCTGGTGGAGTCCCTTCGCAGACACGACGCGACGCCGGCGCTCTGGCGGCTCGGCAGCGGCGTGGTGGCGGAGTCCAACATCAGCTTGAACGACCTGACAGTCGCGCTCATAATGCGTGACAGCAAGGAAGGAGACACAGTATGACCGACGGTTCTCTTATCAAGTCAATCACGGCGTGCCAGGCATGGAGCTGGCGAGGTCATCCCGCCGTCGAGGCGAGGGTCGTCACCAGGAACGGCGCCCTGGGGGTCGCCCAGGTCCAGGCAGGCACCTCCGTCGGGCAGCACGAGGTGCAGTTCATCCACGACGGTGGTCCCCGCTGGGGCGGTCTCGGCGTGCAGAAGGCCGTCGCGATGATCAAGGAGACCATCGCGCCTGCGCTCGTCGGCATGGATGCGACGAGGCAGCGGGAGATAGATGGCCGGATGATAGAGATGGACGGCACGCCGAACAAGGCGAGACTCGGCGGCAACTGCGTCGCGGCCGTTTCGGCGGCGGTTCTCAAGGCGGCGGCGGCAAGCGTTCGCCTCCCGCTGTACCAGTACATCGGCGGCACCAACGCGTGCGTTATGCCGGTTCCTGGCGTACTCGCCGTCCTCGGTCCCAAGCGCTACGGCGGCGGCGAGCGTGGTGGTGAGAAGCCGACCTACTCCTTCTACTGCTACGGGTTCGACAGCTTCATCGACGCCTCCCAGGGCTGCTGGCAGGTGCGCCAGGCATTCCGCAAGGTCCTGCTCGAGAAGAAGGGGCTCAACACGTTCCGCATCGACCGCCTCTTCATCGACCAGGAAGGCGTGTTCCAGCACGACCGGGAGCTGTGGGGCCTGATGGCCGAGGCCATCGAGCGCTCCGGCTTCGCCGGGCGCATCGGCATCCAGGTGGACATCGCCGCCGGCTGCTACTACGACAAGAAGACCGGCCTGTACAAGGGTCTCTTCTCACGGGAGGACAAGACGCGGGATGACCTCATGGCGCTGTATCGCGACGCCGTGAAGCAGTTCCCCTTCGTCATCCTCGAGGATCCCCTGGACGAAGACGACTTCGAGGGGCACGCCATCCTCACGCAGGAGCTGGGCGTCCAGATCGTCGGCGACGACCTCTTCACGACGAGCCCTGAGCGGGTGCAGCACGGCATCGACATCGGTGCGGCCAACTGCGTGCTGCTGAAGGTGAACCAGGTCGGCAGCATCTCGGAGGCGTTCGACATGGTCGACCTCGCGTACCGCAACGGGTACGGCGTCATGCCGTGCAACAGCCGGGGCGAGGGCGCGGACATCGCGGACTATGCCGTGGGTCTGAAGACGGGCCACATGCGTGAAGGAGGCCTCGACGATGCCACCACCCGCCTGCTGGAGATTGAGGCGGAGCTGGGCAGCCGGGCCGTTTTCCTCGGCAGAAAGGCTCTCAAGCCCTAGTCCCCGGGCAAGCGCGATGGCACAGCCCATCATCGAGGTCGAACAGCTCACGAAGCGCTTCGGCACGCTCACCGCGGTCGACTCCGTCTCGTTCACCGTAGCCGAGGGGGAGCTGTTCGCGTTCCTGGGACCGAACGGCGCCGGCAAGACGACGACCATTAACGTACTCTGTACGCTGCTGAGGCCGGCGGGCGGACGCGCCAGCGTCAACGGGTTCGACGTGGTGACGCAACGAAGCGACGTTCGCCGCTCTATCGGCCTCGTGTTTCAGGACTCGACGCTGGACGAGTACCTCACCGCGGAGCAGAACCTTCGTTTCCACGCGTATGCCTACCGCGTGCCGCGCCAGGTGTGCGAACAACGCATCGGCGAGCTGCTCGAGCTGGTGGAGCTTTCGGACCGGCGCAAGAGCCGGGTGCGCACGTTCTCGGGCGGCATGAAGAGGAGGCTGGAGATAGCCCGCGGCCTGCTGCACAGCCCGAGGGTGCTCTTCCTGGACGAGCCGACGCTCGGCCTCGACCCCCAGACGCGCCGTCACATCTGGGAGCACATCCTCGCGCTGCGGAAGCAGCACGGGCTGACCATCTTCCTGACCACGCACTACATGGATGAGGCGGAGGTGGCCGAGCGCGTGGGCATCATCGACCACGGCCGCATCGTCGCGCTCGACACGCCGGACCACCTGAAGGACGCGATGGGTGGCGACGTCATCACCATCGAAGCGCGCGACAACGATGCCGCGGCCGCTGAGTTGGGCCAGAAGTTCGGCGTCACGCCGGCACGGGAGAACGGCGCACTCAGCTTCAGCGTGCCGCACGGAGATAAGGTGCTGCCGCGCATCATCCGGTCGCTCGAGAGCCCGGTGGACGCGGTCGGGCTTCGCCGCCCCACGCTCGAAGACGTCTTCCTGCGCCTCACCGGCCACGCCATCCGCGAGCAGGAGGCTGACCCGTTCGACGGGGCGAGGGCCTTCATGGCCCGCCATGGACGGGGGCACTGACGGTGGCGGAAGTGCTGGTCGCCATCCGTGTTGTCGCCTACCGCGAGCTGCTCCGCTTCGTTCAGGAGAAGTCGCGCCTCATCTCCTCCTTCGCGATGCCGCTGCTGTTCCTGGTCATCTTCGGCGCCGGCTTCACGCGCTCCATCGGCACGATGGCGCCGGGAGTGGACTTCGTCCAGTTCATGTACCCGGGCATCGTCGCGATGACCGTGCTGATGAACTCAGTTATGTCAGGTCTGTCGGTCGTCTGGGACCGCGAGTTCGGCTTCCTCAAGGAGATACTGGTGGCCCCCCTGGCGCGCAGCGGCATCGTGCTCGGCAAGGCCGCCGGCGCAGCCATCGTAGCTTTGCTGCAGGGCGCCGTCATGCTTCTACTCGCTCCCGTCGTGGGCGTCTCCCTCACGCCGCTGCTCGTGCTCAAGCTCATCCCGCTGCTCGTCATCATCTCCCTCTCGCTCTCCGGCCTGGGCCTGCTGGTCGCCTCCCGCATGCGCTCCCAGCAGGGCTTCCAGCTCATCGTGCAGTTGCTCGTGTTTCCGCTCATCTTCCTGTCCGGCGTGTTCTTTCCGGTCAACAACGTGCCGGCCTGGCTGGAGACCGTGTCCAAGGCCAATCCGCTCACGTACGGCGTGGACGCCATCCGTCAACTGTTCCTGGCTGCGGAAGGCGGCGGCGCCCAAGCTATCGGGGTGACCGTGTTCGGCCACACCATGACCGTGCTGCAGGACATCTCGGTGGTCGCCGCATTCGGCCTTGTGCTGCTGCTGCTCGCGACGTGGTCGTTCGAGAAGCAGGAGTAGCCCGCGGCAGCGTTCGCCGGGCCACCCAGGTCTTGACAGTCGCACACGATGACATGTAGTGTTTAGGTGCGTCGCCCACTCAAGCTCCCAACGTGGACGCGCCGACGGCCGCATTGCAGGTGGCTGGCGGGGTGCACGGATTCTCCTGAGTGGTGCGCATCGCAGAGCACCCAGAGTGCGGGAGTACGTTCCGACCGCGACCGTGCACGCCGACGGCATACCGGCCTGCCGAGGGTGTCGCATGCGGTTGCCACCCGCTCCCGCGCAGGCAAGGAGGTGGACTGTCGCGGCACCATCCAGCAGAGGCAGATTCCTCGGGTTCCACAATGGCAATGGAGGTGATGGAGGAACAATGAAGCTGAACAGATTCGTGGCTCTCCTCTTGTCCGTCTCGCTCGTGATTACCCTGGTGCTGTCCGGCTGCGCTCCGTCGCAGAAAGAGTACCCCAGCAAAGCCATCACGCTGGTTTGCCCCTGGGGCGCGGGCGGCGGAACAGACCGAATCGCGCGCTATCTGGCCGACAAGCTCAGCGCGGAGCTTGGCCAGCCCGTCGCTGTTGTCAACCAGACGGGCGGCAACGGAGCCGTCGGTCACAACGCCGGGGCGCTCGCCGCTCCGGATGGCTACACACTGTGTATCTCGACATGGGAACTCAGCATCCTTCGCCACATGGGCTGGTCCAATATCGCGTATGACAACGTGAGGGGTGTCGCCCTCATCAACAAGGACCCCGCCGGCCTGCTGGTGCACCCCGATGATGCGAAAGCCAACGGATGGAAGGATGCGTCGGACTGGATCGATTACGTCAAGAAGAACCCTGGCCAGCAGCTATCCGGGACCGGGACCGGCGGCGTCTGGCACGTCGCCCTCCTGGGCATGCTGGCCGCGGCAGGTGTCGGGCCTGAGGCCGTCGAATGGCTCCCCAGCACCGGAGCAGCCGAGGGCATCACCTGGCTTCTGGGCAAGAACGTCGACGCCGTGACCTGCAGCATTGTGGAGGCTGGCCCGCAGATCGATTCGGGCACGCTGACTCCCCTGGCGACCATGAGCACCGCACGGATGCCCCGATTCCCCGACATCCCCACTCTGAAGGAAGCAGGCATCGACTGGGAGCTGGGAGCATGGCGAGGCATCACCGTCCCCAAGGACACGCCCGATGCGGTAGTCAACACGCTGCACAACGCCATCAAGAAGATCATCGACAGCAAGGACTGGCAGGACTGGATGAGTCAGCAGGGCTTCACCCAGCTATACCAGAATTCAGCCGGGTTCGACAAGTTCATGGCGGACGACTACGCGGCCGCCGAGCGATTGCTGAAGGCCGGCGGCCTCATATCGTAGTCTGAGACCGAGGAGTATCGCGCAGCAATGCACCGGCCCGGCAGGGTGGCGACTGCGGACGCAGTCGCCACCCTGCCGGTGCACGTATCATCCAGCACAGAGGAGACTCGATGAACTCCAGGAGACTCGACGTCGTGACCGGAAGCCTCGTCATCGCCTTCGCCTGCTTCGTGCTGGCCTACTCCACCACCTTCCCGCCGGCGAAGGGCAAGGACTTCGGCCCGTCGCTCTTTCCCAGGGTTATCGCAGTCATGCTGCTCGTGCTCGGCGCGCTGGTGCTGTTTCAGGTGTTGAGAACCAGGGCGCAGAAGGAGATGCGCGCACCCGATACGGCAGCCAAGGACTCCGCTCACGCCTCCCAGGGTCTGCGCAACGTGGCCGTGACCGTCGTGGCAGTAGTCGCCTACATCGTCGTGGTCGACCCCGCCGGATTCATCCCGACCACCCTGGTGTTCCTGTTTGTGCTCATGAAGACCTACGGATTGACGGCGCTGAAGGGCATCGCCGCCTCCTGTCTCATCACCGGCTTCGTCTACGTCCTGTTCTCCGTATTGCTGCGAGTGACGCTGCCGTGACGGCGGCGCCGACATTCCGCAGGAGTAAGCAAGAATGATTCTCGATGTCATTGCTTCTGTCGCGAGGGTCGAAGTCCTGGTTCCCTGGATACTGGGCATGCTCCTCGGCGTGTTCATCGGCGCCATCCCGGGGCTGACAGCCACGATGGCCACCGCCATCCTGGTGCCCATCACGTACTACCTTTCGCCGATGGGCGGACTGGCCATGATCCTTGGGTGTGCCTGCGTCTCCATCTTCGCGGGAGACATTCCCGCGACGTACCTGCGGGTGCCCGGAACGCCGTCCTCGGGCGCTGCAGTGCTCGACGGCTACGAGATGACGAGGCAGGGGAAGTCGTCTCTGGCGCTGCGACTCGACATCGTCTGCTCCTCTCTCGGAGGAGTGGTCGGCTTCACGCTGCTGATACTCGGCGCGACGGCACTGGCAGCAGTCGCCCTCAAGTTCTCGTTCTACGAGTTCCTGTGGATCTCGACGTTCGGGCTGGCTACGTGCGTGGTCATCTCACGCGGCACTATGGTCAAGGGAGGCATCTCGGTCGCCCTCGGGCTCTTCGTATCGACCATCGGCGTGGATATTGTCACCGGCTACCCCAGATTCACGTTCGGTGAGGTTCACATGCTCAGCGGCATTAACTTCATCCCCGCCATGATAGGGCTGTTCGGCATCCCCGTCGTGCTCAATACCATCTTCGCTCCGAGACACCTCGAGATGCCAAGCGTGAAGGAGACGAAGCACTACTCGATAGCCGATGTGCTGCCCTCCATCCGGCGGCGCTGGACCCTGGTACTGCGCTCTTCCTTCGTCGGCACCTTTATCGGCAGCCTGCCGGGTGCGGGAGCCGATATCGCGGCCTGGGTCGCCTACGGCATGGCGAAGCGCAACTCGAAGGAGCCGGAGAAGTTCGGTACCGGCCACGACGAAGGAGTCATCGCGCCGACGAGCGCCAACAACGCGGGCATAGCGGGCGCCTGGATCCCCGCCCTTGCCCTTGGCATCCCGGGCGACTCCATCACCGCCATCATCCTCGGGGCGTCGATGATCTACGGGCTGCGGCCCGGGCCGCTGATGTTCGTCGGGGCGAGCGGCGAACTGGTCCGCGGCATTTTCGCCATCGGCCTGATCACCCAGTTCATGCTCATCCCCATCGGCCTGCTTTCCGTCAAGGCATTCAGCAGGGTATTCAGGTTGCCCAACAGCATCATCATGCCGATGATCCTCGTGTTCTGCATCGTCGGGTCCTATGCGCTCAACTTCAGCATGTTCGACGTCGGCGTTATGTTCATATTCGGGCTGCTCGGCTTCTACATGGAGCGAAACGGCATTCCACTGCCTCCGCTCGTGCTGGCAATGATACTGGGGCCGCTTATAGAGCGAAACCTGAGACTCGGCCTGATGCAGACGGGCGGCAATCTGTTGCCATTCTTCACGAGGCCCATCTCCTTCGTTGTCATCCTGGCCATCCTCGCATTCCTGTTCTGGAACAGGCTGTCGCCGCTTCTCCGCAAGCTACGCAAGAAGCACGGCCAGGCCTAGCGGCTGCTCATCTCGTCTGCGCAGCAAGCCCGCCACGGGCCGCTCCGGGCATGCCTCCCGTCCGCCCGGCGAACGGTCCGGCGCCCCTCAGACGGCCACGACCCGGCACGGTCCGGGGCTGGACTGTAGCAGCACTCACAGGCATAATCACCGGCACGAGCGGAATCGAGAAGGAGGACCCGATGGGAGACCAGTATGCGAAGTTCAAGGCGGCGGCCGTACAGGCATCGCCGGTGTTCCTCAACAGAGACGCCACCATAGACAAGTCCTGCCAGCTCATTCAGGAAGCCGGGCGCAACGGAGCGAAGCTGGTGGCCTTCCCCGAGACCTTCGTGCCGGGCTATCCCTACTGGATATGGCTTGATTCACCGCTGAAGCACGACGAGCTGTTCGTCCGCCTCTTTGAGGAAGCGGTGGAGATTCCCAGCCCCGCGACCGACGCGCTCTGCAGGGCAGCGAAGGCCGCCGATACCTATGTCTTCATGGGGATAAACGAGAAGGTCCCGACCAACATGGGGACCATGTGGAACACGAACCTCGTCATCAGCCGGGAGGGAACGATCCTCGGGAAGCACCGCAAGCTGGTGCCCACCTTCGCCGAGAAGATGATCTGGTCGCGCGGCGACGGCTCCGGCATGAAGGTGTGGAAGACCGACATCGGCAACCTGGGCACGCTCGCCTGCGGAGAGAACAGCAATACACTGGCTCGCTATGCCCTGCTGGCGCAGGGCGAGCAGGTACACGTGGCAAACTACCCTTCGCTCGGTCTTGGCTCCAAGCTCGGCCAGAACACCTGGATCCAGTTCAGGGCGGGCGCTCACTCGCTTGAAGGCAAGGTCTTCACGGTGGTGTCGACCAGCAGCATCAACCAGGAGATGGTGGAGATGCTCGGCGCCACAGAAGAGAAGCGCCGGTTCCTGACCAGCGCCAGCCCGTTCAGCGCCATCTACGGCCCGAACGCTGAGGTGCTGGCCAGCATCGAAGGAGAAGACGGCATCATCTACGCGGACATCGACGTCGAGCTTGAGATAGCCCGGAAGCAGTGGCACGACATCATCGGCCACTACACCCGGCTGGACGTGCTGTCGCTGAACCTGAACACCGACGCCGACGAGCCGTTGAAGTTCCTCACCAGCCGGCCGGTAGCCACCGGCGGCGACGCCGCTACAAGCGGAGCGATGGCGAAGTTGCTGGAGCAGAACCAGACAGACCTGCGGGAGCTGAAACAGGCGTTTGAGTCCCTTTCCCGCCAGTTGGGCAGGGAAGGCAAGTAGCAGCACAGGCACACGCCGAGCGCTCGCGAGCGCGGCACGGCATCCGTCCGCATTGATTCACCGGAGAAGCGGGAGGCCGGTCGGATATCCGACCGGCCTCCCGTCCGTTCTGCTTGGGCATGCCTGCCGGATCAGCTCGTCCACTCCGGACGCCGGCTGCTACTTCTTGTCTATCTTGAGGACGCCACCCTTTCCCAGGTGCTCGTCGGCAATCTCGCGGATGACGACGATGACAATCTCAGCCGGCACCTTGTAATTCTTGACCACGGCGTCGGTGATGTCCTTCACCAGACCCCGCTTCTGCTCGAGGGTGCGTCCCGCGGATGCTTCAACAGTGATGATTGGCATGTGTTCCTACCTCCATTCGCGTTCGGTGCCGCTGCTGCCACCTCGCCGGATAGTAGCACCCCGGACTGTGACAGGCATCCGGCCGCCCGTCCTGAGGTTGAACGGAACCGGGAGGCGCGGTGAAGCTGCACCGCACCTCCCTCTCGTTACCTCCTCAGCGTCCCGGCACCCGTCGAGGGCATCCATCCTACGGCCGCGCCAGGTCGAATCGGTCGAGGTTCATCACCTTGCTCCACGCGGCTACAAAGTCGCGCACGAACTTCTCCCCGGCATCCTGACACGCATAGACCTCTGCCACGGCCCGGAGCTGTGAGTTCGAACCGAAGATGAGGTCGACACGCGTGGCAGTCCACTTGAGCTCGCCCGTTGCACGGTCGCGCCCCTCGAACAGCTCTCTCTCTTCCGTGACTGCACTCCAGACTGTACCCATGTCGAGCAGATTCACGAAGAAGTCGTTCGTCAGTGTCTCAGGCCGCCTGGTGAACACTCCGTGCTTCGACTGCCCGTAGTTGGCATTCAGGGCACGCATGCCGCCGACAAGCACGGTCATCTCGGGCGCGGTGAGGGTGAGCAACTGCGCCTTGTCGAGCAGCAACTCCTCGCCGGGTACGGCGAAGCGGGTCTTCTGGTAGTTGCGGAAGCCGTCGGCGACCGGCTCCAGCACGGCGAAGGAGGCAGCATCGGTCTGCTCCTGAGAGGCGTCCATCCGACCCGCCGCGAAGGGCACTGTCACCTTGTAGCCAGCGTTCTTGGCGGCCCGCTCGACTCCGGCACAACCGGCCAGAACGATGAGGTCGGCCAGTGACACCCTCTTACCGTCCGACTGTGCGCTGTTGAACGCGCCCTGGATGCCTTGGAGTGTCTTGAGCACCTTCGCCAGCCTTGCGGGCTGATTCACTTCCCAGTCCTTCTGGGGCGCCAGGCGGATGCGGGCGCCATTGGCGCCGCCGCGCCTGTCCGAGCCGCGGAAGGTCGATGCCGACGCCCAGGCGGTCGAAACAAGCTCGGAAACAGACAGGCCGGACGCCAGTATCTTGCGCTTGAGAGCGGCGATGTCGCGTCCGTCGATCAGCTTGTGGTTGACCGAGGGTATCGGATCCTGCCAGATGAGCTCTTCAGCGGGGACCTCGGGGCCGAGGTATCGCGTTCGCGGTCCCATGTCGCGGTGTGTCAGCTTGAACCACGCCCGGGCAAACGCGTCCGCGAACTGCTCAGGGTGCTCCATGAAGCGCCGCGATATCTTCTCGTAGATGGGATCGAATCGCAGAGACAGGTCCGTGGTCAGCATAGTGGGCTGGTGACGCTTCGATGAGTCATGCGCATCCGGTACGGTACCGGCCGCTGCGTCGCCCTTCGGCTTCCACTGGTGGGCGCCGGCCGGGCTCTTCGTCAGCTCCCATTCGTAGCCGAACAGTATCCGGAAGAAGTTGCGGCTCCATTTCGTCGGCGTGTTGGTCCAAGTGACTTCCAGACCGCTGGTGATTGCGTCACCGCCCTTGCCCGTGCCGAAGCTGCTCTTCCAGCCGAGTCCCTGCTCCTCGATGCCGGCAGCCTCCGGCTCCGGCCCGACGTGCTTCGCGTCGCCGGCGCCATGCGTCTTGCCGAAGCTGTGACCGCCCGCAATGAGGGCCACCGTCTCCTCGTCGTTCATAGCCATGCGGGCAAAGGTCTCGCGTATGTCCCGTGCCGCGGCAATCGGGTCCGGGTTGCCGTTCGGGCCTTCCGGATTGACGTAGATCAGACCCATCTGCACCGCGGCGAGCGGATTCTCGAGGTTCCGGTCGCCCGAATAGCGCTTATCCTCCAGCCACTTCTGCTCGGAGCCCCAGTAGACGTCCTCGGGCTCCCAGATGTCCTCGCGCCCGCCGGCAAACCCGAACGTCTTGAATCCCATCGATTCCAGAGCGACGTTGCCGGCCAGGATGAGCAGATCGGCCCAGGAGATCTTCCGACCGTACTTCTGCTTGACCGGCCAGATGAGCCTCCGCGCCTTGTCGAGGTTGGCGTTGTCGGGCCAACTGCTGATGGGAGGAAAGCGCTGGCTGCCCCTGCTGGCGCCACCCCGCCCGTCCGAGGTGCGGTACGTGCCGGCGCTGTGCCATGCCATGCGGATGAGCAGCGGGCCGTAGTGGCCGAAGTCGGCCGGCCACCAGTCCTGCGACCTGGTCATCAACTCGCGGAGGTCCTTCTTGACCGCCTCCAGGTCGAGGCTCTCGAACTCCCGGGCGTAGTTGAAGTCCGCCCCCATCGGATTGGACTTCGAGGAATGCCGGTGCAGCACTTCCAGCCGCAACTGGTGCGGCCACCAATCCCGGTTCGTCGTGCCGCTGCCGGCAGTGTGTCCGGGCGCTGCGGACATCACCGGGCGATTCTCGCCTTCATCTCTCATCTTCCCACCTCCTCTCGTGCGCGGCGATGTACGCCGCCGCCATGAGTATCCGGTTTCAGCGTCGGTTTGTCCAACCGCACGCAGTGGCGTACTTGTTCGGTCGCGCCGCCCCCAAGAGACAGCGGACTCAGCGCACACCAGAAGGGGCGCTCTCGCGAGCGCCCCTTCTGCCGTACTCCCGTTCGACTCTTCCGACTCACCGCGGAACAGACAGGGCTGCACCTGCCGCACAGCATCGAGGTCTTACAGTCACGAGGTCGCTCCAGGCTCGCACGGCGAGTGCTCTACTGCTTCGCCCCGGTCTGGCGCAAGAACGAGGGCACGTCCAGGTAGTCACTGTTGCGGCGAATCCTGCCGTCGCGCAGCGCGAGGATTGTTGCTCCCCGCACCGCGAAGCTCCTGCCGGTGGCCGCCAGACCCGGGACGGTGCTGTGAACGAATCTGCCGGTCATCGTCCACTCGGTCGCCGCCCAGTCTCCAACACCGAACGCAGATGCGGCTTCCATCCTGAAGTCAGCGAGATCGACGAACACGGACTCGACCAGGGCACGTACGCGCTCTTTGCCCTGCTCGAGCCTGCCGAGGGCGACATCTTCATAGACACAATCGTCAGTGAAGAGAGCCGTCAGTGCTTCGACGTCATGTGCATTCCACGCCGCGAGATACTCCCGCACGACTCTGTTCGCATCGGTGGCCATCTCTTCCTCCAGCAACCAGGGCAGTCTCTCCAGCTATTGTAGCGCCTGACCCGTCGATGCTCCGGCGGACAGAATCCTTGCTGAGGGAAGAGACAAGAGCGCGTACAAGTCGAGTGGGGAGGAAAACCAACAGCAAGGGGCGCTCTCGAGAGCGCTCCTTGCGAACGTGCATTCAGCCGAAGACAGTCACAACTGGACAGGCAGTGGCATGTCTGCCATTTCATGCGTACGAGTTCGTCGAACCAGTCTGGTGCATGGCCAACAGTTCTCGAGGCTATCGCAACCACGAGTGGGCGTCGGAGTGCAGGTCCCAATCACGACTGAGGTCTACGTCTGGCCAAGAGCAGCCCAGCACCTGCGACAAGCGCAGCAAGCACGATGAATGGCGCGAAGAGCCTGGCCTTATCTACGGGGTACGCCTCACCACCCACAGCTTTTGGCCTACTCTGCGCCGCTTGCTCTCCGTATACCTCAAACTGCAGATCGAACATGATTTCGGTGCTCCAGCTTGAGCCGCTGTTTGCGCTATACTCCGAGTTCCCATCCCCATATGCCGCAGAGTCTCCCTGGCTCCACAACAATCTGTTGTCCGGGTAGTTGCCAGCTGGTGCACGTACCACAATCGCGTATTTCTGTCCTGCCGCGACGTTGAAGGGCGTGCTGAACGCTATCTCTGTCCAGCTACCTTCAGCAAGAGGAAACGTTGTGTCGCTTACGGTCTCGGATGCGAGGTCAACACCATCAGGGTGTCCGCCCACATCCGTGCCCTGTATCGATACGGTAACGTCGCCGGGTTGACCGTCTCTGTCAATGGGCAGGCGTACCGAGGTCACGGAGTGGTCCGACTGAGCAGCGAACGTCTGTGCACGCCACGTGCTGTCAAATACGTTGGACCTGCTGAGATAAGTGCCTTCGTTGTATTGTTCAAACAGTTGTGCCGCACAGACGATGCTGACGGGAGCAACAACGAGGAGAAGAAGCAGAATTGTGGCACACAGTCTTCGGGCACGCCCCGACATCATCTTCATCTTCTCCACCCTCCTCCCACAGTCGCCAGAGAACCCCGAGCCGTCGCCTGCCTGCTGGCACCTCACCAGAACTACGGTGCTGCGCTTCGCCGTGCTCCCGTGAGGCCTGAGTTGCCGCGCCTTCGCGGTGCGTATGCTCTGTACTTCATAATACTCCGCCGACCGACTCTCCTGTCAACAGGGAAATTGCATCCGGCCTGCGAGACGAAGACGGAGGAGGGCTCGGAATGGCACGCCGCAGGCCACGGCCCGACCTCGACTAATGGAAACAGGGGGCCCGGCGGTTGTCCGCCAAGCCTCCCGTTCGCTTGCTCTCTACGTCTCTGCCCGTCCGATTACCATTGGACGAACATTGGCATTATGACGTGCACGTAGTTGTCCGTGCCGATGGGGCGGATGACGCCCGGGCTCGACGGGGTCGTCACCTCGAGCGCCACCTGAGACTGCCGGATGACGGCCAGCACGTCGACGACGTACTTCACGTTGAAGGCGATCTTCGCCTCGCCACCATCGACCAGCGCATCGATATCGCCGGTGTTGCCACCGACCTCTTCGGCCTGCGCCGTTATGGTCACCTTGCCGGCCTTCAGGTCAGCGCCCGGCGTGACCAGCAGGCGAACGATGTTGCTGGCATCGCGCGCGAAGACCGAGCACATCTTCGCGACACGCGTGAACTCACCCACCTCGACCACGGCGCGGGTGTCGTACTTCTTGGGAATGACCTGGGAGTAATTGGGGAACGTGCCCTGGACGAGCTGCGTGACGACCTCGGCGCCCTGCAGACGGAACAGTGCCTGCGTCTTCGCCGCGTTCACGGTGATGACGACCGGCTCCTCCTGGTCGCCCAGCAGCCGGTTGACCTCATTGAGGGTGCGGGACGGAATGATGATGGTCGTCTTCCCCTCGACTGCCTTCGCGAGCGGCATGCGGTAGACTGCCAGCCGGAAGCCGTCCGCCGCGGCGAGCGTGAGCTTCTCATCTTCAAACTCGGCGTTGATGCCGGTGAGGACCGGCCGCGACTCGTCGGTCGCCGCCGCCAGCGCCACGCGGGAGATGCCTTCCCGCAGCGACTCCGCGGCAATCTCGACCGAGATGCCTCCCTCCACTTCCGGGATCGGTGGGAAGTCGGCGGCGTCGATGCCGTTCACGTGCGCCTGAAACCGGCCACAGGTGAACTGGACGGTGCGGCCGCTGGCCGGCATCTCGATGTCAATGAGCTCGTTCGGCAGCGAGTTGACGAACTCGGTCAGCACCCTGGCCGGCACGGTGATGCTGCCCTCCTCCTCCACTTTCGCGCCGACCCAGCAGGTAGTCGCCATCTCGAGATTCGTCGCCACGAGCTTCAGGCGCGATTCCTCGGCCACCATGAGGATGTTCAAGGCCACCGGCAGCGTGGACCTCACGGCCACGGCACGACCCACCATCCCCAGTCCGCGGTTGAGATTCTCCTGCAGACACGACACTCTCATAACGCCTACCTCCTCCCGTTGGGGGGACACATCATATACTATCGGCACCTACCCGCGTCAATGAACCCGCGTATGACGTCTCGCGCCAGCGCCGCCGCCCTGCCGCGATGGCTGACGCGGTTCTTCTCCTCCGGCGGCAGCTCGGCCATCGTCACACCGCGCTCGGGAAGCAGGAACGCGGGGTCGTAGCCGAAACCCCTGGCTCCACGCGGCTCGGTCACGATGCGACCGTAGCACTCCCCGCGGCAGTACGTCACCTCGCCATCCGGCGTGGCCAGCGCGATGACGCACACGAACCGGGCGCCGCGCCGCTCGGACGGGACTGCCTCCAGCTTCTTCAGCAGGAAGGCCACCCGCTCGGCATCGGTGGCCCCGTCGCCGGCATACCGGGCCGAGTGGATGCCTGGCTCTCCACCGAGAGCCTCCACTTCGAGACCGGAATCGTCCGCCAGGGTCACGAAGCCGGAGCGCGCCGCACAGGTGACGGCTTTGATGCAAGCGTTCTCGGCGTAGCTGGTTCCGGTCTCCGCGACGTCGCCGTCGATGCCTGCATCGCGGAGCGACAACAACTCGCACTCCACCCCCTGCAGCAACTCCCGGTACTCGGCCACCTTGCCGCGATTCGCGCTGGCGATCAGCAGTCGAGGCCTAGTCGTCATCTATCGGTACGAACCTCGGAGCAAGCCTCTTGCTCACCTCGGGCATGGTCGTGTACTCCATCTGGTCCAGAGGCAGGCGATGCGGCTCGAAGGGGCCGAGGGTCCGCAGGACGTCCGCCACCTGCAGGGCCTTCTCCCTCACCGGGTCGAACGCCACGTCGCCGAACATGTCGCACGGGCCGATCAGCATCCCGTTCGCAAGCTGGAACCCCGCCGCGATGCAGCGCGGGGGACCGTCGAATCGCGTGCACTTTGCTGACGCGAAGCCCACCGGCATCATCGGACCGTTGTGCGAGCCGCGCATCCAGCCTTCGACGATGTTCACGTTCGAGAATGCCTCGAGCACCTCGCCCACTGCGGGGAACGAGCCCTGGCAGCGGACGATGAGCACCGGGTCGTCCTTCCCCACGTACCGTCCGGCGAGCATGCTCAGCTTCTGGGTTGATGCCGAAGCCGCAATCAGCCCCGAGTCGCGGTGATAGACGTTCTTGACAGCGAAATGGCCCGGCGAGCCGAGGTACACCAGCATGTCGTAGACCTCCTCCGGGCTGTTGAACACTATCTTCTTCGCAGCCATGACGTCATGGACCTCGAAGCTGAAACCGCAATGCAGGTTGGGGGCGATGACCAGCCCCGGGGTGTTGAAGGGGTCCGCGAACATGCGGAACAGCGGCAGGTTCCACGCGCCGGAAGCGGTCTTGTCCGCCATGAAGACGATGACCGTCTCGGCTTCGCGCTCGGCGACGGTCATCTCCGCCAGGCCGGGACCCATGCCTTTGACATTCCCCGAGAACGCGTCGGCCAGCAGGTCCTGGCCCGCCCCGTGGAGCTTCAGACGCTTCGCGACCGCGGTACACTCGCTGAACGTCTCCCAGGCCAGCCCGTGGATGACCTCGGAGTCCTCGCCGTGTCGGTGCGTCATGATGAGTTGCAGGTCATCGCCGCAGTTCATCACGCGGTAGTCAAGCACGATGCCCGTCTTCTTTGCGGCCGCCATCAGCTCTTCGGCTCGAGCGAGAGTATCCGGATGCGTCACCGAATGGCCAACCCAGCCGCCTATGTCAGCTTTGATTGCGCTGAGCGTAACGTCCATGCCAGCCTCCTTCCTTTGATCGCCGCGTGAGCAGCGCCGGGAGCGAATGAGACAGTGCGGAGCGTTCAGGGGGCACCGGTCGCAAGTGTAGCAACGGCTCCAATGGTTATCAAGACATCGGGCTTCGGAGGGGCGTCCGGCAGGCTGCCTCCGGCTGCGGGACGACCCTCACGCCAGCGGCACAGTGACCTTCAACTCGGTGCCCTGCGCCTCCGAGGAGTGCAGGTCGACATCTCCACCCCACGATCGCACCCGCTCGCGTATCCCGGCGAGCACCGTGCCGCCGGGCGCGGCGGCTTCCCCTTTCCGCGCTTCGCAACCGTCGTCCTCGACCCGCAGCACCAGGATGCCGCCGCAGCGCTCAAGGTCAACCGTTACCCTGGTGGCGCCGGCGTGGGTCAACACGTTCTCGAGCGCCTCCTGCAGCACGCGGAAGAGCCCGAGCGCCATACGCGAATGCGGCAGGTCGACATCATCCACACGGCGAACGGCGCTCTGCACACCGGCGCGCCGCGCGAAGCCTTCTACCTGCCACTCGATGGCCGCGGACAGCCCGAGGTCCTCCAGCATTACCGGAACGAGGTCGGTACAGAGCCGCCGCAGGCGCGCGATGGTGTCGTCGAGCAATTGCGCCATCCCATCCAGCCTCGGCCCGAGGGTCAGTTGCAGCGCAGCGGACAGATGCCTGCGGCACATGGCGACGTCCATCTTGAGCGCCGAGAGCGTCTGCGCCACCTCGTCGTGCAACTCCCACGCCACCGCAGCGCGCTCTTCCTCACGCGCGGCATCGAGCCGCTCGGCAAGCTGCCGCAACTCGGCGTTCGCCTCCTTCAGCAGATGCTCGGCCGTGTTCCGGGAGGTGATATCCCGGTGGACGCCCCGGTAGGCGACAAGGTTCCCATCCGCATCCTTGAGCGCGACGACCGTCCGCTCACAGTCGAACACCGTCCCATCCTTGCGTCTCAGGCGCACTTCATCCCTGACGAACCCGGTCGACTCGATACGTTGAAGCAAGTCCAGCCGGTCCGCCGGATCGGCGTACAGGCTGACCGCATTGAAAGAGGCGAGGTCCTCTCTTGAGTAGCCGAACAGGTCGAGCCACGCCTGGTTGGCGTCGATGGTCGCGCCATCAGGCGCGACCACGTAGATAGCGTCCAGCGACTGCTCAAACAGCAGCCGGAATCGCTGCTCACTGGCGCGCAGCGCCTCCTCAGCGAGCCGGCGCTCCGTGATATCGCTGTAGACAGTGGCGAAGTATCCGGGCTGGTCGCTGTAGGCAAACACCTCGTACCACCGGCCTGTGCGTCCGAGGTGCTGCTCGGCGCGGATGGACTCTCCCCCCAGGGCCACGCGACCGAAGGCGCCCATCCAGTCGGACTCCGGGGACGCCAGGTCGGGCAGAACAGTCGTCGCCCTTTTCCCGATGAGTTGCTCGCGCGAGAGGCCAAAGAGCGCCTCAAAGGCAGGGTTGGCCTCGAGGAAGACGCAGTCCACGGGCCGTCCGTCACTGCCGAGAACGATGCGATGGTACGCAAAGCCGTCAGGAAGGTGGTCGACGAGCAGACGATAGCGGTCTTCCGGATGGTACACGGGCCACCTCCTCCGTCCTCACCGAGCGCTGCACATCACCGTCCCGCAGCATCCGCGGCGCTCATTCCACGGCGCCGACGTCCCATCAGGACGCATCCCTCCAGACCGGTTCAGACGAACGCCCCTGCGAAGAGAAGCCGCGGCTGGCGCAGTCCGGAGAGTCCGCCGGCAGGCCTTGTTCAAGCGCCCGCAGCCTCAGCGGCAGGAACGTCGCGAGCGCGTTTCTATCTGAGCCTCCGTGTGTGGGAGCAGGGAGGTACCGTGATGTTATCACACCGCCGCGCGGCGCATGTAGGGGCGTCCTGAGAATCCGGCGCCATGTCGCGCCGTGCAGGGGACGTACCGCACAGCCGCCTCAGACCCGCGCCTTCACCTCGCGCGCAGCCACAACCCCGGAGACGGATGCCTGGACGAGGCCCCGGCTGACGCCGGCCCCGTCCCCCACCGCGAACATGTTCCGTATACCCGTCTCCAGGCATGGCCCGAGCTCGAGCCGGCCGGAGTAGAACTTGACCTCGACGCCGTACAGCAGGGTATGCTCGGAAGCCGCACCGGGGGCGAGCACGTCCAGCGCCCCGAGCATCTCCACGATGTCCGTCAGGTAGCGATACGGCAGCACAAAGCTGAGGTCGCCGGGTGTTGCCGCAGCAAGCGTAGGCCGCACAAGGCTGCGGCCCAAACGCTCCGGAGTAGAGCGACGACCCGCCTGAAGGTCACCCAGCCGCTGCACCAGCACTCCGCCGCTGAGCAGGTTGGCGAGCCTAGCGAGGTACTTGCCGTAGGCGATGGGCTCGTGGAACGGCTCGGTGAAGGAGGTCGAGACGAGCACAGCGAAGTTGGTATTGGGTGTCGTCCGCTCTGCGTAGCCGACGCCGTTCACCGTCACGACCGGGTCCGCGCCGCCCGTTGATTCCATGACGACCTCGCCATTCGGGCACATGCAGAACGTCCGGACGCGATCGTCGAAGGTCGACGAGTAGTATTCCAGCTTCGCCTCGTACAGGACGCGGCTCAGTTCGGCCATGACCGGCGCGGGCATCTCCACCCGGACGCCGACGTCGACCGGGTTGGTCTCCACCGCGAGTCCATGCTGCCGGGCGATGCCTGTCAGCCACTCGGCGCCCTCCCGGCCGGGGGCGCAGATGAGAAACCGGCAGGTCATCACTTCGCCCGAAGACGTGCGCACGCCGCGCACCGAGCCGCCATCGCAGTCGACATCGACCACGTTCGTATGCACGCGGATGTCCACCCTCTGACTCAGGTGAGCGCGCATCGCGTTCAGGACGCGGCCGCAGTACTCGCAACCGAGGTGGCGCAACCGCACCGGCACGAGCCGCAGT
Organism: uncultured Dehalococcoidales bacterium; assembly: GCA_964561465.1. Taxonomy (GTDB): domain Bacteria; phylum Chloroflexota; class Dehalococcoidia; order GIF9; family AB-539-J10; genus SKVJ01. The sequence goes on from CAZLPP010000002.1 coordinate 46,788, forward strand.
CCTGCAAGGGTCGCGCGCGTGACAAGTGCGTCGACCTCGGGTCCGACGCCGAAGACCCGGTCCGGCGCTCCGAAGCGGACGTAGACGGAATCGACGTAGTCGATGAGTTCACGCAGCACCGCCGGTTCCAGCAGCGACCCGAGGCGCCCGCCGACGTCAGCCGAGAGCGTCAGCTTCCCGTCGCTGTAGGCGCCGGCGCCGCCGAAACCGCTCACCATCCGGCAGGGCCGGCAGGAGAGACACCTGCCGGGATGGCCGCGCATGGGGCAGGTGCGGTCCTCCAGGTCGCTACCCTTCTCCACGAGCAGGACGCGAAGCCCGGAGTCCGCCAGTTCGAGCGCGGCGAACATGCCCGCAGTCCCCGCACCGACGATGATAACGTCGTAGCCGCTCGTTCCACGATTGTCTGCCACCATAAAACACCCCGGCAGCGATTGTAGGAGCGGCCTCGGCCTGCGTCAAACGGGCGGCAATCGAACCGTCGCAGCAACCGCCCGGGCACACATAGAGGCGCGCGCGCCGTGTTAGCATTCCCGCAGATGGCAACGTCGGAACCCGGGCGAAGCACCATGGCTGAGCTGAGAAGCCTGCTGCGGCAGCACGACGTGCGCGCCGACAAGCGGCTGGGCCAGCACTTCCTGATCGACCGCGGCATTCTGCGCTCCATCGCCGCGGCGGGGAACCTGACGACCGCCGATACGGTCATCGAGGTCGGCCCCGGCACCGGATTGCTCACCACCGAACTCTGCGCCGCCGCCGGCGAGGTCATCGCCGTCGAGCTCGACCCGCGCATGGTGGAGATGCTGCGAGAATCGCTCCACGGTGTCGAGAACCTGAGCATCGTCCAGGGCGACATCCTGGAACTGCCTCCCGCGCAGTTGCTCGAGCAACACAGCCGCCGCCATCCGGCGGCGTACAAGGTCGTCGCGAACCTGCCCTACTACGTCACCTCGCCTGTGCTGCGGCACTTCCTGCACGCGACGATGCCGCCGCTGCTGATGGTGGTCATGGTGCAGGACGAGGTCGGCCGCGCCATGGCCGCCAGGCCCGGAGACATGAGCCTCCTGAGCGTGAGCGTGCAAGCGTTCGCCCGTCCGTCCATCGTCCGGCGGGTTTCGGCGCACAGCTTTCACCCGCGACCGAAGGTGGACTCCCTCGTCCTCAGACTGGATGCCCTCGAGTCTCCCCTCATCGACATTCCTGAGGTAGCGCCATTCCTCGACTTCGTCGGCGCAGGCTTCCACTCCCCGCGGAAGCAGTTGCACAACTCGTTCGGCCACGGCCTCACACTGCCGAGGGAGCGGATAGAGAACCTGCTCTCGCAAGGCGAGATCGACTCCACGCGCCGGCCTGAGACGCTGGCGATCGAGGAGTGGGCTCGACTCTGGCGCATCTACCGTGCGATGACGGCCGCGCAGGAGCCGCCGTGCTGACCGTCAGCGCGCCGGCCAAGCTGAACCTGGTGCTCGAGGTGCTCGAGCGCAAAGACACGTACCACGTCATCGCCAGCATCGCGCAGACAATCGACCTTTGCGACACGCTGATACTCCAGCCAGGCGATGACCTCAACTTCAGCTGCAGCGAACCATCGCTCGTGGAGGACAACCTCGTGATCCGGGCCGCGCACCTGCTGCGCGAGCGTTTCAACGTCCGCGCCGGCGCACGGATCCACCTGGAGAAGCGCATACCGTGGGGCGCCGGGCTGGGAGGCGGCAGCAGCGACGCCGCGGCTGCTCTTCAGGCGCTCAACCGGCTCTGGGCCGCCGGCGCGTCCGCGAAGCAACTCGAATCGCTCGGCGCGGAGCTTGGCTCCGATGTGCCCCTGTTCCTTCACGGGGGCACCGTGCTCATCGAGGGGCGGGGCGAGCTCGTGAGCCCCCTCGCTGACCATCCGGCCATGCACGTGGTGCTCGTCGTGCCGGCCTCTCCGCCGCCCTCGGGCAAGACAGGGCTGATGTACCGTCGCCTGGAATCAGGGCAGTTCACGCGGGGGCAGTTCGCCCGCGCGGCCCGCTTCGCGCTGGAACGGGGCAAGCGCGTGCCGGAGGAGCTGATGTTCAACGTCTTCGAGAAGGTCGCCGGCGACGTCTTCCCAGGCCTGGAGTGGGACCGTTCGCAGATTGAAGAAGCGGCCGGGACGCGCATCCACCTCGCCGGCTCAGGGCCCTGCCTCTACGCCATTCTTGATTCGGAGGCGGCGGCCGAGTCCGTCGCAAGCAGGCTGTCCGGCAGCCGGCATCGCGCCTTGACTGCGCGCTTCCTCGGTCGGGCGAGAGCGGAGTCCAGCGGCGCCTAGGGTCTGCCTTCGCTCAGCAGACGCAGCGCGAGTGCCGCTTCGTCCTGCCGCGAGGCGACCTCTCCATTCAGGCGGGCGGACCGCAGCGTCGCCAGGGCACGGCCCAGCGCCGGACCATCGGTGAAGCCAAGCTGCAGCAGGTCGCGCCCCGCCAGCGCCGGACGCACGAAGCGCAGGTGCGACAGATAGAGCGCCACGCCCTCGCGGGCGCGCGGCCCTTCGAACAGCAACCCGGCAGCCTGCAGGGCGGCCTGGCTGCGACCGTGCAGCAGGTCGAAGACCTCAGATGGCTTCAGGTCCGGGCGGTCCAGTCGCGACTCAAGCTCCCCCAGCGCAAGCGCATCGGCGATGTCGTCAGACACCGAGCGCCGCAGGTTCAAACGCGCGCGAAGCGATGGCAGCGCCCCGGCATCGAGATGCCAGGCGAGGAGGCACCAGCACAGGCTCGGGAACACCCCGGAAGAGCGCGGCCGCCGGCGCACCGCGAACAGCGCCTCAGCTCTCCGCGGCCCGAACCGGAGACCCGGGTGCAGCGCCCCCAGCAGGCCCATCGCATCGAGCCGCTGAAGCGTCTGCTCCGGCTCGTGCTCCTCGAAGGTGCGCTCCATCTCGTGGCGAACGCGGTCGCCGCTGATGCTGTCGAGATACGCAAGGTCACGTTTCAGCAGGGCGAGCGTGCCGGGCTCGAGGGCGAAGCCGAACCGTTGCTCGTAGCGAACACCGCGGAGCATTCGGGTCGCATCGTCGATGAAGCTGCGGTCGTGCAGCACTCGTATGAAGCCGTGCTCGAGGTCGCCCCAACCTCCGTGAGGGTCCAGCAGGTCACCGCGGTGTCCCCCGTTCAGCGCAAGGGCCATGGCGTTCAGACTGAAGTCCCGGCGCGCGAGGTCCTCCTCGATACTTCCGGGACGCACGGAAGGCAGTGCGCCGGGGTGCTCGTACGTTTCGGCGCGCGCCGTGACGAGGTCGATTCGGGCGCCGCCCACCGAGATGGTGGCGGTGCCGAAGTCTGCGTGAACGACCGGAGCCGGTTCGCCCGGCCGCGCCATCTCGCGGGCCAGTATCACCGCATCGCCTTCGATTACCACGTCGAGGTCCAGGCTGGTCAGGCCGAGCAGCATGTCGCGGACAGGCCCTCCGACAAGGAAGACTCGCCAGCCGAGCTCGCCGGCGCGCACACTCACGCGGTCGAGCACGTCGCGCATGCCCGTCGGAAGCCATCTGTCGAGTTCTGCCCAGAAGTTCATTCGCCTCACCATTGCTCGGGCCGATTATAGCACCGGCCCCGTTCGCACGAATGAACGGTGCGGGTGGACGCTCGGCGCGCGAACGCATACAATGTCGCGGCAAGCAGATATGACGTCCGGTCCTCCGGCAGTCCCGCCGGAAGCGGAATCGACAGGAGGCAGCATGAGCTTTCACGGATACGTTCGGCCAAACGGAGACGTGGGTGTTCGGAACTACGTGGGCATCATCTCGACCGTCGCCTGCGCCAACGACGTCGCGCGGTGGATAGCCGACCGCGTGCCCGGCAGCGCCACGTTCGTCCACCAGCAGGGCTGCGGCAACCCGGGGTCCGATGCGGTCCTCGTGCGGCGCACGCTGAGCAACCTCGGCGCGCATCCGAATCTCGGCGCCGTGCTGCTCGTGAGCCTCGGCTGTGAAGGACCCGCGGATGACATACGGGAGGCCATCGCGAGGACGGGAAAGCCGGTCGAGAACATCGTCCTGCAGAAGATAGGCGGAGCCAGCAAGGCCGTCGAAGAAGGCGGGCGCATCGCGCGCGGCATGCTCGCCGCCATCTCCGGACAGCAGCGTGAAGAGATTGACGACTCGCACCTCATCATCGGCGTGAAGTGCGGCGCCTCGGACACCACGCAGGGAATCGTCGCCAACCCGGCAATCGGCGCCATGTGCGACATGGTAGTAGCCGCCGGTGGCACGTGCGTCTTCGGCGAGACGCCGGAGATGCTCGGCACCGAGCACATCCTGTGCCGCCGGGCCGAGAGCGAGCAGGTGTGCAGGAGAATCTGTGAGATAGTCACCGACGTCGAGAAGCGAGCGGGCATCCTCGGGGTCGACATACGGGGCGCCAACCCCTCTCGCGGCAACATCGCCGCCGGCCTCAGCACCATCGAGGAGAAGTCGCTGGGCGCCATCGTCAAGGGCGGCACAACGACCATCAGGGGCGTGCTGCAGCACGGCGAGCGCGCCACAGGCAAAGGGCTCTACCTCATCGACAGCCCGGGACAGGAGCCGAAGGCGGTCACCGCGCTCGCGGCCACGGGCGCGCAGATAATCATGTTCGCCACAGGCATCGGCGCGCCACAGGGGTTCCCGTTCGTGCCGGTCATCAAGGTCACCGCAAACCCGCGTACGGCCGAGCACCTTGCCGAGCACATCGACGTGCTCGTGAACGTGTTCAGCGACGCCCCGATGGAGGAGCACGGCCGCCGCCTCTACGGCGAGATGCTGGCGGTGGCGTCAGGCCATACGACGAAGGCCGAGGCGCTCGGATACAGCGGCTATCCGGACATCTGGGTGTCGGGCACCGTGTTCTAGTCGCGCGACTCCCCTTGAGCTGTCAGCGGGAGCCAACGTGCTCTTCTTCTCGACGGGTCGCGGCACGCCGATCGGATTCTCGTTCGTACCGGTCCTCAAGGCCACCGGCAATCGCGATACCTTCGAGCGGATGAGGGACAACATCGACGTGTACGTCGACCTTGCGACCTCGGGCACGCTCGAATCGAGCGGCAGGCTTCTGTTCGACGCGGCGCTCGCCGTCGCCTCGGGCCGGCGCACCAGCGCGGAGGTATTGCACCAGAACACCTGCAGCGGCATCTGCGTCACCGGGCCGTAGATGGTCGGCTGCGAGCATTGTCGGACCCGAAATGGGCGGCGTACACTTGTTCGATTTGTGCCATACGCGAACCGGCCGACTCCGTGGCAGCGGATAGCGGCGCCCGGGACACTCGACGACGGCACGACAGCGGCAGCTTCGACCCAACCCCGGAAGGAGAGAGGACCCCGGTCCGGTCGCCGGACCGGCGGTTACCGTGCACGAGATACGCATCCCGTCGGCTTCCTCGCATCCATCCTCCGGCGGGCGCTGCTGTTCGCGCACGCACAGGCTTGCAGAGCAGGCTTCCTGTTGAAATCGCTCATCAAAACAGGCTACTATACCGGCGGTTGGCGACCCGCAATCCGGCGGCGTCACGCCGCAGGTGCCCCGGCCTCCGTCAGGGTCTCGACCTCACTCATGATGTTCAGGTTGCGCATACGTCCCGCCACAGCCGCAATCTCACACGCGGAGCGGACGAGCATTTCTATTCACACTTTAAGGAGGAACCGGCATGATCAACGTTGATGCCCTGAAACGGATCGTCGGCGACGACTGGGTCGTGACAGCGCGCGACCAGATCACGGGCTACCTGGCCGACGAGACGTATCTCGGCGTGCTCCCCAAGCCCGCGGACAACGTCGTCGTCGTGAAGCCCGCGAATCCGAAGGAGATCTCTGAGATCCTGAAGCTCGCCAACAAGGAGAAGACACCCGTCTACCCGCGCGGCGGCGGCACGGGCCTGGTCGGCGCGGCCGTACCCACGAAGGACGGCATCGTCCTGTCGCTCGAGCGCCTCGACAAGGTCATCGAGGTCGACAAAGAGAACATGATGGTCGTTGCCGAGGCGGGCGTGACCCTCGAGCATCTGCTGAAGTCGGTGGAGGCCAGCGACCTGCTCTTCCCGCCTCACCCCGGTGACGAGGGCGCGCAGGTGGGCGGCATGATTGCCTGCAACGCCGGCGGCACCCGCGCCGTGAAGTACGGCGTCGTCCGCAACTACGTCAAGGGCCTCGAGGTCGTGCTGCCTACCGGTGAGATTGTGACGATGGGCGGCAAGCTGCTCAAGAACAACACCGGCCTCGACCTGATGCACCTCATCATCGACTCCGAGGGCGTCCTCGGCATCATCACCAAGGCCACGATGCGGCTCTACCCGAAGTTCGGCGCAACCGCCACGCTGGTCGTCTCGTTCGACGACCGCCGCGCAGCCATCGGCATGGTCCCCAAGATCCTGCAGGCGGGCGTCATCCCGATGGCCATCGAGTACACCGAGAAGTCGCTGATGGAGATGACGGCGAAGCACGTGAACATGACCTGGCCGGCGAAGCAGGGCACGGCGCAGATCATCATCATCATGGCCGAGTCAAACGAGGACCAGCTCTACGGCATGTGCGAGCAGATCTCGTCCATCGCCGAGAAGAACGGCGCGGTGGACGTCCTCATGGCTGAGACAGGCGCCGAGCAGACGACCATCTTGAAGATACGCAGCGAGGTCGGCAATGCCGTGAAGTCGAAGGTGTGCGACGCCCTCGACGTGACCGTTCCCCCGGCAGCCATCCCCGACATGCTCGACGCCCTGGACAAGGTCGCCGAGAAGTACGGCATCTTCATCCCGGTGGTCGGCCACGCCGGCGACGGCAACCTGCACCCCAACATGATGTGGGAGTACCAGAAGAAGGGTGTGCTGAAGGAAGCCAAGCACGACATCTACGAGGCCGCCATCAAGCTGGGCGGCGTCATCTCCGGCGAGCACGGCATCGGCAAGACGAGGCTCGAAGTGCTGCCCATGAACATCGACCCGAAGTCGCGCGAGCTGATGTGCGGCATCAAGAAGCTGTTCGACCCGAACGGCATCCTGAGCCCCGACAGCGCCATCTGCTAGGCGCGGCGAAACGTCTGGAACCAGAAGGGGGAGGCCGCGCGGCCTCCCCCTTTCCATTCTCCGGAGCGCGGGCGCTACCAGGAGATGCGTTCGAGCCCGGCCGCCTCGCGCAGCAGGTTGAGGAACAGCCGATACATGGTGAAGGGCACGTCCGGCGGGACGAGGTGGTCGAGGGAGGGGAAGTAGCCGCCCGACTGCAGCAGGAAGGGCGCCTTGGCCATGACCTCCGCGCGCAGCACGTCCTCGCCCTTGAGGAAGGCGCGCTTGTCCATGTTGCCGGCGAGGATGATGTCCTTGCCGTACTGCTTGCGCAGCGCGACGGCGTCGTTGCCGGCGGCGCACTCCAGGGGCCAGAAGCCGTTCACGCCCGCTTCGAGCCAGAGAGGGATGAGGGCGCTGAGGTTGCCGTCGCTGTCGACGAAGATGGACGTCACGCCTGCCTTGTGGAGCAGTTCGGTGACGCGCTTGTAGCGCGGGACCATGAAGCGCTTGAACATCTTCGGTGAGATGAGCGGCCCCGTCTTGAAGCACATGTCTTCCCAGTACATGGCGCAGTCAACTCTTATGTCAGCCAGCACACGCTTCACGACCTCTTCCTGCAGGCAGGTCATGTGCTCCATCATGTCCTCGAAGAGGACGGGGTCGTCGTAGACGAGGTAGAGGACCCGTTCGGTGCCCATCCACTCGCGGATGAAGCCGAAGAGGCCGCCGACGTTGAGCATGACGGGCTCATCCTTCGAGTTGATGCGCTGCGCATAGGCGGACCAGTCGGCCGGCCAGCGCTCGGGCGTGGCGGGGTCGAGTCGCTTCCGGTACTCCTCCCAGGTGGCGCGGTCCTTCACGGGGAAGTCGAGGTACATGGGCATCTTCTCGGGGTGGCGTTTTGAGGCGCGCAGCTTCTGACCGCCGGCGTTGACGATGACGACATGCTCGTCGTCCTCTTCGAGTGTGGTGGTGTCGTACTGGGGCACGATGGGCGGGATGCCGTAGACGTAGGGAGCGCCGTGAACATCGACGACCTTGTCCATGAACATGCCGAGGTTGACCTCGCGCAGCATGCGCAGATGGTCGAGGTGGAAGTACTCGCCGCGGAAGCGGCTCTGGCGAATCTCCGGCGGTGCACCCTGGGCAACCCACGTGTCGAGCGTCTCGGTCCAGAAGTCATGGAAGTAGGGAGTGACGAGCATCAGGTCGCCCGTGCTCCTGAACTCGCAGATGTCCCTGAAGCGCTGTCTGCCACCGGTTGCCATGTCCGGCCTCCTATCGACGGGTCGTTGGGGGCATTATAGGCAATAGTATGTGTAGGTGCACAGGGGGAGACAGCAGTGCCGGAACAGCGGGGCGCCGCACGATGCAGCCCTCAGACCGGACGTCGGCTGAACGTCTCTCGCCTGGTACGGAACAACCTCCTCCGGACGAAGGCGATGAGGACGACGATGAGCAGCAGCAGCACGGGCACCACGATGAGAGGTGCGACCAGGGACAGCAGCGATGTGCCGAACGCAGCCGCGTTCTCTCCGCTGGCCAGAACTGGGTTGCCTCCGCCTCCCGTCAGGCCGCTGGAGAGCAGCCTCGCCAGCACGCCACTCCCCTGCACTGCGGCGGCCACTCCGCCGCCGACAATGAAGCCGGTGGTCCATCTCAGCAGACCGCTATCGATGGGCAGCACTGAGGTCAACAGCAGGGTGCCTGCCCCGACGGCCATCGGCGTCGTGATGCTGTCCAGCAGGTTGTCGACGAAAGGTACGTAGTACGCCACAATCTCGAGCACCGTCGCAGTGCCGAAGCAGATGAGGGCCGGCCAGCTCTCCAGCCACATGAACCCGTCCTGCACCGGCAGGACGCCAGCGTGGGCCGCGAGGCTCGCCACCAGCATCGGCACGAAGACCCTGAAGCCGGCACTTGCCGCCAGGCCGACGCCCAGCGCCAGCGCTGTGATATTCTCCGGGTTGAACTCCATCGAATCCTCACCCACAGTCTATACCAATCCGGATGGCGAGAAGGTGAACGTGACGAACGAGGACGTGACCCGCTTCATCGAGTCAATTCCCGCGGATCGGAGGCCGCAGTTCGACGAACTGCAGGCGCTCATACTGCACCTCTATCCGGAGGCAGACGTCGTGCTCTGGTACCACGTGCCGACGTATCGCACTAAGTCCGGTTGGGTTGCCCTCGGCTACTGGAAGGGTGGCGCATCGCTCTACACCAATGGACCGCACAACCTCGTCGCCTTCAAGGCGGCACACCCGAGCGCCAAGACGGGCAAGGCCAGCATCAACTTCATCGCCGGCGAGCCCATACCCACCGGTGCCGTGGAACAGGTGATCCGGCACGCGATGGAGGGGATGAAGTAGCCGACTGAGCTCGGCACGCCCCTGGCAAGCAACCCCCGACGGCACGTCGCGACGCCTCAGTGCGGCGCACGCTGCCCCGCCGGCGCCTTCGGTCGCTTCACGAACAGAATCGTGGGGATGCCCACCGCGAAGAGTGAGGCGAATATCACGAAGACCCAGTAGTACGTGCCGGTCGCGTCGTACATCAGCCCGGCGAAGAACGGTCCCGTGGCCGTGCCGGAGCTCTGCGCCATGTTCAGGGCGCCGAAGACAGCCCCATAGGCGAGGAGTCCGAAGTTCGTGCTGGCGAGCATCGACAGCGTCGGCAGCCACGCTCCCATCCCCAGGCCGAGCAGCAGTGCGAAAACCCAGATGAGGACGACGGGCGAGTCCGCGTTGATGTTGATGAGGATGAGCGCGGCGCCAGCCTGCATCGCCTGTCCAACGGCCACGCCTTCTTCGGCTGCATCCGGTCACACAGCCAGCCAAAAACTGCCTTGCCGACCGCGCTGCCCACCCCCATCATGCCGATGGCCGCGGCCGCCATCTGCGTCGG
>CAZLPP010000002.1:56796-65199 GCA_964561465.1 uncultured Dehalococcoidales bacterium
ATCAGCCAGCCGACGACCGGCGCAATCGCGAAGCCGCCGGCGCCGACACCCGCCGACATGAGCCCGATGGCCGTGCCGCGGCGCTTCTTGAACCAGTTGGAGATGATGGCGCTGCAGGGCACCTGGCCGATGCCGGCCCCGCCGATGCCTATGATGGCGTAGGAGAGGTAGAAGAGCCAGAGGTGGCTCATCCGGCTGACGAGCACGAAGCCCAGCCCCATTATGACAGCACCCACAGGAATGACCGGCCGGGCGCCATAGCGGTCGACGAACCGGCCGATGAGCGGCGATGCGACGCCCATCGTCACGAAGAAGATGGTGAAACCCGCCATCACCTGTCCCCGACCCCAGCCGAACGAGGCCTCCAGCGGCCTGACGAACAGGCTGAAGGCGAAGGAGCCGCAACCGATGCAGAGGACAAGGAATATGAACGTGACGACGATCAACCAGTAGCCGTAGAAGACGCGCGGTCTGCGCGGTTGAGTTATGGTGTTCGCCATGTGCCTCTCGATGAAGACGGACCGACCATTGTAACAGGTTCCGTCGTACGGCAGCGACTCACGTTGAAGATGCGACATGGGAGCACCGGTCATCCGGCCCCGGCTCCGGTCAGGTGCACCAGGGATGCAAGTGCAGACCGCGACTGAACCCGGCCTGCGGCGGTGGTTCCTTCGCTACCGCTGTGCAGTCCCGGCCAGACGGCGCATCCTGACGAACAGGATGAGTGCAACAGCCTCGGCTACGCAGGTAAGAGCCGCGATGGCGCCGATACTGTTCCTGTCGTACAGAAGGCCCATGACCGCCGCTCCTCCGAGCAGGGCCAGCCCGTAGCTCGCATTGAACACTCCGTACCCCGTACCCCGCTTGCGGAACGGTGCGATATCTGCAATAGCAGAACGCATGACAGTCTCGTGGGTCCCCATAACGACGCCGAAAACGGCCATGCCGATGACCACGAGAGCCGTGGAGTTGCTGAGCGTCAAGAAGGGCAGAAGGAGGGTGAGCAACGGAATGGCCAGCAGGACGAGCAGTCCACCGGTCCTGACTCCCGTGTGAGCCTTGGCGCGGTCGTATGCCTTTCCCGCAATGAGGGCGACCACCGCATCGACCGCCATGGCGCCCGCATAGAGCAGCGTGATATGTCCGTCGGACAGCAGCGCTCCCGCCTTCAGATGGTATCCGACAACACTGAAATTGACGAAGCCCAGGGTGCAGAAGAACGTGAAAGCCGTATAGACCCAGAAGAGCGGCCCAAGCTTCTCCGAACGGGACTCATCACGCCCCGCGGACGGAATCAGTCCGTTCCGGGTGACTCTGCGGTAGGCAAGGGCCACGAACAGCATCAGGACAACAAAGGGAACGACAAGCAGGCGGTAGCCAAGCTGGTACTGGGCGACGCCGTTGAGCCCCGTCAGGTAGAACACCAGCGTGAACACGAGCGGCCCGACGAACGCGCCGAACTGATCCAGGAATTCCTGGAGACCGAAGGCGAAGCCGATGCCCATCTGGTTCTCAGCCACGGCGGACAGCACCGTGTCTTTGGCGGGGCTGCGCAGTGCCTTCCCGATTCTCTCCATGAGAATCAATGCGACCAGCGCACTCCAGGCCGTCGTGAAACCTATCAGCGGCACAACCACCAGCATGCCGTAGCCCAGAGACATGAACAGCCAGTGCCGGCCGCTCCTGTCGGAGAGGATTCCGGAAACGAGACGGAGGCAGTAGCCCAGGAACTCTCCGACGCCAAAAGCGAGACCGACCTGGGTCGCACTCACGCTGAGCAAGTTGAAGTACTGGGCGTTCGCACTGCGGGCGCCCTCATAGACCATGTCCCCCAGCATGCTGATGAGGCCGAACATGATGATGACCGCAACGGCCGGCGTGAACCTTCTGCTCAGTCTCATAGCCGAGGACAACCTCTCTTCCGCCCGCGGCCCATTGCATCCCTGAGTCCGCCGGGCAGGAGCATAGTGTAACTCGACTGCACGACAGCTTACCGCCCAAGAACGAGGAATCCGGTCGGCAGCCCCGCGTGAGGACGCCGTTCCACTACGAACAACGGAGGTGGTGGCACGGAGAGGGATAAGAGACGCCGACGCGACGACACGCCGATTGACTCCGTTGAGGCGCGGCGGTAGACTGCGCATCCCTCAGGGCACGGGACAACCGCGAATGCGTTGCGCCGGCGAGCCCGCGCGCCGCGGCCTCGATGCCCGTTGCCACGCCCGCACGGGCGAAGCCGGCTTGAAACCGCCGAAAGGAGTGTGCCGAGATGAAGGTCACCGACGTGAAGGTCTACCCGCTCGTACAACCGCTGGAGATAAAGTCGTTCGCATTCTCCCAGACCTGGGTCACCGGCCGGCAGGTCACCATCGTCGTCATTTCGACCGACGAGGGCATCGAAGGTTGCGGTGAGGCCTTCGGTCCGGCCCAGGCGCTGGCCCGCACCATCGAGACGTTCTGCGCTCCGAAAGTCCTCGGCCAGGACCCGTTCAGCACGGAGGCCATCTGGGACAGCATCTACCGCCCGTACCGCCACAACTCGCAGAAGGGGCTCCTGTGCGAGGCCCTCAGCGCGGTCGACATTGCCCTCTGGGACATCAAAGGCAAGGCCACCGAACAGCCGGTGTACAACCTCCTGGGCGGCGCCTTTCGCGACCGCGCCCACGCCTATGCCACGGGGCTGTACCGCCCGATGGCGGAGGACCCGAAGGCGGCGCTGGTCGACGAGGCGCTCGGCTACAAGGACGCAGGCTTCTTCGCAATGAAGTACAAGATAGGCACGGTCTCCATGGACGAGGACCTGGAGATGCTCGGCGCCATCCGCGACGCCCTCGGCTGGGATACGACCCTCATGGTGGATGCCAACTGCGCCTACGATTCGGCGGAGGCGGTCTGGCTGGCGAGGGAGCTCGAGGACCTCGAGGTCTACTGGTTCGAAGAGCCGCTGCCGCCGGAGGACCTGGACGGCTACGTCGAGCTGAAGAACAGCACGACCGTGCGCATCGCCGCCGGCGAGTGCGAGATGACGAGGTTCGGTTTCAAGGAGCTCATCAGCCGGCGCTGTGTGGACATTCTGCAGCCCGACGCGGGCATCTGCGGCGGCATCACTGAGTTCCAGAAGATAACGGCCATGGCGAGCGCCTGGAACACGCAGATCGTCCCCCACGTCTGGGGCACGAACATCGCCATAGCCGCAGCCCTGCACTGCTACGCGGCCATACCCCACATCCCGGGCAAGATCAATCCTCCCGAGCCGTTCTTCGAGTTCGACCGCTCGCCCAACCCGCTGCGGGAAGGGGCAACTCACGAGAAGTTTGTGGCGGTCGACAGCTACATCGACATCCCGAAGCGGCCGGGGCTTGGAGTGACCGTGGACAAGGACTTCCTCAAGGCACACACCGCCCAGTAGCGGCGACGAGGCGGACGGTGGTCGGGCCTTCGGTTGACACAGTGCGATTCGGAAGGGCTACAATAGCGCACCCGCACCACGGTCCACTCAGCCGCTCGGACGTTCACTCTTGACTGAACTTCGAACAGGACTCGGGGACTCGTACCGCGCAGCACGCCTGCCGGCCCCCCGCGTCATGCCTCGTCCGGCACGCTTCTCCAAGGTCTCCTTGCAGACGGCGCGCAGACTCGCGCCGCACAGAGAATACTGATGACGGGAGGATTGCAGCACAGATGAAACCAAAGGCGATACTCATCGACACCAAGGACAACGTGGCGACCGCCTTCCAGGACCTCAAGGCGGGAGACAAGGTGACCGTCGCCCTGGGAGGGAAGCAGGTCACGACGGCACTCGTCCAGGACATCCCGTTCGGCCACAAGTTCGCTCTGGCCGACATCGCATTGCACGCGCCGGTGATGAAATACGGGGCGTCAATCGGCCTGGCGACCGCCGCCATCAAGGCCGGACAGCACGTGCACGTGCACAACATGGAGAGTCAGAAAGGAAGGGGGGACAAGTAGATGGAGTTTCAGGGCTATCGCAGGAAGACCGGCAGGGTCGGCATACGCAACCATGTACTGGTGTTCCCGACTGTCGTCTGCTCGTCCGAGGTCGCCCGGATGATTAGTGAGAAGGTCCCCGGCACCGTCTACGCCCGGCACGGCGGCGGCTGCGGCCACGTCGGCGAAGATAAGGAGCAGGTCATCAGGACCATGCTCGGCATCTGCGGACACGGCAACGTCGCGAGCGTGCTGCTCGTCGCCAATGGCTGCGAGGTCATCACGCCGGACGTACTGACCCCGGAGCTGGACAAGATCGGCCAGCCCTATGCAGTCGTCAGCGTCCAGGAGGATGGAGGCACGCCGGGCTGCGTCGAGAAGGGCGTCAAACTGGCGACCAAGATGGTGGCTGACGCCGCCAAGCTGAAGAAGGAGGCCATCCCCGTCTCCGAGCTGATGGTCGGCCTCGAGTGCGGCGGTTCAGACGCGTTCTCCGGTCTCACAGCGAACCCGTCCCTCGGCGTCATGGCCGACAAACTGGTCGCCCTGGGCGGCACAGCCATCTTCTCCGAGACCACCGAGATGCTCGGCTGTGAGAACGTCCTGGCGCAGCGCGCGGCGGACGACAAGGTCTCCAAGGACATCTACCGCGTGATCGCCGATGCCGAAACCACCGCCATGTCAGGCGGCGTGGACATCCGCGGCACGCAGCCCGCTCCGGGCAACATCAAGGGCGGCCTCAGCAGCATCGAAGAAAAGTCCCTCGGCTGCATCCGCAAGGGCGGCAGCTCCAAAATCGTGCAGGTTGTGAAGTACGGCGAGCGGCCGGTCAAGAAGGGCCTCGTCATCATGGACGCGACTGCGGCGGATGTGATGAACAACACGGGCCTCCTGGCTGCCGGCTGCCAGCTCATCGTCTTCACTACCGGCCGCGGCACGCCCGTGGGCGCCAACATCGCACCAGTCATCAAGGTGTCGACCAACAGCGTGCTCTACAAGAAGATGACCCCGAACATCGACGTCAACGCCGGCGTCATCGTTGACGGCGAGGGCACGCTGGAGAGCGTCGGTCAGCAGGTCTTCGACAGGGTCATGGCCACGGCCAACGGTGAACTGACGAAGGCGGAGGCGCTGGGCCACCGTGAGTTCGACATCCACTTCCGCATGATCGTCTGACACCCGGCGCACCCGGGTGGACGGGAACGATTCTCAGTGTCAGGGAGGTGACGCAGATGGAGAGAAGAAGCGAGTTCCTGCAGCGGTGCTCTCCGCAGGTACCTTCGCTCTACGCCCCGGCAGGCTTCACGCGGGAAGACCTGGCGAAGCCACACATACTATTGTTCTCGACCGCCAGCGAGGCGCATCCGGGCAGCTTCCACCTCGACAGGCTCATCGATGAGGCGCGCCTCGGAGTCGGCATCGCCGGCGGCACGGGGTTCAAGTACACCACTTCGGACGTCTGCGACGGTGTCGCTCAGGGACATGACGGGATGAACTACCCGCTGGCCTCGCGCGAGTTCATCGCGGGCATGATAGAGATCTACGCCAACACGCACATGTTCGACGGCGCAATCCTCATGTGCAGTTGTGACAAGGGTCAGCCGGCGACCATCATCGCCGCGGCGAGGCTCAAGGACGAGATGCCGGTAGTCATCATCCCCGGCGGCTCGAACGAGCCGGGCCCGTGCTACATGATGGAAGGCGACGTCGGCAAAGGCTTCGGTCAGGTGCAGGCGAAGATGCTCGACCCGCACGACTTCGAGTTCATCGTGGACCACACCCTGCCGTGTAACGGCGCGTGCCAGTTCATGGGCACCGCCTCCACCATGCAGGTCATGACCGAGGCGCTGGGCATGGCGCCCCCGACGGCGGCGCTGGCGCCCGCGACGCAGCGCTACGTGCTGAACAATGCGCGCAACGCCGGCAACCTGATCATGAACCTGCTCAAGCGCGGTATCAAGGTGAAGGACATCCTGACCGAGGGAGCGTTGCGCAACGCCGTCGTCATCCACCAGGCGACGGGCGGTTCCTCCAACGGCCTGCTGCACCTGCCCGCCATCGCACACGCGGCCGGCGTGCCGTTCGACGTCACGATGTTCGACAAGCTCGGTCAGCAGACGCCCTACCTCACGAACATCCACACCGCGGGGCAGTACGCCTCGCGGCAGTTCTGGTTCGCCGGCGGCGTGCAGCGCATCATCGAGCTTCTGGCCGACTCCGGCCTGCTCGACATGAACGCGATGACCGTTACCGGCCTCAGCGTCCGCGAGAACCTGGAGAACGTGAAGAAGTCCGACTTCTTCCGCATGGGTGAGGGCTACCTTGGCAACTACGCCACCGTTGACGGCACGCGCCGGCTGCAGCGCGCGGACGTCGTCCGCAACCCGGACGACCCGAAGAGCAAGAAGGGCTCGATGGCCATCATGAAGGGCAGCCTCGCGCCCGAAGGTTCCGTGTTCAAGTACAGCGCCTGCGACCCGGCAATGTACGAGCACGTCGGCAAGGCGGTGGTATTCGACTCGGAAGAGGAGTGCTTCGCGGCCGTCACCGGTCTGAAGCTCGAGCCGGGCGACGTCGCCATCGTGCGCAACGAGGGACCGAAGAGCTGCGGCATGCCCGAGCTGTTCCTGACCTCGTCAGCCATCGTGGGCATCGAGAAGTACCGCAAGTCTATCGCTCTCGTGACTGACGGCCGCTTCTCCGGCGCCACCGCCGGGCCGGTCATCGGGCACGTCTCGCCGGAGGCGGTTGCCGGCGGGCCCATCGGGCTCGTGGAAGACGACGACCTCATCGAGATAAGCCTGTCGCGCCGCGCGCTCAACATCGTGGGCGTGAAGCGGGAGAAGAAGTCACCGGAGGAGATACAGAAGATACTGGCCGACCGCAAGAGCCGCAAGCCCGCCTGGAAGCCGACCCATACGGCTGGCATCCTGGGAGCCTACACGCAGCTCGCCGTGTCGGCCATGAAGGGCGCCTACATGGGCAGGGTATCGGACCGGTAGACGTCAACGCAGACCACGGGCTCAAGGGGGGACTATGCAGTTTCTCGGCTATCGCCGGCCGGACGGTTCGGTCGGCGTACGGAATCTTGTCGCGCTCATCCCCGCCGGCAGGTGCGCCAACGAGATGGCCTGTCGCATCGCCGATGAGGCCGGCACGGGCGTCCATCCCGTGCTGCACAACCAGCCGTGCGTTCACGTCGGGCCGGACAACGCGGCCGCGCGACGCGTCCTCACGGGCATCGGCTGCAATCCGAACGTGTCGGCAGTCATCGTGCTGGGCATCGGCTGCGACTCCATCCCGGCGGTCGACATGGCCGCCGACATCGCGAAGTCAGGCAAGCCGGTGGAAGCGCTCACCATAGAGCGCGAGGGCAGCTACGACACCGTCGTGACAAAAGGCACGCGCTTCGCCAGGCAGATGAAGGCGGATGCGCTGCTAACGCAGCGTGAGCCATTCGGGCTGGAGGAGATCCGGCTCGCCGTGAAGTGCGGCGGCTCAGACACCACGTCGGCGCTCGGCTGCAATCCGGTTGCCGGCTGGGCGGTCGACCGCATCATTGACGCGAACGGCACAGCAGTCTTCGGCGAGACGGCCGAGCTCATCGGCGCCGAGCACATCGTGGCGCGCAGGGGAGCGACACCTGAGGTGGGCAAGAAGCTGCTCGAAGCCGTCGGACGAACGGACAAGCGCATCTTCGAGGCCGGAGTCGACATACTCGGCTCCGAGCCAACGCCGGGGAACATCAAGGGAGGCCTCACTTCCATCGAGGAGAAGTCCCTCGGCGCCATCGCGAAGAGCGGCACGCGGCCGTTGACTGACGTGCTGGAGTGGGGAGAGCGGCTGCCAGGCAAGGGTCTGTACTTCATGGACAGCTCGGCCAACACGCCGCAGATGGCGCTCGGCCTCGCGGCGGCGGGCGCGCAGATGATGACCTTCGGCTACGGCGGCGGCTTGCCGTCCAGGTTCAGGGGGATGCCGGCATCATCACTCGGCCACCTGCCGGTGCTGCCGGTCATCAAGATAGTGAGCAGCCCACACGTGAAGAGCGAACTGGACTACTTCGACGTCTACGCCGGCACCATCATCGAGGGCGTCGAGTCGGTGGAGCAGGTCGGTCAGCGGCTCCTCGAAGAGATCGTCGCGGTTGCCTCCGGAAAGCCATCGAAGGTGGAACTCGCGCCGCGCTACCGCGAGGTGCTGGAGATGTGGCGCGTGGGACCGGTGTTCTAGCCGAACGGTTTGCCGATTCGGAGTGCAGGCAATACTCAATGCCAGACAGCAGGAAAGAACTGGAGGACAAGAGAGCATGAGTTTCCTTGGATATGTCAGGCCGAACGGCGCGGTCGGCACGCGTAACTACGTCGGCATCGTCTCGACTGTAGTCTGCGCCAACGACATTGCCACCTGGATAGCGAACCAGGTGCCGGGCTGCGCCACCTTCACGCACGAGCA
>CAZLPP010000003.1:0-62290 GCA_964561465.1 uncultured Dehalococcoidales bacterium
CTAGCAGTCTCTCCCTTCCCTGAACCCCAAGGAGGGGGCCGCAAGGCCCCCTCCTTCCTTTCACCCCGATCCCCCCCAGAGGGCGGACGCAGAGGTCCGCCCCTACAAGAGAATGCGCGGGCGCGTGGCGGCAGCAACGGTGGGCGTCCGGCGGTCCGGAACACCGGCGGGCATGGGAGCCCGCCGCTATACACCGGGCGCCTGCCCCGTGCGAAATGCGGGGACACCATGAGGTGGCCGGGCAGCAGGCGGTGGGAGATTGGTGTCCCCGGATTTCCGCCAGCCAGAGGTGTTCCCCCGACCATGCGGGCACGCATCTGCGTGCCCCTGCGGGAAACACGGGACGGCGAAAGAAGACCGGTTGGCGACCCGGGCAGGCCCACCACAATCGGACCGCCGTATGGAGGCCGTTCGTGAACGGCCCGGCGCTCGTCTGGAACGACGGTGGAACCCTCCACGCCCCATTCCGGCGTAGGGGCGAGGCATGCCTCGCCCGTTGCGTTGTGACCACACGCCGTCGGCATCAGCCGCGCGCGGACTTCACTTCCGGGCCGATCCTGAGCGGGTCCCGGAAGAGGCAGTTGCGCAGGCGCGGGCCGCGGTCGAGGGCATCCAGCGGTCGGACGCTGGGCACCCTGCCGCGTGGTGTCACGCGGGTGCTCGCTGATGCCGCTTGCCGCGTTGGGCAGATGGCACTTGCGAAGTGGGACCACACGAGGCATGCTATGGCGCACGGCCGACCATGCCACAACCGCGAATGGCACTCCAACCGAGTCTGGAGGGCGGAGTCGGAGCAGGGGCGTTCTGTGGTCTTTGGCTCGTGGGTGGAAAGCTGTAGAGAGGAGTCCTGAAGTGGGGTTCGACGAGTTGATATCGGAGCTTGAGACGAGGAAAGCGACGGCTCTTGAGCAGGGCGGACCTGAAAAGGTCCAGAGACAGCATGATCGCGGCAGACTCACAGCGAGAGAGCGCATAGACAAGCTGCTGGATGCCGGGTCGTTCCTCGAACTGGGTCTCCTTGCCCACTCAGAGTGGCCGGGAATGGAGGAGAAGACCCCGGCCGATGGCTTGATAATGGGATTCGGCAAGATCAGCGGCCGTCGGGTTGCGGTGTCCGCGAACGACTTCACCGTGGTGGCATCGACGAACGCGAAGATAAACCTTCGCAAGCTGACTCAGTTCAAGGCGCAGGTCAAGAAGTTCGGCATCCCGTTCATACACCTGGGTGAGGCAGGAGGCGCGCGAATGCCGGACTGCCAGGGCTCTGCAAGAATGTTTGAACTTGGCGGCGGTGGTACGGACACGCTGAGGCCGGAGTTCGTGCACCTGCGGGAGCACCCCTATATCTTTGCGGCCATGGGGGAGTGCTACGGAGTGGCCGATTTCCAGGCGTGCGTCGCGGATTTCGTTGTCCAGGTGAAGGGAAGTGCAATCGCAGTGTCCGGGCCGAGGGCTCTTGGCAGGGCGATCGGACAGACCTATACCGGCGAGGAGATGGGGGGATGGGAAGTGCACTCGAAGCGAACAGGCATGACGGATCAGGTGGCCGAGAACGAAGAACATGCCTTCGACATCATGCGACGGTATCTCGACTACATGCCCAACAACTGCTCGGAACTGCCGCCGGTTCGTCCGGTGCCCGAGGGCTCGGACGAGAGGATGGCGAAGATACTGAACTTCCTTCCCGAGAAGAACACCAGAGTGTACGACATGCACAAGATCGTCGCGTGCATCGTAGATGGGGGCGAGTACTTTGAGTTGAAGCCGTCTTTCGGCGCCATGCTGATTACCTGTCTTGCGCGGATCGACGGCCGTGTCGTCGGCATCCATGCGAGCAATCCTCTGGTGAATGTGGGAGCGACCGACACCGATGCGCTGGACAAGTCCATGAGCTTCTTCTGTCTCTGTGACTCCTACAACATCCCACTGATCTTCATGAACGACACGCCGGGCCACATGACCGGCAAAGAAGCAGAGTTGAAGAGGGTGGGGGCACGCGTTACCAATCAACTCCAGGCTTTGTTCCAGGTGACGGTGCCCAAAATCACGATCGATATCCGCAAGAACTACGGGCAGGCGATGATTAACACGTGCAGCCTCGGGTCAGGCCACGACTTCCTTGTTGCGTGGCCGACCGCCGAGATAGGTTTCATGGATCCTGCCATCGCCGCGGACGTGGTCTACGGCAATGTGCCGGAAGAAGAGAGACGCAATCTCGTGGCGAAGATGAAGGCTGACACATCACCCTACCCTGCCGCAGGGTCGTACTGGATACAGGATGTCATCAACCCGTATGACACACGCAAGTACATCACGAGCATACTCGACATCGTCCGCGACTCTGAGACGAAGGGCATGAGCAGCCACCTCCTGGCGAACTGGCCGAAGAAGTTCTGACCATGGAGCGCCTGCAAGCACACGCCATTCCCGTCGCCGTCAAGGCGCGGAGGTCAGCACGTCGCGGACGACGGCATAAGCACAGTTCGCGTCTTTGACAGCGAAGCGCTGACATGGTAACGTGCGCTGGGTGTGTTGCAGGGGGGGGGCTCTTGTCAACCGGCCCCGTCCGGAGGCGCGCCTGACACAAGACCAAGGAGGAATGGTATCGCATGGCGAAGCGACTCGAGAAGAAATACGACCAGGGTACCCACGTCGCGGTGTACTGCGACGAGGTTCCGCCGCTGGGTGAGGACAGGAAGACGATATTCCTGCCTGACACCGATGTCTTCAAGATGGTTGATCTTGGCGGCCGAACACTGGGTATCTTCCTGACTGAGGTTCTTGCGCCTCTGGCTGAGAAGTACGGTGATGAGGTCTGGGAGATCGGCCGCAAGGCGATGTACGAGGTTGGCCGGCGCCGCGCCGCAACCATGCAGAAGCGCATGAAGATCGACGACCTCAAGGATGCGCGCTGCCTCGGACGCATCATGGATCTCGAAGACAACAACGCCGGTGTACGCGGAGAGTGGGTCGAGTACGGCAAGAAGCGCGCGGTGAAGCACGAATACGAGTGCTCTCAGGCAAAGCCGTACGAGAGATGCCCCAAGATCTGCACCGTGCTCCTCGAAGCGATGGAGCAGGGCACGTTCGATGCGCTAGGCGTCAAGGTGAAGACGCCTATCATCACCAAGGTGTTGCCGGAAGGCGATCCGTACTGCGAAGTCGTCGTCGAACTGGAAGACTGACGGCCACCGCTCCAATCTTCGTGAATAGCGAATGCCCGGCCCCACACGTGGCCGGGCATTCATTTCTTGTCTTCCAGGGTGAGAGGCGAACAGTGCCTACTTGCCCTGCTCCCGTGCGTCGAGAATCATTTCGGCCACGATCCGCGCCGCCCTGCCGGGAACGTAGCTACAGCGCTTGTAGCCGTCCATCTTGACGAATTCCTTGGCATCCTCGGGGCTGGCGAGATTCAGCTCTTTGCCGAAACGCTGTTTGACGATGTCGCGGCACATGACGGTGCCGAACTCCTGCTCGAATGCCTTGCAGAACTTCCGCCCCTGCGAAATCGCCCGGAAGTAGCTCTGCATGTCTTTCGGGTCTTCCCGTCCCCAGACCAGACCAATGGCCATCAGCCCGCCGACTACACCCCCGCAGGTTTCGCCTCTCAGCGCGATACCCGGCATTGCCGTCGCGGCCTTGTAGGTCTGGACGTTCCCGATTCCGAACTGCTCCTGAAGCGCTCTGAGGCACCCCTGTGCGCAACAGCCGGACTCTATTTCGAACTCGGCTGCCTTCCTCTCAACTTCGTCGAGTATTCTGCTCCTGGACTCATCTGTCGACATTGCTCGCCGTCTCCTTTCTTGAAGCCCTGCAGTCACGCGCCGGGGCTATCATGTGCAGCCCACAGCATGAAGGAAACCGGGGCAGTTTTCAAGCGCGCGTACTCGTCCGGATGGTTGAGAGACACATCACCTCCTTGCGGTTGTGATGGTGCTGCTGCAGAGACTGCTGCGGGGTGAAGCAGCCGAGCGTACGGTGTCGCTTGCTCACGCCCGCTTTGCATGGCTCTCGGCTGTGGAAGGCGAGGAGCGCACGTGACGCCTGCTCAACGGAGTAGGATGCAGGCTGTCTTGCCGTATCTACGTGGCAGACTGGACTCCCGGCGGCAGAGGACGGACGCGCCTGCCGTCCTCACGTAGTCTGACACGAATCAAGGTGATGGTGTCTCTCTGGTATACAATAGGCACCGTTCCCGAATTCCCGATGCCCCGGCGCAGCGGCCCAACTTGAAGGAGCCGCAGCACGTGACGTTCAGGGGGTCGGGTTGAGGAGGTGATTTCTTGACGCTTGTGAGGATTGACTGGAAGGGCAAAGCAAGGTGGACCATCCTGGAGAGAGATTCGTTGTACTCACTCGAAGGCGATGTGTTTGGCAGCTTTCGGAAAGGAGTACGCGTCTGCGCCTTTTCTGAGGCGACGCTGCTCGCTCCCGCGGAGCCCGGCGCCATCGTGTGCTGCGGTCTCAACTACATGGACACGGTTGAACAACTGAAAGTCCAAATCCCCAAGGAGCCTGCTCTCTTCTTCAAGCCGGCTTCGGCTCTCGTCAATCCGCGTGAGGATGCAGGCAGTCTTCCCATCGCCGCAGACACTCGCTACGAAGCTGAGCTCTGCGCTGTGATCAAGCGCCGTGCCTGGCGTGTTTCGGAATCCGAAGCAGGCGATTGTGTCCTGGGCTACACGTGCGGCAACGACATGACTCTTTGGGACTTGATTGAGAAGGACGGCCGCCTCACCCGTGCCAAGGGTTACTACAAGTCGGCTCCACTCGGGCCGGTTCTGGTGACGGACCTCGACCCCTCGGCCTTGCGCATACAGGGGCGAGTCAACGGTGTGACGAAGCAGGATGGCAATACCAGGGACCAGATTTTCACCACGGCGAAGATCATCAGTCACATCACCCAGTTCATGCCACTCCTTCCCGGCGACGTCGTGTACACGGGCACTCCCAAGGGCGGTCACTGCCCGGTGAAGGTGGGCGACGTCATCGAGGTGGAGATCGACGGTATTGGCGTCTTGCGCAACAAGGTAGCGATGATGTGACGGGGCTCTGGCACGTTGGAGCAGGCGAGGCTGCAAGCTGGCACGCGCCCTGATCGCCGGTCCGCGATGGAGTCGGCGCGCAATGTGCACGTCCGAGTCTATCCAGAGAACCAGTACGCGGCATCCAGCGCGAAAGGGACTGAGCGGCACATCAAGAACCGCGCGCCAGCCCCGAAGGGACCGGCACCGGCCGGGAGTTGCTGCAGGTAGGCAATTCCACATCAGGTGGTCTTCTCGACCACCTGTGGCAGCATCTCGCGACGGTGCATACCACGCAGTTCCGGCACTTCGTCGATGAGCACGAGTCGTGCCCAGGTCAACTCCGGATCCTCACGCAGCGCTACCGTGAACGGTCGCGTCAGCTTGACCTGAGATTCGCGAACGATGGGCTTGACGACGAACTCAGTCTGCGCCGTTGGCGCCCGGAATGTGGCCAGAGCCAGGTCAAAGCACTCGATCAGCACGGTGAAGCCGCGAGCCTCCTTGCGCACATCCCAGTCCTCGACCCGGGTCTGTCGCCGGGCGCCGGTCTGATGGACGACTACCATGGTGCCGCCCGCGTCCCGCAACTCGTGGCAGAAGTCGGCAAGAGGTGAATGCTCGCCTTCGCCCGCCAGTTCGCCCCCCATGATGCGCTCGAGGCTGTCGATGATGACGAGAGGAGTGCCGCGCTGCTTCCTGATGAGGTCACGCAACCACTCGCGCCGCTCCCTGTCGTACAGAAGGAAGCCGCAGCGCGAGTAGCAGTCGATGGGGGTCTCGCGCAGGTCGACGTTGAGGCCACGGGCCAATCGCTCAAAGCGTCGCGTGAAGCTGGAAGTGCCGGAGTCCTCGTCGATGAGAATGACGCGCTGCTGGTCTACCCTGAATGCGTCCAGGAAGTCGTGCCCGCTGCCGACGCAGATGGCGAGTTGCTCGGCGAGCCATGCCTTGCCCGAATGCAGCTCGCCCATGAGCACGACGGAACTACCGGAGGGGATGAGACCGTGTACCAGCCATCGTGCCATGAGAACACCTCCTCATCCTGAAGTGGTCCTGACTGAAGTATGCCACACGGCCCCGGTTTGTCAAAGGCGGCGCCGGTTCGACGCATCAGGGCCCTCCGGCTGGAAGGGATGCTTCTCTCTCTCGAAGTCGGGCCGGTAGAAGGCAGCCGCCCCCGGCTGCTGCGCCAGCACGTGGTCGAAGCCGAGTTCCTGCACGACGCCAATGACGTCGACATACTCCTGAGCGGTGATGCGGCGCGACAGCAAGGGCATGTGCGACGCCTTGTGACTTGGGAAGTACTGCGCCATGAGACTCAGCGTGACATGGGGCGACACATCGCGCGCGAGCCAGGTCAGGGATTCCCCGCTGCCGGCGAGGCCGCCGGGTATGACGAGGTGCCGCACGATGAGACCCCTGCGCACGGCTCCCTCGTCATCGAGGAACACGCCGGCGCCCACCTGGCGGTACATCTCGGCGATGGCCGCGCGCGCAACGGGAACGTAGTCGGCTGCGGCCGACAGTCGCGCAGCCACTACGGCGGAGGAGTATTTCAGGTCCGGCAGGTAGATATCCACGACGCCGTCGAGCAGACGCAGCACGTCCACGGAGTCATAGGCACTCGTGTTGTACACGAGAGGCAGGCGGAATCCGAAATCAACTGCGAGACAGAGCGCTTCGAGAATCTGCGGGACGCAGTGGCTCGGTGAGACCAGGTTGACGTTGTGACACCGGAGACCGTCCTGCAGTTGCAGCATCGCGTCCGCCAGCGACCGGGCTGTCAGCTCCCTGCCGGCGAACGCATCGGGCGACTGGCTTATCTGGTGGTTCTGGCAGTAGACGCAGCGGAGGTTGCAGTTCGCGAAGAAGATGGTGCCGCTTCCGCGGCTTCCCGAGATGACTGGCTCCTCTCCGTGATGGTCGCAGAAGGACGCGACAATCGCCTGGCGAGGTGAGCGACAGAAGCCGTGCTGCCCGGCTGTGCGGTCCACGTGACACGCACGCGGGCAGACGTCGCAAGAGGAAAGCCGCTGAAGCAGGGCGTCCCTGCGCCGCTGCAACTCGCCGCTCCGGTGAAGGCCGAGGTAGGAAGGAAGGCTGCTGCAGCATGTCACTCTGTTGCCTGACCTGCCATCGGGACTAGGTGCCGTTCCCCATGGCTCGACCGGCACACACCGGGCGCAGCGGTATGATAGCGCATCGGCGTACCGGCGTTGCCCGAAGGGCGAGCACGGCGTATCCTCTCTCGACGAGCCCGCGCCCAGGCGCAGCGTAGCCTTGCCGGCCCGGAAAGCCTGGTAGATGCAGAGCGAGAATCTGACACGGATCGAGTTGCTCCGGTTGCTGGATGAGCTGGATTCGGCGACTGGAGAGTGGCTGAGCGTCTTTCTGCGGTGGGACAGCGTGCAACCGCGAATGACACCTGCGATGCTGCTGTCTGCCGCCGACGAATGCGTCGTCTCGGTCGCGGCTATCCTGGAAGACGAGGGCGTGCAGCGGTCGGTCGAGCGGTACGGCACAGGTCTCGCAGTGTTCCGGTCACTCGACGCGACATACGCCGTCGTGCCGCCGTTCCCGGTACTGAGAGACAGTGCACGTGTCGGCCGGCCGGAGACCGGGCCTCTCCGCGAACTGTTGGAGCAGCGCCGCTGCATCGCTTTCGTGCTGGTGACCTGGGGCGCCTACGTGGCCGGCCTGTACGAAGGGTTGCAGTACGTGGCTCACAAGCAGGGCACGGGGCACATCCATCAGCACACCAAGAAGGGCGGCAGCAGCCAGGCTCGCTACCAGCGCCGCACCCAGGGGCAACGCGCGGAGTTCCTGCGCCGGGCGGGAGGGCACATCGATGACGTGTTCGGAGCGGAGCAGATCGACCACCTCTTCTTCGGCGGAAACCGACTCATACTCCGGCCGCTCGCGGAAGAGTGCGACTTCGTGAGACGCCACTTGCCGGTGTTGTCGCCGCGGACGCTGCTTGTGAAGAGGGCAACGCTGTCTTCGCTCGATGGAGCGCTGGGGCAGGCATACACCTCGGTGAGCTTCCGGGTCTGAAACGCGGTCCGGCGCCGCCGCGCAGGAAAAAGCAAGGAGCCGCTGCTGACGGCTCCTTGAGAGGTCCGAGCTATGTACGGACTACGCCTTGCCGATCCGGAATACCTTGGTCTTGCAGGTCGGGCAAACGCCCTGCATCGCGGGTCGCCCATTCTTCAGGGTGATCTGCTTGGCGTCCTTGATCTCGACCTTCTTCCGACACTTCATGCAATACGCCGTGGCCATTAAGCAATCCCTCCTCTCGACTGATTGAGCTCGTACCAGTGCTCAAAGCTATTTTTACTATGGAACCGTAGCCTTGTCAATACTTGCACCCGTGTTTCGACGCAAAAGCACTCGCGCCAGGACGAGCAGCGCCGTGCCGGACAGCAGCAGCAGCTTCCGGAACAGCGGCATGACCGTCCAGAGGCCCTCGACGGTGCTATCCAACCACAGCTTCCACTCTATCTTCGGCAGCTTGAAGAAGCGCTCCCCCGTCTCCGGGTCCTGCTGGTAGAAGCGGGCGTCGGGGTTCTCGAAAGCGGTCTCGTGCTTACCCTCGTAGTCGACCCAGACGTGGACGAAGGAGCTGTTGAACCGGTACGGAATGCCGAGCCGGTCGAACACCGACGCAAGCACGACGGCACGAGCCTTGCAGTCCCCCACTCCCGCCTGCACGACTCTAGCCGTGGGAGGAAAGTACCAGGGCATGCCGTGTACCTGCCAGTCGTAACGGTACGGTATTCGGCGCAGAATCTCGCGCTCTACCTCGGCTGGCTCGTCGGGAAGGCCCTCGGTGATAGGTGCAACGGCGACGGGGTCGATGTCGGGATTGAAGACCCGGAAGACGCTGACGCCGATATTGAACGGGTTCGGGTAGAGGACGAACAGTATCCAGAGGGCGATGAGGGGACCGGTGTGGTGTGCGAGCGCATGCCGGCAGTGCCGGCCCAGCGCCGGCCCGGACTGCAACAGCCGGCGTCGCAAACCGGTGACAATCGTGGCCAAACGCTGATGGGGCAAGTCCGGGCATTGTAGCACGAAGGCTGTAGAACCACGGATGAGGCCGGAGCGTGCCGTGCAAGGCAGGTCGAACCCGAGCGCCTGACGGAACAGGGAGGTTCAGTTGCGCTCAGGTGCAGGGCAAGCCGCCACTGAGGTATTGACAAAAGGTGATGTGTCGTCTTAGCATGGCCATATGTTGGAATGCGCATATGCGCATATCCGCATATCCTACCTCCATGAGAGAGCTGGTCAGGGCGTGCAAAGCGATATCGGCGGAAACACGGCTCCGAATCCTGAACATCGTGATGGTCAGGGAGTGCTCCGTGAGCGAAGTCATGCAGGCTTTGCAGGTCTCTCAGACCCGGGCGTCCCGCAACCTCGGGGCCCTGTACGACGCGGGCCTGCTGAAGACGCGCCGCGACGGCTCATGGGTCCTGTACTCGGTCGACCAGGAGGGTCTCGACGGGCACTCCGTGGAACTGCTCGAGGCGCTTCGCAGCATGCTCGAGTCAGACAGATTGGCGCGGCAGGACGTCGCCAGGCTCGACCAGGCTAAACGTTCCGCCCCGTAGAACGTTTGCAGTACTTGTGTGCCGGAAGTGACCGGCCGGTGGCTTCACGTTACTGACAGACAGGAAAGGAGGAGGCCATTGAAGGGAGGACTCTGGCTTGTCCGTCTACTCCTCATCTTCGTGGTCGGCGTCGTCGTCCTCAGCCCGCTCGCCGTCCATGGTGAAGCCTCCACCCCGGATCCGGCCCGCCTCAACTACGATACCTCGGGCCTGCTTCTTCCGTCGTCTCCCGCCTATCCTGCTGTCACTGTGTACCGGGACATCCGGCTGAGCTTCGCGGAGCAGAACACCGAGAAGTCCGGGCTCTGTCTCGAGTTCGCCAACGAGGACGCCGCCTCTATCGGCGCCCTGGTCGAGCGCCAGGACCATGTGACTGCCACGACGCACTGCGCTACCTATCAGGACAATCTCGACCGTTCCGTCGGCTGGCTCGTGCTTGCAGCCGAGCAGGGACGTGACGTGACCACGCTTCTATCGCGGTTGAAGAACGACCACCTCAGTCAACAGTGGGGCCTTGGCAAGGCATCTCAGTTGATGCCTGAGTGGTCGGGGGACGGCATCGATGTTGCGCGCCGGCACGCGGCGATGGTCGTCTTCCAGGCGCTGGAGACGCTGGAAGGCGGTGAGGCTGCCGCCGAGTATCTGGGCGCTCTCGCCGCCATGTCGCCGGAACCGGGATTCTTCGAGACCCCGTCGAGCCTGGGCGTCCCGGTTGTTCAGACTCCGTCGCTCTCGTTCGCTTCGTCTCCGGCGCAGCAGGCGGCTCCGGCCACAATCGTTGTTGAAGAGAATCCCTCCGCAGCCGCACCGGATATCGCGTCTCTGAGCGTCAGCCCGGACACGGTCGCGCCGAAGGAGACCTGCCGCGTCACCTGCAGCGTCATCTGCGACGACGAGGAGTCGCTCGAGTACACCTGGTGGTGTTCCAAGGGCACCATCAAGTCCGACGGGGCCGAGGCGCGATGGACCGCTCCATCGAAGCCTGGCACGTACCAGATACGAGTCACGGTGATGAACCCCGTGGGAGCCGGCGACGCGCAGTCCATCAACGTCTCGGTGCGGGAGGATGAGGAAGACGAGGATTATGAGGCCGATGACGATGACGACGCCGACAGCGAGTCGGGCACGCTGCCCTCGGGCAGCAGCGCGTCTCCGGACATACTTGGAATGACGGTGACGGCTAGCCACAAGTACCTCGAGCCGTCGATGGTGGGCTATTCGATCCTGGTGAGCCGCGACTGCACTATCCAGTGCAAGGTTGCCGACCCGGACGCCATCGAGTTCAGGTGGAGTGCGTCCGGCGGCGAATTCGAAGGGTCGGGAGACACGGTCAAATGGACCGCGCCGTCTGCGGTGGGCAACCTCACGGTGACGGTCACAACCAGGAACGGCAAGGGGCAGGAGGACAGCGTGACGCTGTCCTTCCACGTCACGACCTGTTCACAGTGCTTCTGATGACCGCGCGCGACGCACCGAGCCGGAACGTCCCGCCCGTTCCTCTGCGCCTGGCGCCGTGTCGCCGCATCCCATGTCTGCGTCTGCCGTCCTGTCGGGTTCCCTGCTATCATGCGCACCATCGGCTTGCGCCGGATAGCTGACTTGTCCGGCGTGACGCGGGAGGCGCTGCGTTCGACCGCCATCTGACAGGAGGCTGAAGTGAGCATGTTCGACCTGACCGGAAGGACGGCAATTGTCACGGGTGGAAACCAGGGCATCGGGTTTGCCATCGCGGAGGGCCTGGCGGTGCACGGCGCGCACGTCGTCATTGCCAACAGGAGGGAGCAGCAGGGGCAGGACGCCGCCGCAGGACTGCGGAGCCGGGGACTCTCTGCCTCTGCGGTGCGGGCCGATGTGGCGGACGAGAAGTCGGTCGCGGCGCTGGTTGAGACGGTGCTGAGCCAGCGCGGGCGCATGGACATACTGGTCAACAGCGCGGCCGTCATCGTGCGGAAGCCGATAGAAGACATCACCGCTCTGGAATGGGACACCCTCATGGGCGTCAACCTCAGGGGAGTGTTCCTCTGCTGCCGCGACGTCGGCCGCCATATGATTGCGCAGCGTAAGGGCAAGATTATCAACATCTCGTCCAACGTATCGCGAGTGATTCAGCCGCTCCGCTCCGCGTACTGTGTCTCGAAGGCGGGTGTCTCACACCTGACGCGGGCGTTCGCACTGGAATGGGCGAAGTACGGCGTGAACGTGAATGCCGTCGGCCCGGGACCGACCATCACGGAGTTCAACCGGCAGTACTTCAGCGAACACCCGGCGGACCTGCAGGCCAGGATAGACTCGATTCCGGTGGGCCGCATGGGAGCCCCGATCGACCACGTCGGAGCGGCGGTGTTCCTGGCGTCGGATGCCTCGGACTTCGTTACCGGGGAGACGTTGCTGGTAGACGGCGGCTCGACGCTCTGGTGACGTTCGTCTCCGGGTCAGAGTTCCCGCAGCACGTACCGGTCGTTCATGCCCAGCGATGCGGCCTCGCGGACCTGGTCTCTCGGGTCAACGCCCGTACACTGCATGAACACATCCGGCTTCACGCGGTCGACGAGGTCAAGGGCTGCGGCGTCGACGGCGGCCGCGTCGCTCCCGATGAGGTAGCCGATGTCCGGGCAGATGATGCCTCCGGGATTGGGGTCGCAGTCGCAGTTCGCTGCCATGCTGTGCAGCGAACTGACGTAGAGGACGTCCTTCCCTCTGACGCACGCCAGTGCGCTGATGGCAAGGGCGCGGGCGAGGCTCATCACCTCGAAGCGGAGTGCGCCCGTGGCGCAGGCGAGCGCACATTTACCGCAGCCCTCACAGGCGGCGCCGTCGAAGTGCCACTCGGTGTTGACTGAGAGCGCGGCGTTTGGGCATGCCGCTGCACAGAGACCGCACCGCGTGCACAGGGCCGGGTCGTGAACCGGCCTCGCCATGTGGTGGATGAGTCGTTTGCTCGCTCTGGTTACGCCGCCCATGCCCAGGTTCTTGATGGCGCCGCCGAACCCGGCCTGAATGTGTCCCTTCACGTGACTGAGAACCAGCATGCAGGTGGCGTCGTGCAGCGCGGTAGCCACCTCGACCGCCACGCCGGACTCGACGGTTCCCACGCCGCGGTCGCCGATGACAGTGCTGCAGCCCACGTTCTCCTGCGTGAAGCCGTGCCGCCTCGCCACACGCTCGTAGCCATCGCGTCGCGAGCGCTCACCCGGATACGCGACTGTCGTGTCGAACAAGAAGGGCCGGCCACCGGCATCCACGATGGCGCGGACGACCGTGCGAGCGAGCTGCGGCCGGAGTGCGTGGGGGTTCCCCGGTTCGCCCATGTGCAGCTTGACGGGCACCGCGGCGCCTGAGAAGCGCGCAACGCCAACGAGTTTCAGCGCGGCCGGGATGTTCTCCTCACGGCGAGTGAAGTACACGGTGCTCTCAGTCATCTGCCTCTCCTTCACGTTTGCGCCGATGCGCGATTCCCCGCATTCTAGCTGCACACGAGGCACGGGCACAACCTGCCCGGCGGCTGCGTCCCGGTGCTTCGCATCCCCCGCGTATAATGCCGGCATCACACTGAGGAGGAACACGATGAATGTTCACGAGGCGATACGTGCGCGCCACAGCGTGCGGGCCTTCCGCGGCACTCCTGTGCCCGAGGAGAGCCTGATGCGCGTACTCGAGGCGGCAAGGCTTGCGCCGTCGTCGAGCAACCGGCAGGAGTGGCGTTTCGTAGTGGCGCGTGAGGAGGATACCCGGCGCAAGCTGGCGGCCGCCGCGAACAACCAGATCTTCATCGCGGAAGCGCCCGTTGTCATAGCGGCCGTTGCCACCGAGCCCGATTCCGTCATGACCTGCGGAGTGACGCGGTATGCGGTAGACCTTGCCATCGCCATCGACCATATGACGCTTGCCGCGGTCGAAGAAGGGCTCGGCACGTGCTGGATAGGCGCGTTCTCGCAGGAACGGGTGCGCCAGATACTCGGCGTTGGCCCCGACTGCATGGTCGTCACCGTCATGCCGCTAGGATACCCGGCATCGAGCGTCGTCCCGTCGAAGTCGCGCAAGCGGCTCGAGGACATCGTCCGGTACGAGATGTTCAGCAGGTAGCGCCGTCACGGCGACCTGCGCTGCGGAGGCCGGAGCGACCCGCCTCTAGACAAGCGCGGTAAGGAAGACGGCGACGATGCCAACGAGGAAGATGCCGTCGAATACTCCTGCCCCGCCGATGGATACGATGCCGGGGAATCCCTTCAGGCGATGCAGGTTGAAGAGGTCCGCCCCTACCAGAGTGCCCAGCGTCCCCGCGATGTAGGCGCACGGGGCCGCGAAGTCGCGGGCAAGCAGGATGGCCAGCAGTGCCGACAGGACGGGGGGTATGAACATCGGCAGGACGATTCCCCGTCCCGGGACCGGCCGAGCGATTGCCTTCGCCACGAGCGCCATGATGAGCGTGGCGACGCCCACCTGCCATAGCGACGGAACTACGCGCGTGAGGTAGAGGCAAAGGCAGAGCGGAATGATGGCGCCGCCGACGTTGACGGCCACACCGGTGTATTGCGTCCGGGGTTGCGAGAAGAGGCCGCGAACGTTCGCGGGCATCGTGTACTGCACGCGGCGGCGCGTCAGAGGCAGGTTGATGAGCGAGCCGACGAGCATCAGGAAGATGACTGCGACTGCGGTCGAAGGCGACAGCCCCAGCTCTCCGAACGAGAAAGTCAGGAGATTCAGGAAGAAGAGCCCCAGGATGAGCGGGATGGAGAGGAACAGCAGTACGGCTGCCAGGCAACCCAGCGGTGCGAACAGCATCAGCGTCTCCTTCTCCTACTCGGCGCGCTTGAAGTGCGACATGTCGAGGCCGGTGCGTACATCGAGAACGACCGGCATGCCCTGGCGGTTGAGCCGCAGCGCGTCTTCGAGTGCGGGGACGAGCGACACCGCGTCCGCAACTCTGCGGCCGTGGCAGCCGCAGGCCTGGGCGAGGG
The DNA here is from genome assembly GCA_964561465.1 of uncultured Dehalococcoidales bacterium. GTDB lineage: Bacteria > Chloroflexota > Dehalococcoidia > GIF9 > AB-539-J10 > SKVJ01. The sequence goes on from CAZLPP010000003.1 coordinate 14,596, forward strand.
CCGCGAAGTCGGGCTGAACCTCAAACTCCGCGGTGTTCCAGCCGACGCTCGCATCCTGATAATACATCGGCCAGCCGAGAGCCGAGTTATTGAGGACGACCCAGGTGCAGCCGGCGTGGTACTGGGCTGCGGTCGGCAGCTCCTTGAGGTACATCTGGAAGGCGCCATCGCCCGTGATGCAGACGACGTTCCTGGAGGGCGTGGTGAGCTTGGCCGCGATGGCTCCGACGACGCCCATCCCCATGCAGGTCTGCTCGGCAACAGTGACGCAAGCCGAGTCGTCGCCCACGGTGTAGAACGGGTGGAAGTAGGACCAGGCATCCTGGGACCCGTTCTCGTTCACCAGCACGGTGCTGTTGCCGAAGACGCGGCTCACCTCGTGAACCACTCGTTTCGCCGGAATCGGGAACTCGTCTGTGGCGCACTCCTCCGCCGTCTCAGTCACGAGCCTGCCCATCCGGGCTGCGAGTTCCTTCAGGCGCCCCGTGCGGCCTCCGTCGGACGCGGGAACCGGGTGGAAGCGCACGGCCTGCAGTAGTTGCCTCAACACCAGCGACGCGTCGCCCGCGATGCCCACATCGGGCAGCCAGTTGCGCCCGATTTCCCCGGACGAGATATCGATCTGGATCACCCGCGCGTCCGCGGGCAGGTCCTTCCAGCGGTGCGTCTGAAAGGCTTCATTCCGGGAACCCACTATCAGCATGACGTCGGCACTCATGAGGTATTCCCTGGCCACTACGTTGCGGTAGAGGCCGACGAGCCCGAGCGCAAGCGGATGCTTCTCCGAGATGATTCCGCGGCCGCCCGGCGTGGTCGCAAAGGGAATCCCGAGCGTCTCGACCAGCGCTCTGAACTCCTCCCCCGCTCCGGATAGCACGGCCCCGTTTCCGGCGATGGCTACCGGACGACGGGCTCGCAAGAGCACTTCCGCCGCCGCTTGGATGAGGCTGGGGTCCCCCGCGGGACGGAGCCTCGTGGCCGGCGTGTAGGAGGGTGGCTCGATATCGATTGGAAGTCCATGCGTTATGTCACCTCCGACGTCGGTCGGAAGCTCGAGATAGACAGGCCCCGGCTGGTCGTTCATGGCGAGATGGAACGCGCGGCGCACGTACCAGGCGAGCCTGCCGATGTCGTGCACCCTCGCCGCCCACTTCGTCACCGGGCGCACCATGCCAAGCTGGTCGCACTCCTGGAACTCTCCCATGCCCTCGGTCTTCTGGCTGATGCTGGGGCAGATGACCACCAGCGGACTGCAACCTGAGGAAGCCTCGAGCAGGCCGGGCACGAGGTTGGCGACGCCGGGTCCGGCGGTGGCGCTGCACACGCCCGGTCTACCGCTGACCCTCGAATACGCCATCGCCATGAACGGTGCAGAGCCCTCGTACCGGACGTTTATGCCGCGAAGTCCGGGGGCCTTCTCCGCGTACAGTTGCAGCGGGCTGTCACCGAGCCCGAACGTCAGCTCGACACCCTGAGCGCGAACCATTCTGGCGATAGCCTCCCATGGGTACATTGCATCCCCTCCTTCTCAGTGACTCCCGTGTGTGCGCCGCTACGCGTTGCATGCTGCGAAACAGAGCAGCCGCCGGGGGTTCTCGACGGTGACTTGCCGGACGTCGGCCTCGCTCACTCCGCGCATGCGCATCATGGGCACGACATAGGCCGGGATGTGGCGGTAGCCCCAACCTCCCCAGCGTACGCGACGGCTGCGAACGCAGATGTCGTGCGAGATGAGCACCTGGGTGAGGTGACCGCGAGCCGCGAGCGCGCGTATCTCCTTGATCCGGTCGGTGTCATTCGGCAGGTCCATGTACTCGTCCGACGTCCAGTACGATGGGAAGTGCCCCTCCCAGCCCCAGAGGTCGAACTCGAGCACGCATCCCTCATCGGCCAGTTGAAGCTGGTCATCCGGGCTCCGGAGCCGCGCGTCGGTGTGGCAGAAGATGACGCGCGACAAATCGGCCCCCGACTCCCGGAGCAAACGCGCGAGATGGAACGGTGCTTCCCGGTTCCGGCCCGGGTGCAGGCTGATGGCTGCGCCGGTCTCCTGCTGCGCCAGCGCCGCGGCCCGCACCGCCTTCAGTTCGGTTGCCGCGGGCGGCCAGTTGCAGGCGATCTCGCCGATGATGCCGGCGCGGATGCCGGTCGCGCCCACCCCCTCGGCGACATCCCTGATGAGCGCCTGTGCCATGGCGTCGACGCTCATCTCCCGATACTCCGGTGCGAGCGACGGCTCGGTGTAGAAGCCCGTGCCCATGACGATGTGTACGCCGGTCGCACGGGACAGCCGCGCCAGCGCGGCGGGGTCGCGCCCGATGCCCGGGACGGTGACATCTACAAGCGTCATGCCTCCCGCCTGACGGAAGAGAGCCAGCTCGGCTGATGCCTCGCCCTCATCCAGCATGCGAACGTTGTCGAGGTTCTCGTACGGGTGATACCGGAGCCAACTGAGCGTATCCCATCCCACCGGCCGGAACGCCATGCCGCGGTCGGAGGCGGCCGCGGGCGGAGCGAAGATGGAGGTTCCGTCGAAAACGAGGTGCTCGTGCGGCAAAGTGAAGCCGAGTTGCCCGCCCGGCACTCTGCCGAGCACGGTCTGGGCCATTCGTTCCATCGTCAGTCTTCCTCCTCGCGGATGTCCGGAAGCCGGCCTGTGGCGCCTATAGTGCCACACGTGTCCGGTGCGAGGGAAGCGCCGGCCCCTGACGGCGTGCGCCCGTTCTCGCAGACTGGTACGATACCAGTGATTGCTGCGTCATTGCTGGAGGCGTCGTTTGTCTCTGTTGCGCAACAACAGCTTCATCCTCGCCTTGGCCGTCGCGGGGGGCATAGCCGCCGGGCACGGCGCGGCCTTCACGCGCTCCCTGGTCACCCCGCTTCTCGCGGTCATCATGACGCTGTCGCTCGTGGGCGTGTCCTCGGATGTGTTTCGGGGAGGAGCGAGGTTGCTGCGGCCCGTGGCGCTGGCGCTTCTGCTCAACTACGGCATCCTTGGCGGTGCGTTCGTGCTGCTGGCTACTCTGCTGCTCGATGATCCGGCACTTCGGGCGGGATTCGTCCTCATCGCTGCCGTGCCTCCGGCGGTTGCCGTCATCCCGTTCACGTACCGGCTCGGGGGGGACCTCTCGTTCACCCTCGTCGGCTCGGTCGCCGGACACGTAGCCGCCTTCGTGCTGACGCCGCTCATCACGCTCGCGGTGCTCGGCGGCAGCCTGGTGCAGCCAGCGCAACTGCTGACGGCGCTGCTGCAACTGGTGGCCGTGCCGTTCGTGGTGTCCCGCCTGCTGCGGCGCTGGAAGCCTGTCGTTGGCTGGCTGGACGTTCACCGCGGCGCACTCATCAACTGGGGATTCTTCGTCGTTGTCTATACCATCATCGGCCTGAACCGGACGGCGTTCTTTGGCTTCTCGACGGAGATGGTGCGCGTCGCGGCCATCTCTGGACTGTGTACGTTCGGCATGGCCCATGCCATCTACGCTGCGTCGCGATGGACGGGCTCACGACCGGCCGACCGGGTCAGCCACGCAGTCTTCGGCGCCTGGAAGAACTACGGGCTGGCCGGTGCAATCGCCCTGCTCTACTTCGGCGAGTCGGCGGCCCTGCCGGCGGCGGTGACCACTGCGTTCGCCATCGTCAACTTCATCGTTCTGAACTCGACAATCGCCGTGAAGCGGACGGCATCACAGAAGACGTGAAGCGCGTCCGGCCGCCCGGACTGCGCCCGGCGCAAAGGAGGCAAACCGTGGCTGATGCGAAGAAAGTGAAGATGGGACCGCAGACCTGGCTCTTTCCGCTGCCCGCGTTGCTCATCGGCACGCTTGTGGAAGGCAAGGTCAACGTCATGACGGCTGCGTGGGGCAGCATCGCCAACGCGGAGCCGCCGATGCTGTGCGTGGCCATCCGGCGCTCGCGATACAGCCGCAAGGGCATCGACCCGGGCGGCGTGTTCTCCGTCAACGTGGCGTCCGCCTCGCAGGTCCGCGAGGTGGACTTCTGCGGCATCCAGTCGGGCGCCAAGACGGACAAGCCGGCGAAGTGCGGTTTTGGCGTGTTCTATGGCGCTCTCGAGAAGGCGCCGCTCATCGAGCAGTGCCCGCTCAACCTCGAGTGCCGGGTTGCCCACATCGTCGAGTTGGGCTCACACTCGCTGGTCGTGGCCGACATCGTCGAGGTCCACGTTTCGGAGTCGTGCCTCACCGATGGGAAGCTGGACGTGCAGAAGCTCGATCCGCTCATCTACCTGACGGGCCCGGCCCGCAAGTACGTCCACGCCGGCATGGCGGCGGGGGACGCCTTCAGCGCGGGGCTCAGCCTGTAGCGCCCGCCTGCCGTCAGTGAAGCAGATAGTACGGATTCGCCTGGCACATGAGCCTGATGTGCTCATCGGGGACGCCGCTCTGCATGAAACCGACGATGAGGCGTCGCAGACCGTCTATCGGATGACCGAGCGAGATGTGGCCGCGGTCGGAAGCGATGAGCATGCGCTGCGGGCCAACCGCGCGGTACACCGCCATGACATCGTCCCAGGAGTAGTACGAGTCGTCGATGGCGTAGATGCTGATGAAAGCCCCGAGGTCCGCGAAGACCTTGCACTGCTCCGGGGTGAGCCACGACGGCGGGTAGTTCACGTGGGTGATCTCGATGCGCTTGATGCCGAGTTTGACCGCTTCTCGTACGAGTGCCAGCCGCTCGCACGTGCTCTGGTGGCCGATGCCGAGGACCATGTCGGTCTGCGAGATGAGGTCCAGGATGTCCCGCGCCTTCGGCACGACGTTGCCGTCAGTGTCGATGAGGTCGATGCCCTGCCCGACGCCCTCGTTCACGACGAGCCGGTGGTGGTTCGAGTCGACGTTCGGCAGCCAGACGTATTTGCCGCCCATTCGGTAGGAAGCGATGACGGCGTCCGGGTTGAGGCCGCCGACCGCGTAGTTGAGGCAGACGCCGCCGAATACCTCGATGCGTTTCTTGCCGTGCTCGTCGGCCCACTGGTCGACCACGCGCTGCACGATCCGCACTGAGCGGGTCGACGGCATGAACTGCTCCTTGAAGACGATGCCACCCAGGCCGATGTAGCAGCCGTGGATGGCGAGGTCCAGCTCGTCGAACAGCCTCTCGGTGTGCGGTGACGGCCCGCTGTGCTGGTGCACGTCGTACGTGCCTCGCAGCAGGTCCCAGACGCGGTCGACCTTGAACGAAGGCGACGTCATCCACCTCTTCTGCGCCTCGAAAGAGCGGTCCAGCGGCGAGTAGAAAGACGTGCCGCCGCCCTGTCCCGAAACGACGGATGACCCTCTGATCCTGCGCAGCATCTCCTCGCTGAGCGATGCCTCGAACACGTCGTTTTCCATCCTGGTGATGCTCCTTCCGGTGCGCAAACGCGCTGAATAGTCCACCCTGCCCTACTGCGGTAGCGCCAGCGAGGACGGAATCAGCTCCGTCAACTCGGGGTGAATGTGGATGCCGCGCACGAGCTCGTCCATGTGACCGCCGGACTGCATTGCGTTGACGACTTCCTGGATGAGGATGGGTGCGTACGGACCGATGATGTGGAAGCCGAGAATGCGCTCGCTTCCGCGCTCGACCACCGCCTTGGTGAATCCTTCGAACTCCATCAGCGCCTGTCCTTTGGCGACATCGGCGTATGGCGTGATTGTCGTCACGACATCGTGGCCCGCTTCGCGAGCCTGCGCCTCGGTGAGGCCGACGGAGGCTATCTGCGGGTGGGAGTAGACCGCGTGCGGGACGGCCCGGTAGTCCATCTCCACGTCAGCGCCGTCGAACGCGTTTGCCGCTGCGACAAGCGCCTGGACGTTGGCGGCATGACGGAACATGGCCCTGCCGTTGATGTCTCCTACCGCGTACACCTCGGGCTGGTTGGTGCGCATGTGAGCGTCGACCGTGATGAACCCCCTGCGGTCGGTCTCGATGCCCGCCTCCGCGACCCCGAGCAGGTCGGCATTCGAACGGCGCCCGACAGCCACGAGCAGGCGCTCCGCGCGGTAGGTCCGCGACTCCCCGCCGTCCGTGGGACGGGCCCTCACGCTCACGATGCGGCGGCCGGTGGACACGGCTTCGACCTTCATGCCCGTCAGGATATGGGCCCGTTTCGAGAGCGACTGCTGCAGGGCAGCCGACACCTCGGGTTCCTCGGACGTCACCAGCCTGTCCATCATCTCGACGACGGTGACCTTGGTTCCCATGGAAGCGAAGAAGTGGCAGTACTCGACCGCGATGTAGCCGCCGCCCATGATGATGAGGCTCCCCGGCTTCTCGCTGAGCTCCAGGACGGACTCGTTGGTGAGATAGTCGACGGAGTCGAGGCCCGGTATGGGAGGAATGACCGTGCGCGCACCTGCGGCGATGAAGACCTGCGGCGCCTCGATCTCGGTGGTCCCTGAGCGGACGACGTGAGGGGCAACGAACACGCCGGGCTTCCGGAAGTGGCGGACGCCGGACCCGATGGACTCGCGCAGATGACTGCGCATGTGCGCCCGGTCGGCCCGCATGCGCCGCATGATGCCGGGGAAATCGACCGACTCCACGTGCGTCCTGATGCCGAGACGGGCTGTGCGCTCCATCTCGGCAACCGAGTCGGCGGGAGCGATGAGCATCTTCGACGGGATGCAGCCGGCGTTGAGGCACGTGCCGCCGAGCGGTCCCGGCTCTATCAGGGCAACGCTCTTCTCGCGAGCTACCGCCTGCTCGACAATCTCAAGCCCGCAGCCTGAACCAAGAACAAGTACGTCGAAGTGCTCCACGCGTTGGCCCTCCCCTGCTGCGCAGCGCCGGACGACGGCCCGACGGGTAGATACTACCATCCAGCTTTGCAGTACGGAAGTGGAGATGCGCTGGAGTTGCTGGCAGCAAGACGGCTGAGCAGATTAGCATGAAAGCAGTTTGCTGCTTCAGCTACTGAGCGACCCTGGACGGCTGTCTGTGGCCGGGGCGGACAGGGGGACTGGAAGGCTACAGTCCTCGCAGCCCTTCGGGCCTGAGGGCCGACGAATCGCCCTTCTCGAGCACGCGGTCGAGGATGGCGAGCATCTTGCTGCGTTCCTGCGGCAGCGTGCCCCTGATGGTGAGGTAGTTCGACGCATGCATTGAGCTGAAGAAGCAGTTGCTGACGTTGAGGTTGGCGACGATGGTGCGCAGCTCTCTGAGTGACTGAAGAGGCGAGATGGGCTGAAATCGACCGGACTCGATGAGGTCGTGCATGGGCGTGCCCTCGACGACGGTCAGGGTCAGTGCGGCGCCGAACTCCGGGTCCATCCGGGAAAGGACGTCGGCGGTGGCAAGCGCGTGGCGCTCGCTCTTCTCGACGCCGCCGAGGCCGAGGATGACCATGGCTGAGAGGTCGAGCCCGACTTGGTCCACGCGCTGTGCAGCGGCTATCATGTCGGCCGAGGTCGCGTTCTTGCCGACCTCGCGGAGAATCTCGTCGTCTCCGCTCTCCAGGCCGACGTAGAGGATGGTGAGCTTCCGCTTCTTCAGCTCCCGCAGTTGCTCGACGCTCCGGCGCATGATGTCCTGCGCGGTGGCGTAGACGGCGATACGCTCGAGGTCGGGGAATCGGTCGTTCAGGTAGTCGAGCGCCTCTATGAGCCTGGGGAACGGGTAGACCAGGGCATCGCCGTCCTGCAGGAAGACCCTTCTGCCGTCCCACTGGTTGGCGAGCATGTAGACCACGGGGTCCATGCCGGGCACGCCGATGCGCTGTGTCCTGTAGAGGTGCAGGGCGTCGATCTCCGCCTTGACCTCCTCGATATCGCGCATCTGCAGCTTCGAGCCGTAGTAGTAACAGAAAGCGCACGTGTTGTTGGAGCAGCCGCTGGTGAGCGGCAGGTAGTAGCTCATCCACTCGCTCGGCGGACGGAAGATGCGTGGCCGTTCGAATCGTGACACCGTCTCTGCTCCCTTCAGGGTCGTCAGGGCAACCGGATTCCGAAGCTCTCGAGGGCGCGTGCAAGGTGCGCCATCGGCAGGCCGACCACGTTGGAGAAATCGCCCTCGATGCGGTCGATGATGGTGGCGCCAAGACCCTCGATGTCGTACGAGCCGGACTTGCCCGTTGGCTCGCCGGACGCAACGTACGAGCTTATCTGCTCGGGGGTCAGGTGCCGGATGTGTACCAGCGTGGTTTCGACGCCGCAGTAGGAGCGACCGTCGGCGCTGTCGACAACGGCGATGCCGGTGACGAGCCTGTGGAACTGCCCGGCAAGCCTCGACAGCATCTGCCCGGCGGCCGCGGCGGACTCCGCCTTGCCCAGAATCTCTCCGTCAAGCTCGATGATGGTATCCGCGCCGATGACGAGTGCGTCCGGATGCCGCTCCGCGACGGTGCGGGCCTTTCGCAGGGCGAGCATGCGGACGTGCCCCGCGGGCGACGACGCTTCCGTCGTCTCGTCGCAGTTGCTCGGGTCGATGGTGAACGGCAGCCCCGTCCGCCGCAGAAGCGCGCCCCTTCCGGCCGACGCGGATGCCAGGACGATAGTTCTCATGCCGGCATGCGGGGCGCCTTCCTGCCCGGGTCACTATGGGAGAAGTCGAGCGATGCGGAGTTGATGCAGTAGCGGCGGCCGGTAGGCGCCGGGCCGTCGTCGAACACGTGCCCGAGGTGCGCGCCGCAGGCGCGGCAGACTACCTCGGTGCGCTGCAGTCCCAACCGGTTGTCTGTTCGCTCTTCGACGTTGTCGCGCCCGGCCGGAGAGGAGAAACTCGGCCAGCCGCAGACGGAGTCGAACTTCGCCCCGGAGTCAAACAGCGGTTCGCCGCAGCAGACGCAGCGGTAGGTGCCGGACTCATGGTGTCGGTAGTACTCGCCCGAGTACGGCGCCTCAGTGGCCTGCCGCTGCGTCACGGCGTACTGCTCGGGCGTGAGCCTGACCCTCAGTTCGTCTTCGTCGAGTTTGCTGCCCATGGTGTTGTCTTTCGAAATAGCCGCTTCCGCTGCGACCGCCGAGTCGAACCTGAAGTCTCTCGGCACCGCTGTGCATTATCGTGTTGAGGGAGGGCAGGTGTCAAACTCATGGTGCGGAGCGAAGATGGAGTGCAACTGCGTTGGCCCGTCGGATCCACGGACAGCTTTTGGCACAGCATGTGCGGCTGATGCGGCCGCGACGCCGATTGCGTCAAGGGACTGACGCGGTTGGCCATGTCGGGACTGCGGACCCTTCCCGCGGGGAAGGTCAAAGGACGAGCGGGCTGCATTGCCGCCGGCCACGCGTTGCGACTTCCAGAGGCGCGCGTGCACGAGGATACAAACGGCGAGGCGGCGTCCGAATGACGCCGCCTGTTGCCCCCTACCTCAATCCCCTACCCGGTCGCCATGTTCTTCAACGTGTCGCCGGCCATCCGATAGACCGTCCACTCATCCATCGGTTGGGCTCCCAGTGACAGGTAGAACCTGATGCTCGGCTCATTCCAGTCTAGGCACGACCATTCCAGTCTGCCGCATCCCCGTTCACAGGCGATCTGCGCGAGCTTCCTCACCATCGCTCGGCCGTACCCGCGGCCCCTGTATTCGGGTTTCACGTAGATATCCTCGATGAAGATGCCTGCCCGTCCAACGAAGGTGGAGAAGTTGTGGAAGAACACCGCGAAACCGACTTCGGTCCCATCGGCTACCGCGAAGAACGCTTCCGCTCTCTTCTTCTCGAACATCCACTCTTGAAGCGTTTCTTCCGTGGCGACCACGTCATCCAGCAATCTCTCATACTCCGCCAGTTCCCTGATGAACTGAATCAGCAACCCTGTATCGGTTTCCGCTGCATACCTGAAAGCTACACTCATCACAGTCTCCTGAACTCAACTCACCTTCACCCACGAAGTCGAGGGGCCTGCCGCCTGGCTTGATGTGCGTCCTCGCGTCCCGGGAGTCCGCGCACAACGCGTAGACGCTCTCGGCGCATCGGCATAGAGCGCGGGCCAAGGTTGCACTTCACCCTGCCACAGTCCGGGCCTCGCCAGCGCATGGAAGATGAATACCGCAGTCTATCAGAGTGATGCTCGCCGGGGTGGCCGGAGGCCGAGCCTGCTGGACATCGCGGCAACACAAGCAAACAGGCGGCGCCCTTCGGGGGCGCCGCCTGTTGTGATTCACGGGAATGGAGCGGGAGACGGGATTCGAACCCGCGACAGCCTGCTTGGAAGGCAGGAACTCTTCCGCTGAGTTACTCCCGCCCGTGCACCAAAGTATAGCAGCTAGTCCTTGTGGAAGTCCGGCTTCCGCTTGTCGATGAAGGCGCTGACGCCCTCTTCCAGGTCCGGGTGGCTCCAGCACTGGGCGAAGCACTGCGTCTCGACCATGAGGCCGTTGTCGAGGGATAGGTCGTAGCCGTAGTTCATGGCGAGCTTGGCCATCTTCAGCGCGTGTGACGGCTTCGCGGCCAGCTTCAGCGCGAACTTCTTCGTCTCCTCCATGAGCTGTGCCGCCGGGAAGATGCGGTTGACGAGGCCTATCTCGTAGGCTCGCTGCGCCGTTATTTGCTCGCCGGCATAGACAAGCTCCCGCGCAATGCCCAGACCGACAAGCCGGGCGAGCCGCTGCGTGCCGCCCATGCCGGGGATGAGGCCGAGCAGAATCTCGGGCTGGCCGAACTTCGCCGTGTCCGCGGCGAAACGCATGTCGCAGGCCATGGACATCTCGCAGCCGCCGCCCAGCGCGTACCCGTTGACTGCGGCGATGATGGGCTTGCCCATTGACTCCATGATGCGGGCGACGTCGTGCCCTTTCTTCGCGAACGGGAGCATCTCGGGCGCCGTCTTGCCGCGGAACTCCGTGATGTCGGCGCCGGCGACGAAGGCCTTCTCACCGGAGCCCGTCATGATGATGGCGCGCACATCGGGATTGGCGTCAAGCATCGTGAAGGCGGCGCCAAGCTCTCCCACGGTCTCGAGGTTGAGCGCGTTCAGCACCTTGGGCCGGTTCACGGTGACGATCGCGATGGGCTTCTGGATATCCACGATGAGGTTCTTGAATTCCATCTCTATCCTCCGCTGTTCCTGCTCGATTCGCTACTTCGCCGAGTAGTCGTAGAACCCTCGACCCGACTTCCGACCCAGGTAGCCGGCCGCAACGTACTTCTTCAGCAGCGGGCAGGGCCGGTACTTCGAATCGCCGAAGCCATCGTACAGGACGTTCATGACGTGCAGCAGCACGTCGAGGCCGATGAGGTCTGCCAGCTCCAACGGGCCCATCGGGTGGTTGAAGCCGAGCTTCAGACACGCATCGATGGACTCGACGGTGCCCACGCCCTCGTAGAGGGTGTACATCGCCTCGTTCATCATCGGGACCATGATGCGGTTGGCGATGAAGCCCGGGAAGTCGTTCGCCTCCACGGGGCTCTTGCCGAGTTTCTCGGCGAGCGCCGCGGTAGCCTTGTACGTCTCCTTGGAGGTGGCGAGGCCGTTGATGACCTCGACCAGCTTCATGACCGGCGCCGGATTGAAGAAGTGCATGCCGACCACCATGTCGGCCCGCTTCGTGGCGGCGGCGAGCCGCGTTATCGGGATGGATGAGGTGTTGGTCGCGATGATGACGCCCGGCCTGCAGGCGGCATCGAGCTTCTTGAAGAGGTCCAGCTTCAGGTCCAGGGTCTCCGTCGCCGCCTCGATGACGAAGTCGGCGTTCGTCATGTCAGCGACGTCGACGCTGGTCTTGATGCGGCCCAGAACGGCGGTCTTCTGCGCCTCGGTGATGCGTTCCTTGGCAACCAGTCGGGCGAGGTTCTTGTCGATGGTAGCGAGCCCGCGGTCGACGAACTCCTGTTTGATGTCATTCATGATGACGTTCAGCCCGCCCACATGGGCGGCAACCTGGGCGATGCCGTTCCCCATGGTGCCAGCACCAATGACTCCAACGGTCTTGATCTCCATCGGTCCTCCTTGTGTTATGTCAGGGGCTCTCCCCGCTTGGCGCGGCTCAGTCTACCAGCCGTCCGACGCCAAATCAATACGTACCAATCGTCGCGCGTCCCCTTGCTGGGCGAGGGGGCCAGGGCAAAAGAAGAGGCGGCGCCGTCTCGCGGAGCCGCCTCTTATGTCGTCGACACGACTGGTCGGGGTGAGAGGACTTGAACCTCCGACCTCATGGTCCCAAACCATGCGCGCTACCAGCTGCGCCACACCCCGCACTCGCCGTCTCCGGCGAGCATCAGTGTACTACACTACTTCGCCACGGGCTTCGAGCACGCGATCTTGGCCATGAGCGCCGCGTAGTTCTTGTCCACTGTGGCCTGGATCTTGGCGATGTCATCCGGCTTCAGGTGGCGGAACCGTCCCTGCGTCTTCAGGTATTCGGCGACCGGCTTGAGTTTCGCCGGATTCACGTTGAGTGTGTACTCGCCGTTCTGAAGCTCCCACAGGGGGAAGACGCCGGTCTCGACGGCCAGCTTGCCGACCTCGACAGTCATATCAGGGGCCGAACGCCAACCGGTCGGGCAGACCGAGAACACATGGATGTAGGACGGACCGTTGGCCTCCATCGCCTTCTTCACCTTGGCCATGTAGTCGAAGGGGTAGCTGACGCACGCAGTAGCGACGTAGGGAATGTTGTGCTCGGCCACGATGGCGGGCACGTTCTTCTTCTCCGTCCGCTGGCCTGCGAAGAGCTTTCCCACCGGCGTTGTGGTGGTCGATGCGCCCCAGGGCGTCGAGCTCGACCGCTGGATACCGGTGTTCATGTACGCTTCATTGTCGCTGCAGAAGTAGACGATCTTGTGTCCGCGCTCCAGCGTGCCGGAGAGAGAACCAAGGCCGATGTCCGCAGTCCCGCCGTCGCCCGCGAAGCAGACGACGTTGATCTTGCGGGGCGCCATCTTGCCCTTCTCCTGCAGGATGTTGAAACCAGCGTCGATGCCACCGGCAACCGGTGAGACGTTCTCAAACAGGGTCTGCATCCACGTCACTTTCCACGCCGCATCGGGGTAGGACGAGCCCACGCCGGACCAGCAGCTGGCCGGGGTGAGGCAGATAGTGTCCTTGCCGAAGACTTTCAGGGCAAGCCTGATGTTGATGGCGAGACCGCATCCCTGGCACGCCCTGTGGCCGGACGAGAGCAACTCATCCTTGGTGACAAGGTTCTTACCGAACTTGACGAATTCACCTTCCATAGTTGGTTACCCCCTTATGCCGACGGTCTCGACCATCTCCTGGTGTCCGCTCTTGCAGATGGCGTTGCCGCGGTCGATGACTTCCTCGAACTCCGCGACCTCAAGGTTCCGTCCGCAGAACGCACCAAGGATGCCCGCGGCCTTCATGTTCTTGTGGCTGTCGAAGAGGGCTGCCTTGATCTCGCCGATGATGGGGCCGGTAGGTCCGCCCAGCGTCGGCGCCCGGTCGAAGATGACGATATTGTCAGCGCCCGCGACTGCCTTGGAGAGGTCCTCGAACGGGAACGGCCGCCACAGGTGGAGCGTGAGGAGTCCGACCTTCTCGCCCTGCGCACGCTTGTGGTCGATGGCGTCTTTCGCCGTCTCGCTGAGGCCGCCGGTCACCACGAGAAGAGTCTTGGCGCCCTCGGTCTTGTAGCTGTCGATCGGATTGTGGTACCGGCCGAACCGCTTGCCGAAGTCGTTCCAGACTTCCTTGATGACGGGAAGAGTCCCTCGAATGCCGATATCCTGTGCCTTCTTGATCTCGGAGTACGTTGCAGGGGTCGCGATGGTTCCGTAGAGCGTGGGATTGTCCACGTCGAACGGGTACGGATGCTTGTAGGGGGGCAGGAAGGCATCGACTTCCTTCTGTTCGGGGAGGATCACCGGCTCGGTGACGTGCGACAGTGTGAACCCGTCCATGTGCACCATGAAGGGCAGCAGGACGCGCGCGTCTTCTGCGATGCGGAAAGCGGACAGCGTGAAGTCGAAGATCTCCTGGTTATTCGCTGCAAAGACCTGCAACCAGCCGGTCGAAGTCGCGCTCATCGCGTCGGAGTAGTCTCCCCAGATGTTGGCCGGCAGGCCGACGGCGCGGTTGGACACCACCATGACCACCGGAAGCCTCAAACCGGACACGAAGTACAGTACCTCGTGCATCAGGAAGAAGCCCTGCGAGGCGGTCGCGGTGAAGGTACGCGCGCCCGCGCCGGATGCGCCCCAGCAGGCGCTCAGCGCCGAGTGCTCCGACTCAACGGGAATGAATGCGGCCTTGAGCTCACCGTTGTTGATGAACTCGGCCATGCGTTCGATAACATGTGTCTGCGGCGTGATGGGGTATGCGGCAACCACATCGACATCCGCCATTTTCGCTGCTTCAGCCGCAGCAAAGGAACCTTCCAGCGGAACTCGTCTGCTCATTAGGCTCCCTCCTCAACCATTGTGATTGCGTTCTTCGGGCAGGCGCGCACGCAGATGCCGCAACCCTTGCAGTAGAAGAGATTGGCCTCATACGTACCGTCCTTGTTCTGTACGACGGCCGCATCCGGGCAAAGAAGCCAGCACATGCCGCACTTGATGCACTTGCTCTTGTCCACCACGGGCCGATCGGTCCGCCAGTCGCCGGTCCTGTATTCCTTGGCGCCCCCACAGTACGGGAGGATATTGCCGAAGCTCGCCTCCTGCCAGGTCGGGAGGTCGTTCGGCCGCACTTGATTCTTTGCCATCTGCTAAGCCTCCATGTCGAGCTCGTTGTACGCTCGTGTCATCGCTGCGATATTCCCCGCCGCCTTGTCCCCAAACCGCTCCTTCAGCCGCTCTTCCAGGGATTCCATCTTGACGGCTTTGATGACTTTGTTCAGAGCTCCCATCATCGCCGTGTTGGAAATCGTCAGCTTGATGGTCTCGCGCGCGATCTTCGTTCCATCGACCGTCGCGACCTTCCACTTGAAGTTGTACTTCTTCTTGAGTTCCTTGGCGCTGAGAGGCGAATTGACGATGACCGTTCCCTTGTCTTTGAGGCCGACGGTCACATCGATCTGGTCCAGAAGCTTGGGGTCAACCACAACGAGGATGTCCGGCTTGGTGATGTCCGTCCGCACCCTGATGAACTCATCGCTGATTCTCAGGTATGCGGTTACCGGGGCGCCACGTCGCTCAGGTCCGAAGCTGGGGAACGACTGTGCGAATCTCCCCTCATCGATGACTGCTGCGGCGAAGAGCTCTGCCGACGTCACGGAGCCCATTCCGCCTCGTCCATGCCACCTCACCTCAAGCATCTCAGGCATAGCACGATACCTCCTTACTGTGACTGTTGGAATGACGCAAGCACGAGAGCGGGATCAATGCGGTGATATTGGTGTTGCGGAGGCGAACGAAAGAGCACGACAGGACCCGGACCATCCGCAAACATCCTGCGCGTATGTTACCACAAGCCGCCGTCGCCAACCTAGTTGCAGCTACGCCGCCGGGAAGTGCGCTACCTTCTCCTTCAGTCTGGCGTACTCAAGATTCACGCGCTCCTGGATCTTCCCGATCTCGTCCGGAGACAGATGCCGGAACCGGCCCTGCGCCTTGAGGTACTGCTCCACCGGCTTCAGCTTCGGAGCGTCCACATTCAGACGGTAGCGGCCGTTCTCTATCTCGTAGAGAGGGAAGACGCCGGTCTCGACCGCGAGCTTGCCTACAGCGATGGTGTCGCGGGACGGCGTCCGCCAGCCCGTAGGGCATACCGTGTGCACGTGGATGTAGGCGGGGCCCTTGACCTCGACGCCCTTCTTGACCTTGTTCATCAGGTCGAACGGGTAGCTCGGGCACGCGGTGGCAGCGTACGGGATGCCGTGCGCTGCGAAGATCTCGACGAGGTTCTTCTTCTGTGTGCTCTGGCCGATGCTCAGTTTGCCCGCGGGCGCGGTGGTGGTTGAGGCTCCGTACGGCGTGGCGCTGGAGCGCTGGATGCCGGTGTTCATGTACGCCTCGTTGTCCCAGCAAACGTACAGGAAGTCGTGGCCCCGCTCGAAGGCGCCGGAGAGCGACTGCAGGCCGATGTCGCTCGTGCCTCCGTCCCCGCCCATGGCGACGAACTTTATCTCACGCTCGGGCATCTTGCCCTTGCGCATCATCGCCTTGATGCCGGCCTCGACGCCGGACATCTCGGCCCCGGTGTTCTCAAAAAGCGTATGGAGCCAGGGAAGCCGCCACGACGTCACGGGCAGCGGCGAAGTGCAGACCTCATCGCACCCGGTAGCCATCGCGATGATGGTGTTCTCTCCCAGTGCCTTGCACACGAGCCGGATGGCGAGCGCCTCGCCACAGCCGGTACAGAATGTGTGCCCCGGGGCAAGGTACTCCCTGGCGTCTATCTGGTACTTGCCGACCTTCACGAAGTCGCCTGCCATGCCTTACCCCCTTACTCCGGTGCCGGTTGCCAGACCGCGAATCTGCAGCGGCTCGTACAGGCAGTCCGTGCCCGTCTTTGCCAGCTCCTGGCCCCGGTCGATCATGTACTCGAATGCCGCATCGTCGACTTCCCTGCCGCCGACTCCAGCTACAAAGCTGACGACCTTCGGCCTGTCGTCCAGGTCGAACAGCGCCGACTTCAGCTCGGAGACGAGCGGACCGCCCGGTCCTCCGAACGAGAGACAGCGGTCGACGACCACGAGAGTCTTGACACCTTTCACGGCCTTGCGGAAGTCTGCGAACGGGAAGGGGCGCCAGAGCCGCAGGTTGAGGTGACCCACCGCCTCGCCCTTCGCTCGCTTCGCATCCACAACCATCTTCGCGGTTTCACCGAGGCTGCCCATCGTGACGAGCAGCGTCGTCGCACCCTCGGCCTTATACGTCTCGACGGCCTGGTAGTGCCGTCCGAACGCCTCGCCCAGCTCCTTCCAGCCCTGGTCGATGACCGAACGGGACTCGCGCAGCGCCAACTCCTGGGCGTACTTCACCTCGAAGTAGATGTCCGGCGGGCCGAAGCAACCGTGCGAGGTCGGCGTTTCGGGCCGCAGCGCGAGGCGGTAGTCGTACCTGGGGATGAAGGCGGCCGCATCCTTCGGGTCAGGGAGAACGAGCGGCTCAGTTACGTGCGAGAGGATGAACCCATCGAGGTGGACCATCGTCGGGAACATGACCTTAGGGTCCTCAGCGACGCGGAAGGCCCAGAGTGTCATGTCGAAGGCCTCCTGGTTGTTCTGGCAGAAGACCTGGATCCAGCCGACGTCGCGGCACGCCATCACGTCCGAATGGTCGCACCAGATGTTGATGGGCGCCGACAGTGTGCGGTTGCAGACAGCCATGACGATTGGGTACCGGTGCGACGAGGCGATGTAGAGCGCTTCGTGCATCAGCTCCAGCCCCTGGCCGGCGGTCGTGGTGAAGGAGCGGGCCCCGACGGCGGCCGCTCCGAGCACCGCGCTCATGGCCGAGTGCTCGGACTCGACCGGCACGTAGGCGGCATCGAGGTCGCCTTCGGCGACCATCTCGGCCAGCCGCTCCGGTATGTGCGTCTGGGGGGTGATGGGATATGCCGCGATGAGGTCCACGTCCGCCATCTTCACGGCTTCCGCGACGGCGTGGGAGGCTTCAAGAACGACGCGTTTGCTCATTTCTCCACCTCTTCGTTCATCGTGATGGCAGCCTTGGGGCAGATGGCTGCACAGATGCCGCAGCCTTTGCAGTGGAACAGATCCGGCTCGAAGTAGCCGTTGTCCAGAGGCGTGACGGCCGCGTCCGGGCAATGCAGCCAGCACAGGCCGCACTTGATACACTTGGCCCTGTCGACGACCGGCCGTTCAGTGCGCCAGTCGCCGGTCTTCTTGAAGACGCTGCTGCCGGGTTCGGTAACGATGGCGCCCAGCTCCAGGTCGTTCCAGGGGACTTCTCCGGGCAGCTTGTAACCCTTCATTGCCATCGCGCTACTCCTTGATCACCACTTCGTTGTAGGCGCGTTCCATCGCCTTGAAGTTCGCGTCCGCCCGCAAGCCGAAGCGCTCCTTGAGCTCCTCGCGAAGCTCCTCCAGTTCCACCACGGGCCTGACTCTCACGAAGGCGCCGATCATGGCGGTGTTCGTGATTGGCACGCCGATGGTCTCCCGGGCGATGCGGGTGGCGTCGACGGCGGCCACAGGCCACTTGAAACCGAAATCAGCCTTCAGCTTCTCGGGGGTCTTGATGGAGTTGACGATGACGACACCGTTATCCTTGAGCCCGCTCGTGACGTCGACGACGCCGAGAAGTCGGGGGTCGATGACGACGACGACGTCAGGGGTGCTGATGTTGGTTCGGCTGCGGATGAACTGGTCACTGATGCGAAGGAAGGCTACGACCGGGGCCCCTCGTCTTTCGGGGCCGAAGCTGGGGAATGATTGTGTGAACTTTCCGTTGCTCGCTGCGGAACGGGCGAGAAGCTCGGCCGAGGTCACTGCTCCCAGTCCACCTCTGCCGTGCCACCTCACCTCAAGCAGTTCAGACATGGAGACCTCCTTGAAGTGTGGGGGAACGTACCCCTGAAGGGACTCGAACCCTTGCCACTGGCTCCGGAGGCCAGTGCTCTATCCACTGAGCTACAGGGGCCACTCGGCGTAGTGTACCACCCACGCTTGGGCGAGGCAACAACTGCGTTCACCCGGCTCCGGACGCGAAGAGATAGTAGGCCACCCCTATGTACGTTGCTACGAGCAGCGGACCGTACCAGCTCACGCGGCCCACGACGTAGTTGTCGCGCGGCCGGGAGATGGCAAGCGACACGATGAGTGTCATCACCAGCGCCGCGATGACCACAACCAGGTTCTCCTGGGATGTGGTTGCGAGCAGTGAGCCACGAATGTAGAACAGGTCGACGAGTCCAATCATCGCGGTGTCGAGCATGTTGGCCCCCAGTATGTCGCCCAGCGCGATGTCCGGCACGCCCATTCGGACGGCCGAGATGCTAACGACTATTTCCGGAGCCGATGTGGCGATGGCGAGGAAGAGGTTGCCGACGAAGCTCGTGCCCCACCCGGTCACTTCGGCGATCTTGTCGCCCGTGAACGAGAGCCAGATGCCTGCCGCGACTACGACGGCGGCGGCAAGGTAGAAGCGAAGCAGGACGCCCCGCAGGGTGAGGTGGCCGTAGCGCTCGGTCGAGTCCTGCACCTCGCCTCTTGCATGACGGCGTTCCGCCATGAGGATCTGGCGCACGGCCAGCGGATACAGCACCAGGAGCAATGCTCCTGGGGGGCTGAGCCAGCCGAGCGAGGGCATCGCGATCCTGGGCGCCAGGTAGAGGCCGAGTCCCGCAACGGTGATGAGGACGATTCCCCATCGCGCACCGGGCAACTGCCGCGAGCTGACCTGGCTCAGGGCAGGGATGCGCTGCTTGTTCAGCACGTCAAGGATGGCGACGATGGTGAGGTTGAAGCACACGCTGCCCAGTAGCGTTCCGAAGGCGAGATCGGCGGAGCCCACGAGAGCGGCGGAGCTGATGCCGGTTGCCATCTCGGGCATTGCCGTGATGGTCGCCACGAGCGCGATGCCTATCCAGATGCGGCCGAGGTGTGTCTTCTCCGAGATGGCGTCCGCATACTTCGTCAGCCGCGTGCCGGCAGCCAGGATTGCGGCGAGGCAGAGCAGGAACTGGATCCAGACCAAAGTGGGCGCATTCTAGCACGGCGCCATTGGGCCAGAAAGGTCTGGTACGTGGGTCGACCTATGGTATAATGGCCGCCGTTTGGAGAGGTGACCGAGTGGCTGATGGTGCCGCTCTCGAAAAGCGGTGTGCAGCAATGCACCGTGGGTTCAAATCCCACCCTCTCCGCGGACGGAGAGGTGCTGGAGTGGCCGATCAGGCGCGCCTGGAGAGCGCGTGTCGCGCAAGCGACCGTGGGTTCGAATCCCACCCTCTCCGCCACAGTGTTGCCCCGGTGTGGCGTCCCCTTCCTACCGTGCACTGAGTCTGCCCCCTGACGTCGTTCCTGCCGAGCGCCGCGAAAGACCGCGTGGCTCCGGGCGTGTGCTACAATCCGCGCTCGGCTCCGTATCCTGAGATGGAAGAACTCGCCTACTGGATTGCACTATCGCGCGTCGCGGGCATTGGACGCGCCCGCCTCCGCCGGCTGAAGGAGTGCTTCGGCACGCTCGACCGGGCCTGGGGAGCTTCCGAAGAACGATTGAGGTCGGCGGGCCTGGACGACAGGACGATTGAACACCTGCTGCAGGTGAGAACAAGCCTCAGCCCGGACGGGGAAACGGACCGGCTGAAGCAATGCGGCATCCAGGCGCTGACGGTGGACGACGAGCGCTATCCGGCACGGCTGCGGGAGGCGCCCGACGGTCCTGCCGTGCTGTACGTGAGGGGGAACCTGCCGCCCGACTCAGCGACACTCGTCGCGGTTGTTGGCACACGACGCCCTACTTCGTACGGGCGACAGGCCGCAGTGGAGCTGGTCGATGGGCTCGTCGGTCGCGGCCTGGTCATCGTGAGCGGCCTCGCCATCGGCATCGACACCATCGCCCACCGGGAGACCCTCGAACGTGGGGGCACAACTGTCGCCGTGCTCGCCTCAGGGCTCGATCTGGTGTACCCTGCTGAGAACCTGGCGCTGGCGCAGCGGATCGCGGCAAACGGTGCGCTTGTGAGCGAGTATCCGCCCGGTGTGAAGCCGCGGCCCGAGAGCTTCCTGCTCCGAAACCGGATCATGAGCGGATTGAGCGCAGGCGTGGTGGTGATAGAAGCCGGAGAGCGCAGCGGGGCCCTGCGCACGGCCCACGCGGCCGTCGACCAGAACCGCGAGGTCTTCGCGGTGCCGGGCAGCATCTTCTCGAGTCAGAGCCACGGGACGAATCGCCTCATCCAGGAGGGGGCGAAGCTCGTCAGGTCTGTAGACGACGTCCTCATCGAGTTTGGCATGGAGGCGGCGATGCCTGAGTTGTGCCCGTCGCTGCCGGCACAGGCCGACGCGGTGCAGGTACGCCTTCTCGCCGCAATGGGCTCCACGCCGGTCCATGCGGATGACCTGGCGCGGGAGTTGATGCTGCCGAGCGGCGATGTCTCGGCGGCGCTCACCTTGCTCGAGTTGCAGGGTCTCGTGCAGGATGTCGGAAGCATGCAGTACGTCGTATCACCCCGCTGGAGGATGGTCGCCTCGTGAAGAAAGGTCTGGTTGTCGTCGAGTCGCCCGCAAAGGCGAGGACCATCGGCCGAATCCTCGGCCGGAACTACACTGTGCTCGCCTCCCTGGGTCACATCCGGGATCTTCCCAAGAGCAAGCTCGGCGTAGACGTCGAGCACGGCTTCGAGCCGCAGTACGTGGTGCCGAAGGCCAAGTCGAAGGTCGTGTCGGAGATACGGGAGGCCGCGACGAAAGCGGACGCCGTTTACCTCGCGACTGACCCGGATCGTGAGGGTGAAGCCATATCATGGCACCTCATCGCGGCAGCGAAGCTCGAGAGTGGCGGCCGTTCGCTGCAGCGTGTCGTCTTCCACGAGATAACGTCGGAGGCCGTCACCAGAGCGTTCAAGAATCCCCGCGACATCGATATGCACCTGGTAGAAGCGCAGCAGGCGCGCCGGGTGCTCGACCGGCTCGTCGGCTACAAGCTGAGCCCGCTTTTGTGGAAGAAGGTGCAGCGGGGCCTTTCTGCCGGGCGCGTGCAGTCGGTAGCGGTTCGGCTCATCGTCGACCGCGAGCGGGAGATTGAGGCGTTCGTCGCCGAGGAGTTCTGGATACTGCGCGTCAAGCTGACGCGGCCCGGAGGTCAGGATCCCTTCTGGGCGAAGGTCGTGGCGCTGCGGGACGGTAAGAAGCTGACCGTCGGCACGGAAGCGGCGGCGGTGGCGACCCTGAGCCAGCTTGTCTCCGCGACCTACGCCGTTGCGGACGTGACGACGAAGAGCGTGCCGCACAAGCCGGCTGCGCCGTTCACCACCTCGACGTTGCAGCAGGAGGCGTCCCGGCGGCTCCGCTTCACTGCCAGCCAGACCATGGCGGTTGCACAGCAACTGTACGAAGGGGTTTCCCTCGGTAAGGGAGACTCCGTCGGCCTCATCACCTACATGCGCACGGACTCGCCGCACCTTGCCGCGGGAGCCGTGTCCGAGATTCGCGACTTCATCGGTTCGGAGTTCGGCCCTGAGTACGTGCCCTCCAGGCCGCACCGCTATACGAGCAAGAGCAAGTTCGCCCAGGAAGCACACGAGGCGATTCGTCCCACCGGCATCACCAACACTCCCGAGCGACTGAAGGCGTTTCTCGATGCGAGGCAACTCAAGCTCTACACGCTCATCTGGCAGCGTGCCATCGCCAGCCAGATGTCTCCGTCCGTGTACGAGAACGTTACCGTCTCGGTCGATGCGGCAACGACGGGCAGCGGTGGTTTCCTCTTGGAGGCCGTGAGCTCTCGCTGCACGTTCCAGGGCTTCGAGAGGCTCTACCGCGAACGCTCGGACGAAGCCGAGCAGGGAGAAGACGAGGGGTTGCAGCTTCCCGAGCTGAAACAGGGTGAGAGACTGGCCTATGCCGGTTCGGACAAGGAGCAGAAGTTCACGCAGCCTCCCGCCCGGTACACCGAGGCAACGCTCGTCAGAGCGCTGGAGCAGAAGGGCATCGGCAGGCCGAGCACGTATGCACCCACCCTGTCGGTCATCCAGTACCGGGAGTACGTGATGAAGGAGGCGGGGCGTTTCCGTCCGACCAAGCTCGGCCTTGTCGTCAACGACCTCCTCAGCGAGCATTTCCCGCGTATCGTCGATGTCGGCTTCACTGCTAAGATGGAGACGCAGCTTGACGACGTGGCGCAGGGCGAGCGGGATTGGGTCTCAGTCGTCAGCGACTTCTACCAGCCGTTCTCGGCCGAGCTTCAAGGCGCGGAGGACAGGATTGCGCACGTCAACGTCACGGAGCCCACTGACGAAGTGTGCCCCAATTGCGGCAAGCCGATGGTGGTAAGGACCGGGCGGTTCGGCAGATTCGTGGCCTGCAGCGGCTATCCGGAGTGCAAGACAACAAAGAAGCTTTCCGTGTCCACCGGAGCTCACTGCCCCGAGTGCGGCGCGGACATCGTCGTGAAGCGCTCCAAGAAGGGCAAGACCTTCTATGGCTGCAGTCGCTACCCGGCATGCACCTTTGCGATGCCGCGGAAGCCGGTGGCGACGCCGTGCCCGAAGTGCGGGAAGGTGCAGGTGCCGTACGGCAAGAGCAAGACGAAGTGCCTGAGCTGCGGCGCCGTGACACTGGTGGCCTCTGCAGCCGCGTCAGCGGAGGACGAGGAGGGTGCGCAACACGCGGATGCCTGACTACGGCGCCAGAGTGGGGCGACTTCGCGCGTCACTTCGGGACCGGAGATGCCACGCTCTTGTGGTCTCCTGTCCTGAGAACGTCCGCTACCTTGTCGGTTTCGCGGGTTCGTCCGGATGGCTTCTGGTCTCGCAGGGGGACCTCGTGCTTGCCACGGATGCCCGGTACATCGAGCAGGCCTCGGCGCAGATACCGTGCGGCCGCGCAGCGCTGGCCGCAAGAGGGCTGGTCGACTACGCAGTGGACTACGCCGGCGAGCATCGGCTGGAGGCCATCTGCTTTGAGTCGGACTACCTCACCTGCTCCAGCTTCGCGGCGCTGGAAGCCGGGCTGCACAAGTCGGACTCCGGCTGCCGGTTGATGCCGACGACGGGACTCGTCGAATCTCTTCGGGAGGTGAAGGATGACTTCGAGCTCGAGGCGATTCGCCGGGCCGCTGTGCTTGCAGACGGCGCCGTGCGTCACGCGCGGAGGCTGCTGCGACCCGGCCTGACCGAGGTGGAGCTGGCGTGGCGTCTCGAGCGCTGGCTTCGCGAGCACGGTAGCGGGCCTATGCCGTTCGAAATCATCGTTGCTTCCGGACCGAATGCCTCACTGCCCCACGCGACACCGAGCGAACGTGCCATCAGAGAGGGCGAACCCGTCGTCATCGATCTTGGCGCGACGGTGGACGGGTATTGCAGCGACATCACCCGAACGTTGTTCCTGTCACGCATCGATGCACCGTTCGACCGCATCTATGGGGCGGTGCTCGCGGCGCAGTGCGGGACCATCGAGCGTCTGGCCGCCGGCATGCCCGGTCAGGCTGCCGATGCGCTGGCCCGTCAGTCTCTCGCGACCGCCGGGTACGGCGAACTGTTCGGCCACGGGTTGGGTCACGGCGTCGGCCTTGAGATACACGAGCGCCCGACGGTCAACGCCAGGTCGAGCGGTCCCCTGCTTGACGGCATGACCTTCACGGTGGAGCCCGGCGTTTATGTTCCCGGACAGGGTGGTGTTAGAATTGAGGACACTGTGGTTCTGCGGGACGGAAGAGCGGAGCAACTGACTCACGCCGCCAAGGGCGACCCGGTGGTGGGTGTCCGTTGCTGACGCCCGCGGGGTCCGATGTGCACGATGAACCAGCGCCCCGCGAGGGCGCTGAGTGGTTTTCACGGTCAGGGATGTCGCTGCTGAAAGGAGTCGTACATGATAGACGCAGGTGAGTTGCGGAAGGGCATCGCAATCGAGCTTGAGGGCAAGATATATCAGGTGGTGGACTTCCAGCACATCAAGATGGGCCGTGGGTCGGCCCAGGTGAAGCTGAAGCTCCGCGACATACGGGGCGGAGGCGTGATTGAGCGCGGCTGGCAGTCGACGGAGCGATTCGTGCCCGCCTTCCTCGAGCACCGGCCGGCGCAGTTCCTCTACGCGGACGGCGGCGCATACTGCTTCATGGACAATGAGACCTACGAGCAGTTCGAGCTTCAGGCCGACCAGATAGGCGACGCGGTGCGATTCCTGAAGGAAGGGTTCGTGGTGGACGTCCTCCGCCACGCTGGGAGCCTCGTCAGCGTGGAGTTGCCGACTGCTGTCAACCTTGAGGTGACGCAGACCGATCCCGGCTTCAAGGGGAACACGGCAACCGGCGGCTCGAAGCCGGCTACCCTCGAAACGGGTGCCGTCGTACAGGTGCCCCTGTTCATCGCCACCGGCGATGTCCTCAAGATCGACACGCGGACCGGAGAGTATCTCGAGAAGGCGTCGTGATCGCAGTCGACCTGCACGTTCACACGTACCATTCTCCCGACAGCGACACGCCGGTGAGCGCCATCGCTCAGGCGTGTGCGACGACCGGCATCGACTGTGTCGCCATCACCGACCACAACTGCATCGAGGGCGCCCTCGAATTGCAGCGTGCCGGAGCTGTGCGTGTCATCGTCGGCGAAGAGATACGCACCACAGCCGGCGAGCTGCTTGGTCTGTTCCTCTCGGAGCTTGTGCCTCCCGGCCTTGAGCCTCTCGAGACAATCGCGCGCGTGAGGGCGCAGGGAGGACTTGTCTGCATGCCGCATCCGTTCTCGCGCTGGCCTGTTGCGCGTCCGTTCTCGCTGGGCTACCGTAATGGCAGCACCTTCGTACCGGATGGCCGGCTTCAAAGGATGAATGGGCTGCTGACGCAGAACGTGCTCCAGGCCGTCGACATGATCGAAGTCATGAACGCGAGGACGCCGTTCTCCAGCAACCTGACGGCCGCCCGTCACCTTGCGGAGCTGTGCTCGGTGCCGGGAACTGCCGGCAGCGATGCGCACACGGCACGGGAAATCGGCCGGGCGCGCACCGAGATGGCCGAGTTCTCGGACGCCGGAAGCTTCCTGGAGGCCATGAGGGAGGCTCGCGCCACGGGCGTGCAGTCCAGCTTCCTGGTCCACTTCTCCAGCACCTGGGTCAAGCTGAGGAGGAAGGCGTGCTGAGGCTGGGCTGGATGTCCACGGGTCGCGGCCCCGGCTCTTTCGAGCTACTGCGCGTCACCTGCGAGAATATCGAGTCCGGGAAGCTCGACGCGCGTATCTCCTGTGTCATCTGCAATCGCGGGATGGGCGAAACCGAGCAGACCGACCGCTTCCTCAACTTCATCAGGTCCAAGGGGCTGCCGCTCGTGTCGGAATCCTCCAGCAGATTCCGCCGCGACTACGCCGGAGACGATTGGCGGACGGCATTCGACCGCGTCCTGGCGAGCGGCATCGAACGGTTCGAGGTTGACGTCATCTTCCTTGCCGGTTACATGCTCATCGTGAGCGAGTTCCTCTGCACCCGCTACACGCTGCTGAACCTCCACCCGGCGCTGCCGGACGGTCCCAGGGGCGAGTGGCCGGAGGTGATGCAAGAGTTGGCGCGGACGGGGGCAATCAGGACTGGCGCCATGATTCACGTCGTCACGCCCGAGTTGGACCGGGGACCCGTGGCGACGTACTTCACCTTCCCGCTGACGGGCGAGCCTTATGATTCATTGCGGGCGTCGGGTGACACGGATGCGCTGGCGGATGCCATACGCAAGCAGGAGTTGCGCCGCGAGTTTCCGCTCATACTGGCGACCCTCCGCTCCCTCGCGGCGGGCGACATCGTTGTCTCCGGGGGGCGTGTGCACAATCGTGCGCACGAACAGCTCACCGGAGGAATGGACCTGTCAGCGCAGGTCGAATGCGAGATCGCGCGTTCGTAGCGCCGTCCTCGGCCCACCTTCGTCCGGTTCTTCGGCTCGAAGCTCGTGCCTGAACTCTCGCGCAAACGAAACGCGGGCCCGCCCCTTGTGAGGACGGTCCCGCGAGTCTGTCTCTGAAGCTGCGCTCAGGGGACGATGGCGGTATCCGGGTTCAGGATGTTGTTCGGGTCGAACGCCTTCTTGATGTCCCGCATGATCTGCTTCTGCCTCGGGTCCATGTACAAGTCGAGGTAGTGTATGCCCTTCTTGCCGATGCCGTGTTCGGCGGTGATGGTGCCGCCGAGGCGCATGGCAGCCGCGTAGACCTCCTCCTTGATGTTGTTGAGGAGACCGCGGTCGCCGATGTCCTTAACGAGGATGTGGTGGATGTTGCCGTCGCCGGCATGGCCGACGGCCGGTATCTTCACACCGTACTTGGCTGCAATCTTGTCGACCGCATCCATGAGGTTGCCTATCTCGCCCGGGGGGACTGCCGTATCGAGCGAATCGGCGTTGGGCGACACTGCGGATTGGACCTCGCTGCGGATCTTCAGGATGGCGGCCTGCTCCTCGCGGCGCTCAGCCATGAGGGTGTCCACGGCGCCGAACTTCTGGCAGATGTTGGAGACCTGCTCCGCCTGGAAATAGACCTCGTCCTCGTTTGCGCCGTTCAGGATGACTATGAGGTAGGCCTTGCCCTTGGGTGCGGGCCAGGTCATGCCGAGATACCTGGCGGTGAGGTCGACTATCTCGCGGTCCATGAACTCGATGGCGAGCGGGATTATGCCCGCCTGGAGGATGGCAGGGACGGTGTTGATGGCATCGTTCCTGTTTTCGTACGAGATGACCATCGTCGCGGTGCCGGCGAAGCGGGGGTAGAGCCGGAGCGTGACCTTGGTGACAACGCCGAGGATGCCTTCGCTGTCGACCATCAGGTGAAGAAGGGGCAGCCCGGTGTTGCACTTGAGCAGCTTGCCGCCCATGGTGACGATCTCGCCGGTGGGCAGGACGACCTCGAGGCCCTTGACGTAGTTGCGCATGACGCCGAACTTGACGGCGCGCGCGCCGCCGGCGTTGCAGACGGCGAGGCCGCCAAGCTGCGCTCCCTCATCGCCAGGATGAGGCGGGAACGACATGTTCTGGGCGTCGGCTGCTTCGAGAAGCTGGCCGAGCGTGACCCCGGCCTCAACAACGGCCATCAGGTTGCGCGTGTCTATCTCCTCGATCTTGTCGAACCGCTCCATGGAGAGGACAATGCCGTCCTTCGTCGGGATGGCTCCGCCGGCCATGCCGGTGCCTCCGCCCCTGACGTAGACGGGAGTCTTCTCCCGGTTGGCCAGCTTGAGTATCGCGGATATCTCCTCCGCATTCGCGGGTTTGACGACGATGACGTTGTCCGCTGCCTTCGGCATGACCGGCGGCGGCGTTGCATCCACCTTGTACGCTGCAGTCTGTTCCGCGCCGGTGACGACCCAGTCGCTGCCGATAATGTCTCTGAGGGCCTGTGCCGTGACCATGCTGTCAGCTCCTTTGCTTGACTTCGGCCGTCAGCTTGGGGAGGACTTCGTACAGGTCGCCGACGATGCCATAGTCCGCTACCTTAAATATCGGAGCCGATGGGTCGGCGTTGATGGCGAGGATGGTATCGGAATCACGCATCCCGGCCAGGTGCTGGGGGCTGCCCGACACACCGACTGCCACGTAGAGTTTGGGTTTCACGGTGTTGCCGCTGAAGCCGACCTGGTGCTCCTTGCCGATCCAGCCGTCGTCTACGATCGGCCGGGTGCAGCCGACGACGCCACCGAGGGCTCCGGCGAGTTCTTCGATCAGGGAGAAATCCGCTGCGCTCTTCAGGCCACGCCCGCCGCAGACGATGACGTCCGCCTCGGCGATGTTGACCCCGCCGGCACTCTCCTTGCTGACGATCTTCAGCACGGAGTCGATGATGTCCGCATCCTTGCGGATGATCTCGCCCTTCCGGGAGGCATCGCGCGGCAGCTTCTGCATGACCTTGTAGCGCACGGTGGCCATCTGGGGGCGGGTGGTCGTCCGGATGTGAGCGAGGATGTTGCCGCTGAACGCGGGACGGATCTGCACGAGGTTGCCCTCGTCGCCGACCTCGAGCGCGGTGCAGTCGGCCGTCAGGCCGGTGTTCAAGGCGGCCGCAACCCTCGGGGCGAGCGAGCGGCCGAGGTGTGTGGCGCCGACGAGCAGTGTCTCCGGCTTCACGTCGTTGACCAGACGGCAGATGTTGTGCTTGTAGTTCAGCAGGTCGAAATCGCGCAGGGCGGGATTGTCGATGTAGTACACCTTCTGCGCACCGTAGTAGATCAGCTCTTTGACTTCGTCTCCCATGCTGGAGCCGAGCAGGAGAGCGGATACCTCGATGCCGAGCTTCTTCGCGATCTCGGTGCCCTTGCCGAGCAGTTCGTAAGAAACGGGGTGGATCTTGCCCTCGCGTTGCTCAGCGAAGACCATCAGACCTTTGTAGTCAGCGTTCATTTCGCGCTCCCGAGCAGACCGAGCTTCTGCAGCGCGTCTGCCACGTTCTTTGCGGCATCATCGGGGGTGCCACGGAATACCTCTCCCTTGCGTCCTTCCTCGGAGGGAACAACGACCTTGTTCAGCCTGGTGGGCGAGCCCTTCAACCCGAAGTTCGCGGCGTCGGCCACGTCGGCGAGGTCCGCCGCGCCCCAGGTCTCTATCGTCGCCTTGCGCGCCTTCATCTTGTCGGCGAAACTGGGAAGGCGGGGGCTGTTGATGTCTTTCGTGACGGTGATGAGGACCGGCATGGGCGACGACATGATGTAGCGGTCGCTCTCCATCTCGCAGACGACCGTCATCGAGTCGGCGCTCGCCTCGCGCACCTTGGACACGTAGGCGATGTGGGGAATCCCGAGCCACTCGCCGATCTCCGGCCCGACCTGTCCGGTGTCGCCATCGACGGTCTTCTCACCGCAGACGATGATGTCGAACTTGCCGAGCTTCTTGATGGCGCTCGCAAGCGTGTACGACGTGGCCCAGGTATCGGCGCCGGCGAACTCCTTGCCGACGAGCAGGATACCCCGGTCGGCGCCGCGCGAGAGGCTGTCGCGGACAGATGACTCCGCCTGCGGCGGGCCCATGCTGATGGTGGTGACGGTGCCGCCGAGCTTCTCTTTCAGCTGCACCGCTGTCTCGAGCGCATTGAGGTCGAACGGGTTAATCTCACCGGCGGCCGAGCTGCGGTCGACCCTGCCCGACTCCGTATCGAACTTGACCCGTTCCATGTCAGGCACTTGCTTGATTGGAACAATTATGTCAGCCATTCAGGCTCCTCCGTGTGAGCATTGGGGTCGCTACGATGAGACCTATGCCGAACACCTCCTTGCCAGGTGCATTCGTCCCGAAACGAAAACCGGCCGGTTCCGGAAACAATCCGGACCCGGCCGATTCTGTCGTATCGAACCAGTCCAGTGGCTGTCGCGTGCAAAGACCCATTCATCGTCGCCGAAGCGCTGACGCATCATATCACACCGCGGTGGACGCTTTGAATAGTCGAGGCGGGTCGCGAGCGGCGCGCGTCGCCGGAGCCTTGACGGTGTGCGTCGGCGCGTACCTGTGGAGCGCGTCCGTGCCCGGGCGCACCATCATACATCCGGGCTCATTCGCCCGGCTGGAAGAGGAGACACGCGGGAATGCGGTGCGCTAGTCCCAGCGGCCGGTGTTGTGTATGAGCCAGGCGACGACGACGACGAGGAAGATGGTGATGAAGATGACGACGCCCAGCCCGACTTCCCCCAGGCCCCAGAACCGCTCGCTTGCCGCGAGCGGCCCCCTCCACAGTTCCTGCAATGGCGGTATGGTGAAGCTCACTTCTTCTCCGGCTTCGTAAGAATCTCGTCGATGAGACCGTACTCCTTAGCCTGTCGCGGATCGAGATAGAAGTCGCGGTCGATATCGTGAGAGATCTTGTCGACCGACTGGCCGGTGTGGAAGGCCAGGATGTCGCGTATCTTCTCCTGCATGCGCATGATCTCGCGCGCGGCTATCTCGATGTCCGCCGCCTGTCCCTGGGCGCCGCCGATGGCCTGGTGCAGGTGGATGGTGGCGTTCGGCAGCGCATAGCGCTTGCCCTTCGCGCCCGCGCAGAGCAGCACCGTGCCCATGCTGGCGGCCAGTCCGACGCAGATAGTGGACACCGGGCAGCGGATGAGCTGCATCGTGTCATAGATGGCAAGCCCCGCCGCGATGACGCCGCCCGGCGAGTGGATGTACAGGCTGACGTCCTTGTCCGGGTCTTCGCGGTCGAGGTAGAGCAACTGCGCCACGATGAGATTGGCGACGTGGTCGTTGATGGCGGTGCCGAGGAAGATGATCCGCTCCCGCAGCAGCAGGGAGTAGATGTCGTACGCCCTCTCTCCTCTGGCTCCCGTCTCTGTGACCGTCGGGATCACTACCTGTGCAATGCTATCCATGCGATTCCACCTCCGGTGCGCTTTCCGGTTCCGTGCCGCCCGCCGGCGCCGCGGCGCCCGACTCGCTTGAGCCGGTGACTATGGCCACCAGCCGGTCCAGCGTGCGGTTGGTCCGCAGCCTCGTCTCGAGCGACTCCCGCATCTCCGGTGACGACAGGAACTGGCGCGCCCTGTCCTTGTCTTTGGCTTCCCCCACTAGTTCCTCGATCCTGGCGGTGATGTCTTCTTCGGCGACCTGGATGCCTTCGGCGTCGGCAATCTTCTCCAGCACAAGACCATTCACGATGCGGGTGTGCGCCAGCGGCCTGAGGTCCTCACGGATCTCATCGACGCTGCGGTTCGTCATCCGCAGGTAGTCCTCGATGGTCTTGTAGCCGTACCGGCGCGCTTCACCCTGCAGCAGGTCGGCTATCTCCCTCTCCTCCAGCACCGGAGGAAAGTCAACGGAGCCCTGCGCCGCGATTGCGTCGAGGGCGTTGTGGATGAGCGTGGTGCGGGCCTCGTTCTTGGCGTTGGATTCGAGGTCCGCTCCGACCTTCTCCTTCAGTGCATCGAAGGTCTCGAATCCGAACGTCTTGGCAAGTCCATCCCCGAGCTCGGGCAGTTCCTTCTGCTTCACCTCCCGCACGGTGACCGTGCAGGAGCACTCTTTGGCGGCCAGCTCCGCCACGCGGAAGTCTGCGGGCATAGGCAAGGTGAACTCCCGTGTCTCATCCTTGGACATCCCGACGATGGCCTCGGCGAAGCCGGGGACCGGCATGGGCGAGGCGGCGACCGCCTGATACGTGACCTGCTGGTGGTCGAGGAAGGGCTGCCCTTCGACGGTAGCCTTCACATCGATGGTGGCGAAATCATCGAACTTCAGCGTTCGCTCCACCGGCACGAGCACGGCCTGACTCTCCCGTATCCGGTCGAGCGCCCCCAGCACATGCTCGTCGGTTACCGCGACTTCCTCCGGCTTCACGCGCACGGAGCGGTAGTCGCCGAGCGTGACTTCCGGCGGCAGGGGCACGATGACCTTGAACGTTGGTGGTTCGCGCTGCTCGAGCTCGACCTGCGGTGTCGCGATGGGATGGAGCTCGTGCGCCACGAGAGCCTTCTCGTAGACGTCCGGGAAGACATGCTCGATGGCCTCGTCGACCACCGCCTCGCGGCCCAGGTGCTGCTCCAGCACGTGTCTGGGCGCCTTGCCCTTCCGGAAACCGGGCACCGTGGCCCGTTGTGCGAGGTGCCTGTATGCCTCAGCCGTGGCTGCCGCGTACTCGTCCGGCTCCGCCTCGATGTGGAGTTCCGCCTGCCGATGTTCGATGCTCTTTGCAGTGCTCTTCATAGCTCCTAGGTCCTGTCTATGCGATGTCGCTTGAGCGAAAGATTCAACTCGTCCAATTGCGCAGCATCGACTTCCGACGGGGAGTCCATCATGAGGTCGACGGCGTTCTGATTCTTCGGGAAGGCGATGACTTCCCGTATGCTCGACTCGCCCGCCAGCAGCATCGCCATGCGGTCGATGCCGAGCGCGATGCCGGCGTGGGGCGGGGCGCTGTACTCGAGCGCGTGTACGAAGTAGCCGAACCGGGCGACGACGTCCTCCGCTGTGTAGCCGAGGATGGAGAACACCTTCTCCTGCAGCGGACGGTTGTGTATCCTCACGCTGCCGCTCCCCAGCTCGACGCCGTTGCATATCAGGTCATAGTGCCTGCCGTGAACTTTGCCCGGCTCCGTATCCAGCAGAGGGACGTCGGCCATGCGGGGAGAAGTGAACGGGTGATGCATCGAGTCCCAGCGCTTCGTCTCCGCATTCCAGTCGAAGAGAGGGAAGCCCACCACGAAGGCGTAGCTGAACTCGTTCGGATTCGCGAGCTTCAGCCTGGCGGCCATCTCGCGACGCAGCGTATCGAGCACCTTGCACGTGACCGCCGCCGTGTCTGCCACAATCAGCAGCAGGTCGCCCTGCGAGGCCCCGAAAAGCTGGATGAGCTTTGCCATCTGGTCGGGCGTCAAGTGCTTGGCGAGCACTGACTTGACGGATTCCTCACCGGCGGCCGGTTCGAGCAGGGAGACGGTGACCAGCCCTTTCGCGCCCGCCGCCGTGGCCCTCGCGGTGAGGTCGGTGAGCTGGTGCTTGTTGTAGCTTGCGCACCCGGGGACGCAGATGCCGCGGACAACGCCGCCGGTCTCCAGAGCCGAGCGGAAGATGCCGAACCCGGTCTCGGCCGCGAGGTCGCCGAGGTCGACGACCTTCATCCCGTAGCGAAGGTCGGGCTTGTCGCAGCCGTACTGCGTCATGGCATCGGTGTAGCTTATCCTCGGGAACGGCCGGGGGAATACTGCATCGGGCCGCACGATGTGCATCACGTCGACCATCATTCGCTCGATGAGGTCGAGGATGTCCTCCTCCTCGACGAAACTCATCTCGAGGTCGAGCTGGGTGAACTCGGGCTGGCGGTCCGCCCGAAGGTCCTCGTCCCTGAAGCAGCGCGCAATCTGGTAGTAGCGTTCCAGCCCCGCCACCATGAGTATCTGTTTGAGCTGCTGGGGGGACTGAGGCAGGGCATAGAACTTCCCCGGATTGACCCTGCTCGGCACGAGGTAGTCCCGCGCTCCCTCCGGCGTGCTCTTGATGAGGATGGGTGTCTCGATGTCCAGAAACCGCTCCCCATCCAGGAAATCGCGGATACCCTTCACGAGACGGTGGCGGAGAGCCAGGTTTCGCTGCATGCGCGGCCGTCGCAGATAGAGGAACCGGTACTTCAGCAGCAGGTTCTCGTCCACCTCGACGTCTTCATTGATGTAGAAAGGAGGAGTCGGGCAATCGTTGAGCAGCTCGGCATCGTCCACCGAGACTTCAATCATGCCGGTCTCGAGCTTCGCATT
Source organism: uncultured Dehalococcoidales bacterium (assembly GCA_964561465.1). Lineage (GTDB taxonomy): Bacteria > Chloroflexota > Dehalococcoidia > GIF9 > AB-539-J10 > SKVJ01. The sequence continues at coordinate 48,248 of CAZLPP010000003.1, forward strand.
CTCCGTGCCGGCCGGCCGGACGACGACGTCTCCGGAAACGCTGACGACGTACTCCGCGCGCAGGGACCGGATAAGCTCCTCGAGGTGGCCGGTGCGCTCCGGATTGAAGACCACCTGAACGATGCCGGTGCTATCGCGCAGGTCGAGGAAGACCACGCCTCCGTGATCGCGGCGCCGGTGAATCCAGCCCGCAAGAGTGACACGACTGCCCGCATGTGCCGCACGAAGCTCTCCGCAACCGTGTGATTTCAACAACGAGTCTTTTCTCCTGACGTGGGGTTGCGGCGCCGGTCCAACCGGAGCCGCAGGGCACCCCGAATGCCGACGCGGACCGGACGCCTGCTAATCATCCTCAAGCAGGATCTCCGCCGCTATGCGCGCGGCCGCCTCCGGAGGGATGCGGCACTTCTTCTTGCCTCCATCCGCGAGGAACTGCTTCCGGTCCTCGGGGTTCATGGTGTCGTAGTCGCGCCCCATGATGAGCGGCCTGATAACGCCGCACTGCGTGCTGCCGAAGTGCTTCTTGAACTCCTCGCAGTAGCGCCAGACCTTCTGGCGGTACTTGAACATCTCCTGGTTCGCCTTCTCCGTGCTCCAGGACGGGTCGGAGAGCTTGTCACGACCGAATGCCAGACCCATGGCCATTAAGCCGCCGAGCAATGCACCGCAGGTCTCCTTGCGGCTCATGAGTCCCGGGAAGAACGTCGCAGCCTTCAGCAACTCCTTGCCGCCTTCAAGCCCGAACTCTTCCTGCAGTGCCACGAGTGTGCCCTGGGCGCAGTTGACCGACATCTCCTCATAGTCGCCGGCCTTCGTCGACGCCCGCTGGATCCTCTCCTGCTTGCTGGCTTCCGGTGTCATGTGTTCCATACTCCTTCTCTCTTTTTACGTGGCGGTATCGGCCGCCCGCTCCGTTGACTCGAAGCGACGAGTGACGCTATTGTACAACAATCCGCCCGTGAGTCGTAGCTGGAGGAAGACCGTGTACGCCCGACCTGAACGTCTTCAGACTCGCCTCTACCATGACTGGCTTCTGCCCGACGAAGCGCGGCAGGTGCGCGTCGAGGTCAGACGGTTCGTCGACGACGACGTGCTGTCTGTTGCCGATGAGCTGAATACGGTGGTGGAAAGCGCGGATGCGTTCCCCCACGGGCTGTTTCGGCGTATGGCGGAGCTGGGACTGTACCGCATCCCGTTCGACTCCTCCCTCGGTGGCCGCGGTCTGCGCTATCCCCTGTGTGCCGCCACGGTTGTGATGGAGGAGCTGGCCTACGCGAGCGACGGTCTTGCAACGATCTTCGACGACCACTGTCTGCTGCCTGGAGCGGCGCTGCTCAACGGTGGAGCGGCGACGCGCGAACGCTACCTCAAGCCGCTGATGTCCGGCGACAGCGTTGCCTGCATGGCCATCACCGAGCCGGACGCCGGCAGCGACCTCCGTGCTGAGACGGTGTGCACGCGGGCCGAAGCACGGGAAGACTGCTTCGTGCTGAACGGCCACAAGCGCTTCATCACAAACTCTCCGGTGGGAGACTTCGCCACGACGCTTTGCGTCATCGACGGCCGGCTGTGCATGCTGGTGGTTGACCTGCACTCCCCGGGTGTCAGGGTGGGCCCGCCGGACCTCAAGACCGGCAACCGCGTGCAACTCACCGCTGATGTCTGGTTCGAGGACGTACGCGTGCCCCTTGAGAATCTGCTCGGTTCTGCGGGCGATGGACTGCGTATCGCACTCGGCGCCCTGACATGGGGCCGGGTGGCCGTCGGTGTCTCGGGCGTCGGCATGGCCCAGGCGGCACTCGACGAGTGCGCCGGCTTCATGCGCGAGCGCAAGTTGTTCGGAGGCAGCCTTGCCGACATGCAGTACTGGCAGTTCCGGCTCGCGGAGCGCGTGACGCAGATAAGCATGGCGCGCGACCTGTGCTACAAGGCGGCGGTACGGTACGACCAGGGCGCTCGCGCGCCGGAGCCCGAGGTGGCCATGGCGAAGTACTACGGAACGCAGGTCGCGGGCGACATGGCGCGCGATGCGGTACAGGTGTTCGGCGGCCTGGGGTTCATCACGCGCCTGGGCGCCGATGGTTCGCACTTCCGGGTCGAGCAGATATACCGCGACTGCAAGGTGGCGGAGATATACGAGGGAGCCAACGAGATTCAGAAGCGGGGCATCGCACGCCTGATCCTAGGCAAGGAGCACGTGCGGTAGCGCTCCGCATTCAGTCCGCCGGTGCGGAGGGCCTGCCGGCACACTTGAAAGGGAAGCACATGCCTGACCAGTATGAGAGAACACAGGACCGTCTCTACCACGGTGTCGGCCTGCCGGAGGGGATCGACCGGCTCCGCGCCTCGGTGCGGCGATTTGCGGAGAGCGAGGTGGCGCCGCGCGTCCCGGAGATGGAAGAGAGGGCGGATGACGTGGCTGGGTTCCCGTCGCACGTGTTCCGCCGGATGGCGGAAGAGGGCCTGTTCCGGCTGCCGCACTCCGCTGCCGACGGAGGTTCCGGCCTGGCCAGTCCGGCCCTGGCGACTGCCGTTGCAGTGGAGGAACTGGCCTACTTCAGCGCCGGTATCGCTGTCGTCTACGTGTGCCAGGCGGTCTTCTCCGGCGGCATCCTCATGTACGCCTCGCCGGAGTTGAAGAAGGCGTACCTTCCGGCGATGCTGCGTGGCGAGAAGATCGCCGCGGCCGCGATTACCGAGCCCGGGGCCGGGAGCGATGTGAGGGCTGAGAGCATCTCCACGGCGGCGAAGCCGGTTCCCGGCGGCTGGATTCTCTCGGGACGGAAGCGCTTCATCATCGATGCGCCGGTTGCGGACGTGGTCTGCGTGCTCGGCACCATCGAGGGCGCACTCAGCATGCTCGTCGTCGACCTGAAGCAGGATGGCATCGAGGTGCCCCCGCCCGACCGGAAGCTGGGGATGCACGCATGTCTGACTTCGGACATCGTCTTCCACGACGTCTTTGTGCCGGCCGGACATCTCGTGGGTCAGGCCGGCAGGGGCCTGCGCATCGCGCTGGGTGCACTTGTGCGCGGGCGCATCGCGGCTGCGGCCACCGGCGTCGGCGTGGCGCAGGCGGCCTTCGATGAGAGCGTGCGCTGGATGCAGCAGAGGCAGGTATTCGACCGGAAGCTGGCGGAGATGCAGCACTGGCAGTACAGGCTGGCCGAGCGCGCGACCCAGATAGGCATGGCGCGCGACCTCTGCTACAAGGCGGCGCTGCGGCAGGATGCGGGCGAGGCCTTCCCGGAGCCGGAGACCTCGATGGCCACGTACTACGGCACGCAGGTCGCCGGCGACATGTCCCGCGACGCCGTGCAGATCTTCGGCGGCTACGGATATGCCTCCCGGCTGGGAGCTGACGGCTCGAGGTACCGCGTCGAGCAGCTCTACCGCGACGCCAAGGGACCGGAGATATACGAAGGCAGCAACGAGGTCATGAAGATGATAATCGCGCGCCAGTTGTTCGGCCGGTAGGCGGCAAGCGTTCAGTCCGTCGTTGGCCTCTTTCCCCGGTCTTCGCGGGCGAGGCTGTCGAGGAAGCTCTGCAGGATCACCGCCGCCGCATGCGCGTCGATAGCCGGCTTCTTCCCGTAGCGCTTCTTGCGGTCGGTTTCCTCGACTTCAGTCAGCCGTTCCGCCTCCCACGAGCTCAGGCGCTCGTCCCAGAGGACGATCCTCAGGTGTTCAGCGGTCCGGCCAGCACGGTCGCACCCGGTCCCGCGCTCCTCCGCCGTGCAAAGCTCCCGTGCGCCGGGAGGCATCTCCAGGGTGACGCTGAAGTGAAGGGCGACGCCGCGCGCGAACTCAACGGCAGCGTTGGTCTGTTCGGAAGGGCGGCCGCTCATCGAGAGCGGCAGGCCGATGACGAGCCCGCCGGGTCGGTACTCCTCCACGAGCTTGAGGATGTCATCGACGGTTGGTCCTCCGGCACGGTGACGCAGCACGCACACCGGGATGGCGTACGTGCCCTCCGGGCTGCTCACCGCCACCCCCGTCCGCTTCTCCCCCGGGTCCAGGCCCAGCCAGCGCACGTCTATCCGCCCTTGTGAGCCGAAAGCTGCTCCTCGATGGCGCGCCGTGCCTCAGCCAGGGCTTCTTCGATCTTCGAGGCATCCTTGCCGCCGGCCTGGGCCATGGTGGGCTTGCCGCCACCTCCACCGCCTGCGATGCGCGCTGCTCGCTTGGCTATCTCTCCCGCATGCACTCCTCGTGACGTGAGTGACTGAGAGACCATGACCAGGAACAGCGGTCGCTCGTTCTCGACGGTAGCGAAGGCGAGGACGGACTCGCCGAGACGGTCGCGCAGGACGTCGCCCATCTCTCGCAGGGTTTCGATAGAGAGTTCCTGCACGCGTGCGGCGATGACCGGCACGCCGGAGACCATGACCGCCTGGCCGACGAGGGATGCGACGCTTGCCGAGGAGAGCTGCTTCTCCAGGAGCCCGAGCCGCTTCCGCGCTGCATCGAGTTCGACGAGCGTCGAGTTGACGCGGTCGGGCACTTCAGCCGGGGTCACACCGAGCTGGGAGGCAATCGATTCCAGGGTCTGTGTCCGGGACCGGAGCAGCGCCTCGGCGGCGCGGCCCGTGACCGCTTCCACGCGGCGCAGACCGGTGCCCACGCTGCCCTCGGTGACGATGACGAGCATGCCTATCTGGCCGGTCGTGCGAACGTGTGTGCCGCCGCACAGCTCGGTGCTCACGGGCGGCTGGCCGACGCTGACGACCCGCACGCGGTCGCCGTACTTCTCGTCGAACAGCGCAATCGCGCCTTCCGAGACAGCCTCGTCGTAGGATGCCAGGCGGGTGGCGACGGGGAGGTCGGCGCGGATCTTCTCATTGACCCACTGCTCCACCTGGATGATGCGCTCGCGCTCCACGGGTCCCATCCACGAGAAGTCGAAGCGGAAGCGCTCGGGTTCGACGAGGGAGCCGCGCTGGGCGACCTGGCGACCGAGAGTGGCGCGCAGCGCCGCCTGCAGCAGGTGCGTGGCGGTATGGTTGCGCGCGATATCGAGCCTTCGTCCCTCCTCGACCTCGGCCACCACCCTGTCCCCCACCGAGATTGCGCCTCTCACGACATGCCCCCGGTGCACCGTGATGTCAGCGCCGGTCCTGATGGTTCCCCGCACGTCTATCTCCACCCCTGCGTTTGACAGACGTCCGGAATCGCCGACCTGGCCGCCCATGTCGCCGTAGAAGGGAGAGCGGTCAAGAATTATGTCGACTTCCGAGCCCTCCCCGGCTGTCTGCAGCGTGGAACCGTCCTGCCGCAGCGCGACGACGGTAGCCTCGGAGGACAGGCGGTCGTACCCTTCGAACACGGTCGCCGCAGTGCCCTTCAGGTCGACCGAAGAGTCGAAGGCGACATTGAATCCGTGTGCGGAGCGAGCCTTCTCACGCTGCCCTGCCAGAGCCTTCTCGAACCCTTCGACGTCGATCGCGAGCCCTCGCTCATGGGCCACCTCGGCGGTCAGCTCCCTGGGAAAGCCGTACGTGTCGTAAAGCCGGAAAACGTCGGCGCCGGCCAGCGTCTTCCTGCCCTTCGAGACTGCCTTCTCGACCAGGTCGTCGACGATGCCCATGCCTGTTTCGAGCGTGGCGAGGAAGCGCTTCTCCTCGGCCTCGATGACGTCGTGCACCAGTTGCGCCTGCCGGACGAGCTCCGGATAGGTGCCGCCCATCTGGCGGATCACGTCGGCAGCTACGGCGGACAGGAATGGCTCCGTCAGGCCGAGCCGCCTGCCGAAGAGAGAGGCGCGCCGCAGAAGGCGACGGAGCACGTAGCCACGGCCTTCGTTGGTCGGGAGCACGCCGTCTGCCACGAGGAAGGAGATGCCGCGCCCGTGCTCGACGACGATGCGCATCGCCCGGTCCATGGCAGTCTCTTCGCCGTACCGCTTGCCGCAGAGTGACGAGACGAGCCCGAGCGCTCCGGAGAAGATGTCGGTCTCGTAGACGTTGTTCTTGCCCTGGACGATTGCGGTGGCGCGCTCGAGGCCCATGCCGGTGTCGATGTTCGGCTTCGGAAGAGGCGTGCGGGAGCCGTCCGGCTTCTGGTCGTACTGCGTGAAGACGAGGTTCCATATCTCCACGAACCGGCCGCAGGAGCAGTTCGGTCCGCAGGTCGGCTTGCCGCAACTGCGCTCAGCTCCCAGGTCGTAGTGCAGCTCGCTGCAGGGTCCACAGGGACCTGAGTTGCCGGCCGGACCCCAGAAGTTGTCCTTGTCGCCGAAGCGCCATATCTTCTCCGCGGGCATGCCGATGGCCCGCCACATCTCGAAGGCTTCGTCATCGTCCAGGTAGATGGTCGCCCAGACCCGCGCCGGTTCGAGTCCCAGGTTCTTCGTGACATACTCCCAGGCCCAGGCGATGGCTTCCTTCTTGAAGTAGTCGCCTACGCTGAAGTTGCCGAGCATCTCGAAGAACGTCAGGTGGGTGTTGTCGCCGACCGACTCCACGTCGGTGGTGCGGAAGCACTTCTGGCAGGAGGCAAGCCGGGGGTTGGGCGGGCGCTGCAACCCGAGGAAGTAGGGCTTTATCTGCACCATGCCTGCGGTGGTCAGCAGCAGTGTGGGGTCGCCGTGCGGCACGAGCGACGAGCTGGGCAGAATGGTGTGCCCGTGCTCGCGGAAGAAACCAAGGTAGGATTCGCGGACTTCAGAGCTTGTCATACATGAACGCCTCAGCGAAAGATGTGGCCGACATCTTATCACAAACGTGGGTTGACACGAACGAGGCGGCGACGAAGGAAGGAAATCAGATCCGCGTTGGCGCCGGTAGAAGGTCGGTGACCAGGAGGTCCAGGGCGGTGCGTTCGGTGCATGCGCCGGTCTTGATTGAGCGGTCAGCCACGATTACGGCGTCGAGGGCCCGCCGAAGCCTTCGCTCATCGAACCTCCGGGATTGCCCGGCTGCTCGGTCGCGGGCGAACTCATGCAACCCGGCCAGCTCGGCCGACGGCTCGTCCCCGGCGGTACCCCGGTGCGCTTCCAGCAACTGGGCGATGATGCGTATCTGCCGCTCGACCATCGTGAAGATGTACCCGGCGGAAAGGCCGTCCCGGTACATCTGCTCGAGCCGAAGCCGGGCGTTCGCCTGCCGGCCTTCGACGATGGCGTCGACGAGCGTGAAGATGGTTGAAGACGCCGAATTGGCGGTCATGTGTTTGACCATGTCTGCGGTGATGAGCCGTCCGTCAGCATACACGGCGAGCTTCTCGATCTCAGCGTGCACGATCCAGAGGTCAGCGGCAGCGAGACTGCCGAGAAGTCCTGCCGCCTCCTCGTCGATGCGCGCTCCTGCGGCTTCCGCCCGCTGGCGTACCCAGGCAGTGAGCTTGTCCCCTCGTGGCGCCGCCATGAAGCGGATGTCCGGCCCCGGCAGCGCCTTGAGCGCCTTCAGCAGGTAGTTGCCCGGCTTGAGCTCGGCATCGATGAGCACGAGCACGCTGGCGTCCGGCAGCGCGGCAGCCTGTGGGACGAAGGCTTCCCATTCCGGAGACAGCCCGGCCTTCTTCGCCTTGGACTTGCGGGACCGGTCTCCCGACGGCTTCCTGGGCTCGAACCGGGACAGGAGGCCATCGACAACTACGACGCGCCGGGCGCTGAGCAGCGAGAACTGCTGGCACGCGGTAGCTATCTGTGCCGGCGTCGCCGCCGCTCCATCCATCCAGACGACCTCGGGTCTATCGTCCTCTGCGCCCTGTTGCGGCTCGAAGATGCGGTGCAGTTCCTCATGCGCCGTGAACGTATCCGGTCCGTAGAAGACGTGGAGCACCCGTTGATTCTAGCATGTGATTCCGAGGCGGAAGGGGCTTCGCCGGACGTCCTTCGATGTTACAATGTGGCGTACGGCAAGCGATGAAAGCGGCAATCGTCGGCCTTCGACACTGCGGTAAGACCACGTTGTTCAACGCGCTCACCCGGGGCGTTGCCGAGGTAGGTTCGTACTCGTCAGCTCTCAAGCCCAACATCGGAGTCCGCAAGGTTGATGACCCGCGCCTCGACGTGCTGGCGAAGCTGACTCATTCCGCGCGCATCGTCCCTGCCGAAGTGAACGTCACGGACGTCAACTACGTCCCTCGGGAGTCCCAGGAGAGCGGAGGCATCTCCGCGGAGGTCCTCGGGTACCTGTCGACCGCCGAGGCGCTGCTGCAGGTGGTCCGGTGCTTCGAAGAGCCTTCGGTGCCGCACCCGCTCGGCTCGATAGACCCGGCGCGCGACGTCGCCACATTCGACCTCGAGCTTGCCTTCTCGGACCTCGGTGTGCTGGAGCGTCGACTGCTCCGCCTGAAGGACAAGATGAAGGCGGCGAAGCCCCAGGAGCGCGCCGCGCAGCAGGTCGAGCAGACGCTGCTGGAGCGCATCAAGCAGGAGCTCGAAGCCGAAGTCCCCATTCGGCGCCAGACGCTCACCGACGACGAGCGGAAGCTGCTGTCGGGATACCAGTTCCTGACTGCGAAACCGACGCTCATCATAGCGAACATGAAGGAAGGCGAGCTATCGCGCGCCGCCGAGGTGGAGCAGGCGGTCAAGGCGAGGTTCCCCGAGTTCCTCGTTTTGCCCGTGTGCGCGAAGCTGGAGATGGAGCTGCTTGAGCTGGGCCCGGAAGAAGCGGCGGAGTATCGTGAAGCGGTGGGTTCCCCGGCCGGCAGCATCGAGCGTATCGTCTCCGAGTGCCTGCGCGTCCTCGGACTGGTGTCCTTCCTCACCACCGGTCCCGACGAGACACGCGCCTGGACCATCCAGCGCGGCACGCCGGCGCCGCAGGCCGCGGGCAAGGTGCATTCCGACATCGAGAAGGGGTTCATCCGCGCCGAGGTCATCACCTACGACGATTTTGTCGCCTGCGGCACGGAGCACGAAGCTCGCAAGCGAGGTGTTCTGCGCCTCGAGGGCAAGGACTACGTCGTCCAGGACGGCGATGTAGTGAACTTCCTCTTCAACGTGTGACTCCGGGTTCCCTCGGACTCGTGCGGGATCCGACTCAGCCGCGAACCGCTGGCGGCGCGCGACGAGCATACTGTGAGCGAAGGGAGTGACACACCATGGCTGAAGTGAAGGTTATCCCCTGCCTGGATGTGAAGGACGGTCGCGTCGTCAAGGGCGTGAAGTTCGAGAACCTGCGCGACGCGCGGGACATCGTCGAAGCGGCGAAAGCGTATCAGTCCCAGGGCGCCGACGAGATCGTCATACTCGACATCGCGGCGACGGTTGAGAATCGAGGCACACGGCTCGAGTGGGTGAAGAAGCTCGCGAAGGCCATCACCATCCCGTTCGCCGTCGGCGGCGGCATCCGCACGACCGACGACATGCAGGCGCTCTTTGACCTCGGTGCGGCCAAGGCCTCCATCAACACCGCTGCGGTGAAGCACCCTGCTCTGATCGAGGAATCGGCGAAGCGCTTCGGCGCGTCGCGCCTCGTTGTTGCCATCGACGGAAAGAAGAACCAGATAGGCTCGGGCAAGCCGAGGCTCGAGGTCGTGGTGAGCGGCGGCAACGAGTCCACCGGCCTGGATATCGTCGAATGGGCGCGCCAGGTGGAGCGCCTCGGCGCGGGCGAGATACTTCTGACGAGCAAGGATGCGGACGGGACGAAGGACGGGTACGACATCGAGATGACGCGCGCGGTGGCTGAGGCGGTGCGCATCCCGGTGACCGCTTCCGGTGGCGCCGGCAAGCTGGAGCACCTGTATCAGGCGGTTGTGGAGGGAAAGGCGTCCGCTGTGCTTGCCGCGTCCGTCTTCCACTTCGGGGAGATATCCGTTCGAGAGGCGAAGGAGTACCTCCGCTCCCGCGGCATCGAAGTCAGGCTGTAGACGATTCCGTGCCTCTAGACGGTCGAGGCGCGGCTGCCACGGACAGGAAAGCGGGGCGTGTGAGCGCCCCGCTTCTTCTTAGTTGCTTGTCGCGTTCGGTCAGGCGTGCAGCTCGGCAATGGCCTTCGTGACGTTGGCGAGGGCCGCGGTGCAGTCGCTGTCGCTGATGGCCAGTGAGAAGCGGATGTGCGTGTCCAGGCCGAAAGGTCCGCCTTCCACCGCCGCGACGAACGCCTTCCGCAGCAGGAAGTCGCGGAAGCCCGTTGAGTCCTTGATGGTCGTCTTACCGGCGTCGTGCTCGTACGACTTGCCGTACAGCCCTGAGACGTCCGGAAAGCAGTAGAACGCCCCCTCCGGTTTCGGGCAGGAGATGCCCTTGATGGCGTTCAAGCCGGCCACGAACAGGTCGCGGTTCTTCTCATAGCGGGCGACCATGGTCTTCGTTCCCTGCCGCGCCTGCTCGCTGCGGTATGCCACTTCGACGGCGTGCTGAACCGGTCGGGAGGCGTTGCTGGTGTGTCCGAGGATGGCATTGCAGGCCTTGATGAGCTCCACCGGCCCGGCGACGAAGCCGAGCCGCCATCCGGGCATGCCGAACCGCTTGGACGGCCCGTCGATGAGCACCGTCTTGTCGTACGGCAGGATGACCGAGAAGATGCTTGGAGCGGCTTTGCCGTCGAAGGCGAACTCGCGGTAGATCTCGTCCGCGATGAGCCAGACGCCGGCCTCGCGCGCAATCCGGGCGAGCTCGGCCAGTTCGTCACGCGTGTAGACCACGCCGGTGGGGTTACTGGGCGAGCTGTAGATGATGGCCTTGGTGCGGTTCGGCTTGATGGCCGCCGCGGTCGCTTTCAGGTCCGGGTGCAGGTCGGGCTTCGATGCGACGCAGACTGCAGTACCGCCGCAGATGCCGACGACTTCCGGGTAGGTGACCCAGTAGGGTGCGAGCACGATGACCTCGTCACCGGGGTCGAGGATGGCGCGCATGACGGTATCGATTGCGCCCTTGGCGCCGACCGCCACCACGATGTTGTCGGCTGTGAAATTGGAGCCCGTCTCCTTGTTCGTCACCTCCGCGAGCAGGGGGCGAAGACCGGCTTCCCCCGGTATGGGGCCGTACTTGAACAGCTTGCCGCCTTCGACGAGCGCGGCGAGGACGTCCGGCGTGGGGCCGACGTCCGGCTGTCCGGCGGTAAGGTCCAGTATCTTGACCTTGTTCGCGGTCTCTATCCGGGTGATCTCGTTCTTGAGAGAGAGCGTTGCCGAGGGTTTGACTGCCTTTGCGATTGCGCTCAATTGAGCTGTCATGGCCGAACTATCCTCCGGGGGACATATTCTCCGAAACAGCGAGCCCTGTCAATGGCGCGGGAAGGCCGGCGAACGTGCGAGAGGGCATGCGTCCGGTCGGTCACGTACCGGCGATGTGGACCAGCTCGTCGAGCACCTTCATGCCGGTGCCGGTCAACGGGATGAGTACCGTGGCGCCGGGTGTGACACTGCCGTCGCCCAGCGCCTTGAAGAAGGCGGCGACGGGAACGGCGCTCGTCGGTTCAACGATGTAACCCCTGTCGGTGAGCCAGCTCAATACCGCTTCGATTTCCAGGTCGCTCACCACCACGCCGAAACCGCCCGTTTCCCGCACAACACGCGCCATCTCCCGTCTGCGGGGCGGGTCGGCGATGGCGATGGCGTCGGCCAGGTGTGAGCGCTCGTCATGCTCCGGCTCGACGCCGAGGTCAGCGCAGACCGGCGCATACCCTTCGGCCTGCGCGGCGACGAGTCGCGGCATGTTTGCCATGAGTCCGGCGGAGCGCAGCTCGGTGAATCCCCGGTGGAGGCCGAGGAGGACGGTACCGGCGCCGACAGGTGCGAAGACCATATTGATGCGGCCGAGGACTTCGATAACTTCGTATGCCATCGTCTTCACGCCGTGGGCGAAGTAGGGTTGCCACCAGTGACCGGCGTAGGCGGCCTTCCCGCGCGTGGCGGCGAGTGCGGCCGCATGGACGGCCATGCGGTCACCCTCGACCTCGTGCAGGCCGGCTCCCAGGAGGCGCAGCAGCCGCTTCTTGCCCTCCGGCGTGGACGACGGCAGAAAGACGTCCACCCTCAGACCCAGACGCCGGCCCATGCAGGCGGTGGCGACGCCTGCGTTGCCGGACGAGTCGATGACGAGGGAGTTGAAGCCCAGTTCGGCGAGGCGCGCGACCGTCACGTATGCCCCTCGGTCCTTGAAGGAGCCGCACGGATTGAGGTAATCGAGCTTGAATGCGACCCGCACTCCTTCAACAACTTCGAGTGACAGCGGCGTGTCGCCGATGGGCGTCGGCGGAGTATGTCGGAGCGGCAGGACCGGAGCGAAGCGTGCGAGGCCCCGGACGGTGCTGGAGCGAGAGGCGTTGACGCGAGCGGCGTCGACGTCAACGTCGAGCTGAAGCGTCCCGCCACAGGCGTGCCGCCATGTCCATTCGTCGGACGGGAGCCTGGCGCCGCATGCCTGGCAGGTGATGCTGAAGCCGGGGGTGGTGGTTCCCTTCGTTCTGTTGTCCATCGATAGCACCCTTGCGCGTCCCGACGATGATAGCATGGGAGCATCCTGCGGCGGTGCCTGTGGAGGCGCCTGTCGGCAACGTCCTACGCCCGCCCGTTGTGCTCTGGGGATGCCCCTGCTACCATAGGTCACTCGCGTCCAGCCGGCTCCCATCCAGCGGGCGCGACACATCTTCTTCGGAAGCCATCGTGGCAGAGATTGGCGTCGACATCATCGAGATACCCCGCATCGCGGAGGCCATCGCGCGCTTCGGTGACCGGTTCCTGCGCCGGGTGTACACCGAGCGCGAGGTAGCGAAGTACCGCGACCGCACGTCCTCTCTTGCCACCCGGTTTGCCGCCAAAGAGGCCGTAATGAAGGTGCTCGGCACGGGCGTGCGCGGCGTCGGCTGGCACGACATCGAGATACTGTCGGACGAGCGGGGCAAACCGGTTGTCTTTCTCCATGGCCGCGCGGCCGAGAGGGCGCAGGCCATCGGCATCGCCTCCATCGCGGTCAGCCTCTCGGACAGCAAGGAATACGCCGTGGCGGTGGCGCTTGGGAACTGAGAGAGGCGGTCGGTAGCGCCATGCTCGCCAAGGTAATGAGCTGTGCCGTGGTCGGACTGGACGGCGCGCTCGTCGAGGTGGAGGTCGACATCTCCACCGGGCTTCCGTCGTTCGCTGTCGTGGGCCTGCCTGACAAGGCCGTTCAGGAGGCGCGTGAGCGCGTCCGCTCCGCCATCCGCAACTCGGGCTTCCGCTTTCCGTCGAAGCGCATCACGGTGAACCTCGCGCCGGCTGACCTGAAGAAGGAAGGGCCGGCGTACGACCTCGCCATCGCCATCGGACTGCTGATGAGCTCCGACCAGTTGCGCGCCGATGTGCGCGACACGGTCTTCCTCGGGGAGCTGTCACTCGACGGCCGGCTACGCCATACGCACGGCATCCTGCCGATGGTTACTGTCGCGCGGGACGCGGGCAAGGCGCGCGTGTGTGTGCCGCTGGATGACTACGCCGAGGCCTCGGTGGCTGGTGGCGTGCAGGTGTGCGCGCCGGAGTCGCTGGCGCAGCTCGTCGCCTTTCTCAAGGGCGAGATCTACCTGCCCGAGCCGCCTGCGATTGCCTCGACGGGCGCTTCTGCGCCTGAGGAGTCCTTCGACCTCACCTACATCAAGGGCCAGGAGCACGCCAAGCGAGCGCTGGAGGTGGCCGCCGCGGGAAGGCACAACCTGCTCATGGCCGGACCGCCCGGGAGCGGCAAGACGATGCTCGCCCGGGCCTTGCCGACGATACTCCCGCCGCTGACGCACGAAGAGGCGCTGGAGGTGACCAAGGTCTTCAGCGTCACCGGCATGCTGGCGAGAGGGCAGTCACTCGTGACGGAGCGGCCGTTCAGGTCGCCCCACTACACCATCTCGAACGCGGGCCTCGTCGGCGGCGGGCAGTCTCCCCGTCCCGGTGAGATTAGCCTAAGCCACCGGGGCGTGCTGTTCCTCGATGAGTTCCCCGAGTTCGGGCACGTGACGCTCGAATCGCTGCGGCAACCGATGGAGGACCGCCACGTCACGGTGAGCCGCGCCCAGGGCAGCGTCACATTCCCCGCGAGCTTCATGCTCGTGGGGGCCATGAACCCCTGTCCCTGTGAACACTATGTAGCGCATTCCGGTCTATCGCAAAGACCACTTCGGC
>CAZLPP010000004.1:0-53526 GCA_964561465.1 uncultured Dehalococcoidales bacterium
ACTGGGTCATCGACAATGGGGCCGAGGACAGCTTCGGCGAGGCAGTCGCCCGCCTTCTAGACTGCAGCGAAGGCTGAGAACCGGCGGTTCCCCGCGGCGCGAACCAGCAGCGCGCAGTGCAGCGATGCGCAAGCTCAGCGTTGCGGCCCAGGAATGGCCCCCGGAGCTGGCGCATCACGAGCAGTCCTTGCGCGACTCGAACACGCGACAACCTGACCGGAAGGGCGGATGGTGTTCACGGCTGCCACGGAGATGAGCTGAGGGCTGTGTCCGGCGAGACGGTCGCCTGTTGCCGACCGAATCAGGCGTTGCCTTCGCCCGGCGGTCCATTAGTCTTCTCCTTGCTCTGCTGCAAGGCAACGTGAGTACCCTGATGATCTGCCTCTCCATGCATCTTGACGTTCGATTGTCCTGCAGAATAGTATCTTCCGATTGAAGGACGTGCGAGGATGGCTTGTGTGAACACTGATAACACCGCGAACATCATCGGATCGCCCAGGGAGCTGAGGTTGATGTGCAGGGAGGGGAGGTGGCGGGCGCCTACCGCGGGCCAGGCGCCCGGCTATGTGCAGACGAACGTGGCTATTCTGCCCAGGGACCTTGCCTTCGACTTCCTCGTCTTCTGCCAGCGCAACCCCAAGCCGTGCCCCCTGGTGGAGGTGCTGGAGTCGGGGGTGACCGAGCCGAAGCTCACCTCCCCGGGAGCCGACATCCGCACTGACGTCCCGCTGTACCGGATATACCGCAACGGCGTGTTGAGCGGCGAGGTCGAGGACATACTCGGAGAGTGGAGGGACGACCTGGTCACGTTCCTGCTGGGGTGCAGCTTCACTTTCGAGACAGCCATGATGGCCGCGGGACTCCCGCTTCGCCATGTCGAGCAGAACAGAAACGTTTCCATGTACCGCACGAACATACCCACCGTTCCCGCCGGCGTCTTCTCGGGCCCCATGGTGGTCTCGATGCGTCCCATCCCTCACAACCAGGTCGTCAGGGCGGTCCAGGTGACGTCGCGCTTCCCCGGCGTGCACGGCGCGCCGGTCCACATCGGAGACCCCGAGGTCATCGGCATCCGCGACCTGGCCCATCCGGACTACGGCGATGCGGTGGACATATACGAGGGAGAGGTACCGGTCTTCTGGGCGTGCGGCGTGACGCCGCAGGCAGCGGCCGTTCAGTCCAAACCGTCACTCATGCTCACCCACTCTCCCGGCCACATGTTCGTCACCGACGTGAGAGACGAGCACCTGGCTGTCCTGTGACGAGTCTCTGGAGCGACCCGGTTGTCAACGAAGTGAAGGGAGTGGCTCAAGATGTCGGCTATTGAAGAGGTCATCCTGCGCAACGACCGGAGGGGCATCTCGGTTCTGAAGCCCTTTCTTCCGGACGACTTCTGCACTCAAGCGGCCCGGCACATCCTCGACCATCCGGGGACGGCGATAGTCTGCACCGGGTTCTACATCCGCGCGGCAGGTGCTCCCGAGACTGATGGCCCGCCCGGGGCGGTGTTCATCGGCAGGGCGCTGCAAGACCTTGGCTACACCGTGACGCAGGTCACCGACGAACTCAGTTCGCCGGCGCTCAGAGGGGCGGTACCTGCGGACGGAATCGTGGAGTTTCCGATAGCTGATGACTCGTCGAGCAAGCAGTACGCCGGTGAGTTGCTGGCCAAACTGAGGCCCTCTGTGCTGATATCCACCGAGCGAGGCGGGATGACGCGCGATGGACAGTATCTGAACATGCGGGGCGTCGACTACTCTCCCTACAATGCCAGGCTGGACTACCTCTTCAATGGGCAGACGCCGTCCGTGGGGATAGGCGATGGGGGCAACGAGATAGGAATGGGGAACCTGGCGAAGGAGATACCGCAGTTCGACAACCTCCCGGGTAACCCTGCAACCACGTGCGTCGACAAGCTCATCATCGCCAGCGTGTCAAACTGGGGCGCATACGGACTCATCGCCGCCCTGTCCCTGCTGGTGGGGAAGAACCTGCTGCCCTCCGGCCAGGAAGAAGAGGACATGATACGCGCGATGGTCGATGCGGGAGCAGTGGACGGCGTCTCAGGCAAGAAGGTCTACTCGGTGGACGCCTGGTCACTGTCCGAGAACCGGCAGGCCCTCGAAGCCCTGCACGCTGTCTTGTCGCAGCACGGTCTGTGAGACCCGGACCCGCGGGTTTCCCGTCCAGGCACGCGCCTGCGAAGCGTCGTTGCGGCGAGTCCTTCGCAGAAGGACGGGGAGGCGATTCGCACTGGTGACCCCACTCCGGATTACCACGGTGTTGCTCCGCCGGGCCTCGCGCTCGCTGAAGGACTCCCGAGGCACTAGCCCCTGAGCGACGCGATGAACGCTTCCTGCTCGCTCAGCGCCCTGTGCGCCTCGTCCAGACAGACAGGCCGGAACGCCACCGTGTCTCCCGGCTGGGCCTGGGCCATCCGTGGCAGGTCGGCGGAAATGACGGTGGCGATCTTGGTGTAGCCGCCGGTGGTGCCGCAATCCGCCAGCAGGACAATGGGCTTGCCCGACCCGGGCACCTGTACCGCGCCACGGGATGTGCCGTCGGAGACGATGTCCGCACTCTTCTTGTGCTGGATGACCGGCCCTTCGAGCCTGTAGCCCATGCGGTCGAACACGGGCGTGACGGTGAACTCGGATGCCACGAACGTGTCGATGCCCGCGGTTGTGAACGCGTCGTCCTGCGGACCCATCGTCACGCGCAGGGCATGGTGGCGGCCATAGTGCGGGACGGTCAGCGGCGCCAGGCTTCTTGCTCCAGACTGGGGTGCATCGCTGCCCCTGTCGGCCACAGGGAGCATGTCTCCCGTTGCCACGGCGCGGCCACGGAAGCCGCCGAACTGAGACCGCGTGAATGTCGAGCGACTGCCCATTACCGTCGGGACATCAATGCCGCCACGGACGCAGACGTATGACCTGATTCCGTCTCTCGGCCCTTTGAAGGAGAGAGTGCTGCCCTGCGGTACGGACAGCGATGCCCATCCGGGGACAGGCTGTCCGTCCAGAACGGGGGTGAGGTCGCCCCCCGTGACGGCAATGGTGGCGTCGAAGTGGAACCTGAGCGTCGGCCCCAGAAAGGTGGTCTCCAGGCCCGCGTCGCTCTCCTCGTTGCCGACCAGCAGGTTGCCCACCCTGAGAGCGAACTGGTCCAGCGCCCCGGAAACGGGCACACCGTACCGCTGGTACCCGTACCTGCCCAGGTCCTGTACGGTGCTGAGGGCGCCGCCCTTGATGACCTCGATAGTCCTCATAGAGACCTGCCCATCGGACGTGTAGCGAGCGCGTAGGTACCGGCCCGCATCCTGGACTGGATGTCGGCGTACTCCGATTCATCCACAGGAACGAACCGCAGGTAGTCGCCAGGCTCGATCTGGACCGGCGGCTCCCGGCCTGGGTCGAACAGACTGATGGGAGTGCGGCCTATGAGCCTCCAGCCGCCGGGGCTCTCCACGGGGTATATTCCGGTCTGTCGCTCAGCAATAGCGACCGAGCCCGCGGGTATTGAGGGGCGGGGGGTCTGGAGTCTGGGAGTGGCTATCCTCTCCGACATGCCTCCGAGGTACGGAAAGCCCGGAAGGAACCCCATCATGTAGACCAGGTAGTCCGTGCCCGAGTGCGTTCTGATCACTTCCTCTTCGGAGATACCGTTGTGCTCGGCCACGGCGCCGATGTCCGGGCCGTATTCACCTCCGTAGATGGTGGGTATCTCCACCAGCCTGGGGGCGACGGTCTCCCCTTCTCCGAGCGAGCCCTCCATCTCGCCGAGGCGAGAGGTCAGGTCGGCATAGGAGATGCTCAGGGGGTCGTAGTAGACCATCAGCGACCTGTACGTGGGTACCACATCCAGTACACCCGGGGCTACGAGCCTGAGGATCTCACGCGAGAGGTTGTGTACCCGTCGATTGGTGACCTCCGAGATGGAGTCTCCCAACTCGACGGACAGTGCTCTGTCACCTACCGGCAGGAACCTGGGATACTGGCTCATTCTCGCTATCCTCACACGATCTGGCCCAGGGGCACTATCTGGACGCCTTCGGACTCCAGCGCCGAGCGTATGGATGAGGCCAGGTGTATGGAGTTGGGCGTGTCGCCGTGAAGGCAGAGCGTATCCGCGGATAGGGCGATCTCTTCGCCCGTGATGGCGGTCACCTTGCCTTGTGTGACCATCTTGACGCTCCTCCGCGCCACCGCACCCACGTCCTCGATCACCGAGCCGGGTTTGGAGCGTGGCACCAGTGTGCCGTCCGCGTTCACGGTCCTGTCGGCGAAAGCCTCCCTCGCTACGCGAAGACCCATATCCCTGGCTATGTCGATCCATCGAGAGCCTGCCAGGGCTACCAGGATGAGCTCAGGGTCGACTTCAAGGATGGCCTCGCATATCGCCCGGGCCAGCGCCTCGTCCCGGACGGCCATGTTGTACATTGCGCCGTGTGGCTTGACGTGCTGCAGCCTCTTCGCGCTGGTGAAGGCGGTCAGAGCGCCTATCTGGTAGATGATGTCGTTCTTCGCCTCGCCCGGTGCCACGGCCATGTTCCGTCTGCCGAAACCCGGCAGGTCCGGGAAGCTGGGATGAGCGCCCATGGCTACGCCGTGCTCCTCAGCCAGCTTTACCGTCAGGCGCATCCAGTTCGGGTCGCCCGCGTGGAACCCGCACGCGATATTGGCTGAGGTAATGTGCTTGATGATCTCCTCGTCCTGGCCCATCTGGTAGGCGCCGAAGCTCTCGCCCATGTCACAGTTGAAGTCGATCCGTGCGGTCATGAGTGATCCCCCTGCAGTCGCTGCAATGCCTCAATGCTCGTTGTGTCGGGCCAGGCAAAAGGGGGCAGCGTGCAGCGCCATTCTAGCTGGCCATCTTGCGTTCATCAACCGGATGGAAGGAGTTCAGAGGTGACTTCTTCGTTCTTCCCGGGATGAAGCTGACGCAGCTTCCGGTTGCGGGTAGCTCACTCGTGCTTCGAGAACCTCGGCATGGCGGCGCCTGGTGGAGTGCCGAGGCGTTCTGCTCACGAGAATCAGGTGTCGAGGCGAGTCCTTCATTCGAGACGCGTGTGGAAGGCTGCTAAAATGTCCCGGATGGGAACACGGCCCGATTCGTTCACCCATCATCGGATCGAGCCGGGCATGCACGGAGCACGCGTGGAGAAGCCGTGAAGAGCGCCGCCGGTCTGCTGGCGGACTTGCACTGTGCCTCTTTCGACGAGTATTGTCGGGACCGGTCGCGGTACCCGTTAGGCGACCATCTGGTTTGGGATGTCGCTGCCAAAGGAGGGCAAGGGTGATTCAGTCGGTGCTGACCAGGGAAGAGCTTGTCAGAGAGTATGAGAGAACGCATCCACGATCTCTCGAACTGCACCGGAGAGCGGCGCGGTTGTTTGGCGCAGACGGCGCCACTCATGTCGCGAGAGTCATGGATCCCTTCCGCCCCTACGTTACCCATGCTCAGGGGAGCAAGAAGTGGGATGTTGACGGTCATGAGTACATCGACTTCGTGATGGGACATGGGGCACTCATACTGGGCCATGGACACCCCCGGATCCTGAAGGCGTGCCAGGAACAGTTGGCGAATGGCGTCCACTATGGTGAGAACCACGAGCTGGAGGTGCGCTGGGGGGAGCTCATACAGCAGATGATGCCCATCGCGGAAAGGATCGAGTTCTGTGCGAGTGGCCAGGAAGCCAACATGATGGCCATGAGACTGGCTCGAGTCGCCACGGGAAGGAAGAAGGTTCTGCGTTTCGTGGAGAACTTCCACGGCTGGGCTGACGAGGTGACGTTGAACACGGCTGGAGCTGTAGCCCCTGCGGTTGACGTCATCCCGATGAACGATCTGGCCGTTGTGGAGAAGGCGCTGGCCACCAGGGAGTACGCCGTGGTGTTCGCTGAGGGCGGCGGCGCTCACATGGCCGGGCAGATCCCCTGGAACCGGTCTTTCATACGGGCGCTGCCCGAACTGGCCAGGAAGTACGGCACGCTGTGCCTGATCGATGAGGTGGTGACCGGCTTCCGAGAGTCCCGCGGCGGCTGGCAAGAGGTGGTTGGGGCGAAGCCGGACCTGAGCACCCTTGGTAAGTGCGTCGGAGGCGGCCTGGGAGTCGGGGCTGTGATCGGAAGGGCCGATCTGTTTGCCTCTCTAGGCACAAAGGCGCCTGCGGGGACCAGGATCACGCACAGTGGCACGTGGAATGCCAATCCATTGACCAGTGCTTCGGGGGTCGCGGCCTGCGAGCTCTACCTGGACGGGGCGCCTCAGAAGAAGGCCGTGGAAATGGGCGCCTACCTTCGCGAGGCGGGGAACCAGGTTCTACGAGACAGGAAGGTCGGCGGGCTTCTCTACGGGCGCACGATAATCCACGTGTATTTCGGACCGTTTGACTTCCAGCCCGACAACGAGTACACGCCGCCTGCCGCAGACGTCTCGAAGATCGTGGGCAGCAAGGAGACCGGTGCATTGAAGAATCTGCTGGGATTCCACCTGCTGCATCGAGGCGTTGCCACCATGAGTGGCCGGTTCTTCGTCATGTCGGCGGCACACAGCAAACAGGACGTCGACAGGACTATTGAGGCGTTCGCAGAGTCTCTCGACAACATGATAGCGGAGGGGGTGCTTCCGCAAACGTAGAGCGCCCTGCTGCCCGGGGCGGGCCCGGGCCGCGCCCGACGTGCGGGATGACCCTGCCGTTGATTCAACGCCCACGTGTTCACCGCGGGAGCAACGACTCTGCGGGTCCGACTGCTCGGATGGACAGCGCAGGCGCACACGAGGCGCCTGGAGCCTGTGTCTGCCGTCGAACTGGCGGCAGATGCGGGACGGTTCAGTGACCCGACTCACCGCGCTGATACGAATGCCGGAAGCGGGGGAGGGATTGACCTTCCCCCGCGTTTCTTTCCTGTGCCGATCGGAGCCTTGTCGATGCCTCAGCGTACTCGCGGCGGCTCATGGACCCAGACACGATTCCTGAGAGCTCCGTTTGCAGACCGTTAGCAAACCGAGAGGGGATTACGAGTAGGCCGTGTGGGATTCGAACCCACGACACCCTGATTAAAAGTCAGGTGCTCTGCCAGCTGAGCTAACGGCCCGTGAAGTGGGAGACCGTCACTGGTCCCGGTTCTTCGTGTGGTCGAGCAGGCTCGACACGTAGCACGCGAAGGCGGGGTGGACATCGCAGATGAAGCCGTCCTCGGCCGCCTCGACCGAGAATGCGACCCGGTTCGGACGCTTGATGGGGTCGCCGAACTTGCCGAAGCCGGACTCGTTCCAGGGCATGTTGTGCCCGAGTATCTCGAGAAAGCCCCTCACGTCCCTCGGCTGCTCGAGCACTACCTCAAACGGCAACTGGCGTTTGAGTTCGTTCAGTTGCTCCAGCTTCAGCTTCACCCTCATGTACGTTTCGCATTATAGGGCCGAGGCATAGCGGTGTCAATCAACGCCACGAACGGCGGCATTGCAGCAGTAAGCTGCTTAGGCAGCTTGCTGTAGAACTGCGACACCAAGTGGCGGACGCGTGGCGGCGCGCCTCTGCGGCATCTTGGTGGCAACCTTCCGCCTCTCTGTGGCGTTGTACATCAAAGACCGGTACGCCGGCAGCTTGCGGCGCAAGAGGCGGAGGCTCGGTGGGCTATGGTTCGTGGCCGCACCGACCTGCTATTCTATTCCGCGTGGACTGCCTTCGACGTTTCTCCGGCCCGATTGGAGGCTGAGTGACTACCGCTGCAGCTATTATCGCGCCGCCGGTGCTTGCCCTCCTTGCCGGTCTGGCGCTCGGTGTGGGAGCTGTCCTCTTCGTCGTCTATCGCCGCGGAGCGAATGCGGTCATCAGCCTGCGGGTACCCCTTAGCTGGTCCGAGCCCATCGAGGTGCGTCTCATCCTGTACCTCATCTTCGCTGCGGTGTGGGGTGCAGTGGCTCTTTTCTTCAGACTGCTCTACATGTTGCCGGTTGAGGGCTCTTTCGCCGCAGGATCGCTGCTGCTCATTTCCGGGTTTTTCACTCTGGGCAATCTGCTCTTCTTCTACGCCGCCCTTGGCTCGCTGCTGCAGGCGGCGCTCGGCACCGACGGCCGTCCGCCATTCTGGTTCTCCCGTCTCTTGTCCTGGTTCGATAATCTCGTGATGGATTTCGGCGACATGGTGGCCGGGGTTCTCGTTCGGCCGGCCGGCCCACCGACCCGGAGGGAGCGCCCGCGGAGCGCCGAGATTCCGTTTGAGGCAGACGACGTCACACCCGTTGCGGCCGAGCTTCAGCCGGAGTCCCCTCAAGCCCGGACGAAGCAGGCGCGCGACCTTGCGCGTGAACGGCTGGACCTGGCGCTGGAGCAGTACGAGCAGTTCCTCACGCCGGGGCAGAAGGAGAAGCTGCGGGTCATGCGTGACATGGTGGAGTCCATCAAGCACTCCTTCGACGACGCCGACTGACTGTGCACAGCCTCTGTATCCCGCTGCGCGCATGAGGCCGGCGGCCAGGAGAACCGAAACCGTGGGGCGGCCCCAACGCGGGGCCGCCCCTTCGTGGTTGGTCCGGTGACAGCTCGTCAGCCGGTCAACCGGCCGAGTTGCTCCAGCGTGGCTTCCAGCGCCGCAAGCTCTTTGCCGTAGCCGGCCCAGTCGCCCTGCTTCAGGTACTCCTGCGCCCGGGCGAACTGCTGCTGCGCCTGCTCGATGAGGCCGCGGATATCGTCGGGGAACTCGCCGCCAGGTGTCGTCGGCACGGTTGGCGTCTCGGGAACGCCCGTGGCTCCCTCGCCGAATATGGCGTTGAGGCACCCGGCCAGCGTGTCCCGCATGGCGATCTCGTCGCCCGCCGCCACGATGACGCGCTTGAGCTCGGGCAGTCCGCCGGTGTCGGCCTGGAGGAAGACGCCCTCGACGTAGATGGTGGATTCTCCGATGGGAATCACCAGCAGGTTGCCGCGGATGACGCGCGAGCCGCCGCGGCTCCACAGAGCGAGTTGCTCGGTGATAGCCGTATCCTGCTGGATACGGTTCTCGATCTGGGTCGGACCGTAGATGAGGCGCTCCTTGGGGAACTGATAGACCAGGAGCCGCCCGTAGTTGTCGCCGTCGCACCTCGCTGCGAGCCAGCCGATGGCGTTGTTCTTGTTTGACGGGGTGAAGGGCAGCATGAGCAGGAACTCCTCACGCTCCTCGTCCGGCAGCCTCATGATGACGTAGTACGGCGCTATCGGCTGCACCTCGCCGGCGTACGTCTCGTTCGGTATGGCCCAGAGGTCCTCCTTGTTGTAGAAGACGCGCGCGTCCTTCATGTGGTAGGCGCGGTAGACGGAGGACTGGATATCGAACATGTCGACCGGATAGCGCAGGTGCGCCTTCAGCTCATCCGGCATCGCCTCCAGGGGCTTGAACACTCCCGGGAAGATGGACTGGTACGTCCGCAGTATCGGGTCGTCGGGCTCAGAGGCGTAGAAGTCGACCGTGCCGTCATATGCATCGACAACGGCCTTCACGCTGTTGCGGATGTAGTTCGTGCCGGACGGCAACGGCTCCGAGTAGGGGTACCGCGTCGTCGTCGTGTAGCCGTCGATAACCCACGTCAGCCTTCCGTCGAGGACGACGATGTACGGGTCAGTGTCCAGGGTGAGGAAAGGGGCGATGTTGCTCACACGGTCGCGGATGTTGCGGTGATAGAGCACCTTGCTGTCGCGGGTGATCTGGCTGCTGATAAGGACGTTGAAGTCCGCGAACTCCCATGCGTAGATGGCTCTTCGGAACAGGCCACCGATGGGGACTCCGTCGGCGCCGTCATAGACCGTGTACGCGTTCGTCTCGCCGACCGGGTAGTCGAACTCCTCGGTGCCTGTGCCGACTATCACGTAGTCGTTCGTCTTCTCACCGAAGTAGATCTGCGGGTGTGTGATTGGCAGCACGCCGCTGGGCGGCAGGTCGCGGATCCAGAGGACCGGCAGTCCGCTCTCAGGGCTGACCTCGTTCACGGGACTCATGGCGATGCCGTATCCGTGCGTGTACTGCAGCTTCCGGTTTACCCACGTCTGCGCCGCTGAGGGAAGCTGCTCTTTGGTGAGCTCCCTTGCCGCCAGCATCACCTGACGATAGGCGCCGTCGATCTGGTAGCGGTCGACGTCCACGTCCACGAAGTCGTAGTACAGGCGTATGGACTGCGTCTGGTCGTAGGTATCCAGCAGCGGCCGGTGGTCCCACAGCCGTATGTTCTGGATGGTGAGGTCATTGTCTGCGATGTCCTGTGCGCTGGGCATCGGTTCGGCGGGGTAAGCCTTCTCGACGATGCGATTCAGGCCGAATGCCTCGCGGGTGGAGGCGATGTTGTACTCGATGTAGGGCGCCTCGAGCTGCAACTCGTTCGGCTCGACCTGGAGACGCTGCACGAGACCCGGAATGACCTGCCCGACGATTATGCCGAGAACGACCCAGGCGCCGATGCCGTAGGCCGCCCACCTCAGCTTGCGACGAACGAGGGCGAGGAGTATCAGGCAGCCGAGCAGCAGTGTCGTGACGAACAGCGCCCACTGAGCGGGCAACTGTGCGTGCATGTCGGTGTAGCTGGCGCCCGAGACCGTGCCTCGCGGCGAGTACACCAGGTCCCAGATGCCGAGCCAGTAGCTCAGCGCGGCGAGCAGCGCGATCGCGATGGCGAGTCCGCCGACATGTGCAAGAACCGGGCGGGCGTTGTCGAAGGCCCGCCGCTGTGAGCCGTAGCTGATGGCGTAGACCGCCAGTACGGCGATGAGCGTCAGGACGACCGCCGTCAGGAGCCAGCCTCTGACCAGGCTCAGGAACGGCAGCGTAAAGACGTAGAAGCCGGCGTCCCTGAAGAACACGGGGTCGGCCATGCCGAACGGCTGACCATTCTGAAAGCGCAGCACCACCTCCCAGCTCGCCTGGGCGGCAAGGCCGAACATGACGGCGAGAAACGCCGTGACCACGCCGACCGCCGCCTTTGAGACGCGCTTGAGGAAGGGGGCTATCGTCTGAGCGGCACCGGTGGCCTCGCCGCGGGGTGAGAGCCGCGCGGCAAGGAGGATGTTGCCCGCGAACAGCGCCGCGAACACCAGGGCGGCGCCGAAGAACAGCAGGATGCGGGCCTGCAGGATGCGCGTGAACACCGCCTCGTAGCCCAGCGACTGGAACCACAGCCACTCGGTGAAGAGGTTTCTGGCCGTGCCGGCAACGGCCAGCAGGAGAAGGACCACGGCCGTGACAATCAGCCACCTGCGGCCGCCGCTACGGCCGCGGCCGCGCTGCTGCCGGCTTGCGCCGCCATCGGAGAACCAGCGCTCGAAGTCTCTCTGGAATGAACTCACTCCGCTCCACCTTTCAGCGCACGCCCGTGCGCCGTTGCCCGGACTCGAGGGCGCGCGAACGCGACCCCGTGACACAATAGCATCGCACCGCCGCCACGGTCAAAGGGCCGGTGCTCACCCTGAGGCGATTGTACTTCAGGTCGGCATATTCGTTATCCTTGTGATGGTCGGCGGCTCGAGTGCCGTTGCCGGCGGGCATCGCGAAGGAGGTTAACGCGGATGGACAGGAGCAGGAGTTGGACCGTGCGAACGGTCTACCTGTACGTGGCGACCCTGGTCGGCCTTGGGCTCATCATCGCCGGAGGTGTTCAGGCGTTCGAACTTGTGCTGAAGGCGACTATCCTGACTCAGGCCGATGCCGAGGAGCAATCTTGGGCGAGGCAGCCCCCTATGCCTTACGCCCTCGACGCCGTGAAAGACATCGACAGGTTGGACGCGTTGACCACCGAGCAGAAGGCGCTGGTTGCCCAGTGGCTCGATGACTACGAGCGGTGGAGCGAGCAGCAGAAGCAGCTGGATGTGGTACGGGCCCGCAGGGAGCGCCAGGCGGCCACCGCGCTCGGCCTGCTGTTCGTCGGCATCCCGGTGTACCTGTATCACTGGCTCACGATACGCCGCGAACTGGGTCGTCCGGGGGATGCGTCCGCGACCCCAGCCTGACGGCGCTGGTTGCGCGCGACCTACGTGACGATGGGTGAGGCTGAAGCGTCGAACGGATTCGTACGCACCGCCAGTGAGAACAGGTAGGGATAGTCTCGCTTCAGGTGCCTGACGTACGCAAGCCACTCCCGTGCCAGTTGTCCGTACACGCGGTCGATATCCCCGGCCAGATGCCTGACGTCCGACTCCGGCAGTTCAGGAGCGCCGTTGCGCGCCATGAGTTCCTCCGTCAGATGTGAGACAGCCATGAGCAGGGACGTGAAGCGTTCGTGCTCGAGCAGATTGGGGTTCTCGGTCAGGCGCAGGAAGAAGTCCCTCTTGCATGCGAGGAACTCCCCCAACTCCCGCAGGTTGACGGATGCCGGGTCGACCCTGTACGTGTAGGCCCTCATGGCGGCGTCGACTCTGTCGAAGTCCGCTTCGCTCCAGAGCGTGGTCAGCTTGAGCTTGTCGCGCATCGCGGACAGCCTTGCATCCCACCCGGCACAGAAACGCAGGAGCCCGGTACCCGCCTCGGTGAAGAAGGCGTCAATGACCATGTTCAGCTTCTGCAACCGCAGCAGCTTCTCCCTCCGGTTCAGCAGCTCGTGGATGATGAGGGTCACCATGAGCACTTCCAGGAAGACGAAGGCGATGTCGCCGACGAGATACAGGAAGATGTGGTGTGCATCCCTGAACAGCAGGAAGTGGATGTAGTAGACGACCGCCGACAGGGCAACGAGGGCGACGCCCAGTCGCACCTGCCACGATGCTAGCAGTGCACGCATGTCAGTCTCCTTCCACCGGGGCGAGGACTCGCCCGCCCGCAGCCAGGCGCTCCCGGCGGCCACGCCGGGTTGCAGTCAGGCGTTCTCTCCGAGATAGCGCCCGTCGTA
Organism: uncultured Dehalococcoidales bacterium; assembly: GCA_964561465.1. Taxonomy (GTDB): domain Bacteria; phylum Chloroflexota; class Dehalococcoidia; order GIF9; family AB-539-J10; genus SKVJ01. The sequence continues at coordinate 12,850 of CAZLPP010000004.1, forward strand.
CGGCCGCTCGACGGCGTCTTCCAGCCGGGTGAACACGAGTTGCGCGATGCGCGCTCTTCGCCCCAGGCGGAAGCCGTGCGGATTGTGGACGACGAGCAGCCCCTCGGCGCGTCCCGAGTAACCCGGGTCCCAGACGGCCGAGTAGAGCATGGCGCCGCACCGCAGCAGCGAGGAGCGGGGATATGCCAGCGCCATGACGTCGTGCGGCAGGTTGACCGTCTCTCCGTATACCACGTGGTACCCGCCGCAGGAGAGTTCAACCCAGCCGTCGACCCAGGGTAACTCCTCGCGCGATGCCAGAACGCGGCCGGAGTTGTCGAAATCGATGGCGCCCGATGATGTGAGGCGCGACACGGAGCGCACGGTGAGGTCGACGCCACAGGGCTGAACCTGCAGAGCTTCGTTCAGAAGGTCGGCCACGAGGGGCGGCGAGCAACGCAGTCCGGCTCGTATCTCCCGGTCGGTCAGTATGGACGATGACATCGTAGTGCGGCGGCGCGCGGCGCCTATTGTACCCTACCCGGTTGTGGGCGCGGCCGTGCGCGCTCCTGGCCGGTTCACACCGTATATAATAGCGTCGCACGTCTGCGAGAGTACGGAAAGCGCCAACATGGTCTGGAAGGTCATCGCTATCGTGGGGATGCCCGGCGCCGGGAAGTCGGAGCTGGCCGAGTTCCTGCGTTCGAAGGGTTTCCGAGTGGTGCACTTCGGAGATGCCACCGCGGACGAGCTGGCGCGCCGCGGTCTGCCGGTGAACGAGGCGAACGAGCGCCTGGTGCGCGAAGAGCTTCGAGCCCGCGACGGCATGGCGGCATATGCCATTCTGAACCTCCCCCGCATCGAGGCTGGCCTCGCCTCGGGGCATGTGGTCGTGGACGGGCTGTACTCCTGGGAGGAGTACCTTGTGCTCAAGCAGCGATACGGCGACCGGCTCCTCACTGTTGCCGTGACCGCCTCGCCGGCAACGCGCCAGCGGCGGCTCGCGTCGCGGCCTGTGAGACCGCTTTCGGCGGAGGAAGTGGCGAGCCGTGATCGGGCCGAGATAGAGAAGATAAACAAGGGCGGCCCCATCGCAATGGCTGACATAACGCTGGTGAATGAGGGGACGCTGCCGGAGCTTCTGCAGAAGGCGGGGAGCGTGCTGGAGGCGGTCGCATGAGCGACGGCAAGCGCCCGGACATCGACTCCTACTTCCTCAAGATAGCCTCGGTAGTGGCGGAGCGCTCAACCTGCCTGCGTCACCATGTCGGCGCCGTTGCGGTGAAGGACAAGCACATACTGACCACCGGCTACAACGGCGCGGCGGCCGGGCTGAAGGACTGCCTCGAACTCGGGTGCCTGCGAGACCAGCTCGGCATCCCGTCCGGCACGCGCCACGAGATATGCCGCGCCATCCATGCCGAGCAGAACGTCATAATCCAGGCGGCGCTGCACGGCGTGAGCCTGTCCGGCGCGACCATCTACTGCACGCACTCGCCGTGCGTCCTCTGCGCCAAGATGCTCATCAATGCGCGCATCGCCCGCTTTGTGACGTACGGGACGTACTCGGAAGAGTCCTTCCGCGAGCTTTTCGATGAGGCAGGCATCCGTTTCGACCGGCTTGAAGCTCCCGCGCCGGAGATCGAGCTGCTGAGATGACTTCCCCCGAAGAGCGTCCACACGAGCCGGCGTCCGGGAATGGCGCCTTGACGCCGCGCGTAGCTGTCCCTTCCAGACCGTGCCTGCGCTATCTCGCGGTCTGGTGTGTCATCACTGCCTGCGGCGCGGCGCTCGCAGCTCTGGGGGCATTCCTGGCAGCCCGTATCATGGAAGGCAGAACGACTGGCATCGGAGATATCGTTGCGGTCGTCGTCAGCATGCTCGCCGGTCTTCCGCTGGGTGCGTGCGCCGGGGTTGTGGTGCTGCGCCGCGTGTTCCGTTGGCCCGGCGGCCTGGTGAGGGGTGTCGTCGGCGCCTTCCTGGGCGCGGTGTTCGTGATGCTGGCGGCGGAGCCGCTGCGCCTGAACGCGGACACCGACCTGTTGCTCGTCACCTATGCGCTGTGCATCACCGTGTTCGCCACGGTCGGCTTCGTCTCCCGGAACTGATGTTGCCGGACGGCGCAGGCAGGGTCACGGGCACGTGAACCGCGTGCGGGCGGCGCTATCCCCGCCAGACGTAGGTGTACACGTAGTCGATGCTCCCCTCCGGACTGCCGGTCCGGATGATCACCTCGGTCGTGTTCCAACCTGCACTGCCGGCAGGGATTCGGATTAGCGCTTCCTCGCTCTGTTGGGCTGTCGGCGTGGCGTTGCTCAGCCTCTGATGGAACGCCACCTCTTTCGCCATCGGGCCGGTGATAGCGAGGTCGAACTGGGGCGACCAGTTGTAGTTCGGCATCTGGTCGTAGACCACCGAGCTGCTGAGCTGTAGCTGGACGCCGACCGGCGCGTCCGGCTTGATGCACTCGGGCAGGGCTGTCCAGGTGCCGGAGCACGAGGTGGTGGCAAAGCGGTCGTCTGCCGGCCGGGTTGCGTCGTGGTACAGCCGGTACCGGCCCGACGTGGAGAACCGCCCGTCGCTTGATGTGAAGTTGAGGTCCTGCCAGCCTTCGTTCTCCTCGGTCATGTAGGCGTTGCGCGTGGTCACCGAGTCGAGCACCCACCCTCGGCACTCCTGGTCTCCATACTTGACGTTCACGTACATGAAGTCGATGTACTCCCACGCGCGATTCTGAGGATCGTGGTTCCGATCTCCGTAGACCTCGAAGCCGAGCAGATTGTCGCCGTCATTCAGCTCGTACTTGCCATCTGAATCCCGCTCGAGGACCGCGCCGTCGCGATACACCCTGATGACAATCGGACACAGTGCCTTGCCACCCAACAGGATCTTCCTGGCGGGGCTCTCAAAGCCATCCGTCAAAGGCACGGGCGTGTCCTGCGTCTCACCTATCAGGAGCTGATACTGCGGAAAGACGTCCCAGCCGATCTTGCCGGACCTGAACTCATCCCAGAGACGCCCGATCTCGCTCCACTTGACGTACGCGGTCTTCGCACCGTAGCGGATGGTTTCGTACTGTTTCCCGTTTCCCGCAGCGATATCGGCGGCGTTCGCCGCGGAGTTGTACGGCTTCAGGGCCCCGTCCTTGAATTCGATGCGGCGTTCCGTATCGCCCGGGTAGTTGGGGTCCGCGATGTAGAGATTGTTCTGGTGCACCCGGTAGCAGACCATCGCGTGCCCGCCGCCTGCGCTCGAATAGATGCCGACGTATTGCGGCTCTCCAGTGAGCTGGATGGCATACGCGAAGGCTTTGAGTGTGAGCTCGTCCCTGACGTTGAACAGGGCATGCATCCATCGAGATGCGTCGCTGCCCCAGTTGCTTGCGGATTGGGTGTGCGCGGTGAACCTGATGCCGCGCGAATCGTCCTGCCAGAGCCCAGGAGTGGCAGGAGGAACCCCATTGCGGTCGTACCGGCCGTAGAGCGTTCTGCCAACGCCATCGGGCTGCTCGCAGAAGTACCACATCGCGCTGATCGCCTGGCCGGCACACTTGCCGTTGGGCGTATTCCACGTACCGTAGTTCGGGAACTGCCAGTCGTCGATGCCGGGACGGAAATGCGAGTCGATATCGGACTTGAGAAGGTCATCCAGTAGCGTGTTGTTGATGAGGCTGACGAGCAACCAGCTGAAGTGGCCAGTGACGATGGTGATTGAGTCAGGTTCAACGCTGCTGAACGGGATGCCTTCAAGCGTGCCCTTCGCCTCATCGTAGTAGAATGCCATGGCGAAATGGTCCCGCGGGATGACCACCGGTATGCGCATCGTCATCGGCTCGTCCGAGTACGCGCCGCCGTTCTCGACGGTGATGAGGGGTGTCGCTGGATTGAAACGCTGCCCGAACGTGTGCCCGTTCACCGGCGCGTGCGAGATGTTGAACTGCTTCGCCTCAGGGTAGGCGCCCGGAGGCACGGTCAGCTCCAGTCCGTCGAGCGGGTCGCCGGGCTTGCTGACTCGCACCGTCCCTCCGGACGGCTCCACGACCTGGGAGGCCACGACGGTCGCGGGGCCGGCGCCGATGGTTCCCGTGGGACGCGGTGGGCGTGGGGCGGATGGTGACGAGTTCCCCTGTGAGCTTCCTGGGGCGTTCGACGAATGGTCGATGATGTCTTCGACTACCTCACCGATGGCCTCTCCGGCCGTCCCAACTGCGTCCTTTGCCTTCTCCACCAGACTGTCGACGTCAACTGATTTGCAGGCTGTGCCGGGCACGACCGCGACCAGCGCAAGAAGCATCGCAGTCAGCACTCCTGGGACGGTCTTGCGGTCCATCTCGATTCTCCTCCCGCGGAAGCAACTCATCGGCCTTGGGCACGGGATGGTGCTTCACGCATGCCTGCCGGTCAGCCTGCCGCTGTTGCGCTGGTCGCCACGATGGTTCACAGGGCGCCGGAGGACGAATGCTGGTACCCGGCGCCGCGAAGCCGTCAGAGATTGACGCGCTTTCTCCGTCTGGCAGCGGCTGGCGGGTCAGTGTACCGGGACAAACGAAGATGCACAAGAAAAGCGGAAGCCCTGAAACCCGATTCCGCCCGGGCGAGGATGGACCTGCCGTGGCGTCGAGAGGCAGACAGGAAGAGCTGGAGCGGGCGACGGGATTCGAACCCGCGACGTCCTGCTTGGGAAGCAGGCACTCTACCGCTGAGTTACGCCCGCCCGCGGTTCCTGATTATCCGCCGAGCGCCCGACGGGTGTCAAGGCGCCCTACTCGGGGATGAGTGTCATGAGCTTGCGAGCGATGTCCGGGTACTTGCAGATGAACTTCAACTCGTCGGTCGTCAGCGGCTTCTGAGCGAGCACGTTGGCGTACCGGGCCAGCTCAACCTTCTGACGCGCGTCCTCGGCGTCGGTGAACGACACGGCCATCCGGCCCATGATGTGGCGGAAGCCGGAGACGCCGCCGTATTGGCCGGAGCATATCTCCCGGCCGGTCTCCACCAGTTCGGGCTCTCCGCGGCCCAGGTCCTCGTAGCTGTAGAGCTCGTAGTTTTCGGGGTCCTTCAGCACTCCGTCCGCGTGGATTCCCGATGCGTGGGCGAAGGCGTTGACGCCCACGCCGGGCTGGTTGATTGGGATCGGCACGCCAAAGGCATAGCTGGCGTACTTCGCAAGCTGCCACGACTTCTTCAGGTCGAGGGACTTGCCGATCTCGTACTTGTCGGCGAAACCCTTGGACTTCGTCACCGCCAGCACGGTCGCCACGAGGTCGGCATTGCCGGCGCGTTCGCCGATACCGTTGACGGTGGTGTTGATGTAGACGTCTTGCCCGCCGTCAAGCACCCCCTTGGCGCCGGCAAGCGAGTTGGCCACGGCCATGCCGAGGTCGCCGTGGCAGTGGACCTCGAGCGGGAGCTCCACTGCCTCGGCCAGCGTCTTCATGACGTCATAGATGCTGAAGGGGTTGTCATAGCCGAGGGTATCGCAGTAGCGGACCCTGTCCGCACCGTGCTCTTTGGCGGCTTTGGCGTATTTGACAAGATACTCGGTGCTCGTACGTGAGGCATCTTCTGCGTTCACCCCGACCGAGGCGGCGCTGTGGCTATGGGCGGCATCGACCGCCTCCGTCATGCTCTTGATGACGTCATCGCCCGTGATGCGGCCTCCCCACTTGCCGTTGATCATCTGGGGAGACGTCGATATCGAGAGGTTCAGGTGCTTCAACCTGGGCACCATCGCGAACGCCGTGTGCACGTCTTCCGGCACGCCGCGGACCCAGCCTGACAACCGTATCGGCTGCATCCTGCCGTTGCCCTGGTGCTCGAGGTTCGCCTGGAGGTACATCTGCTCGTGTTTGGTCGTGGGGAAGCCGAACTCCGACTGAAACACCCCCATCTTGTTGAGATAGCGGTTGATCATGGTCTTGGCCAGTTTGGAGAGGCCAAGATGCGCTGTCTGAACGCCATCGCGGTTGGTGACATCGATGAAGTAGATCTTGGGCACTGCCTTCCTCCGTCCGAAAGTGAAGCCGGTACTCTACAGCATCGGCTGCCGCGCGTCAAAGGGAGGCGGGAGACTGCCGGCAGGAGCCGGTGTACGGCACGCGCTCGTGGTGTATAATGGCGTCTTCGACGCATGGCACGCATCCGCGCGGCAATCATCAATGTCACAGGCTACATCGGTGTCGATGTGGCGCGCATCCTCCTGCGCCATCCGGAGGTCGACCTCGTGTGCGTCACGGGGCGCAGCGCCGCCGGCAAGAAGCTGTCGGAGGTGTTTCCCCACCTGACCGGTTCAGGCGTGGTGATTCAGCCGGACCTCGACTGTGCGGCGGATGTGATCTTCTCGGCGATGCCTCATAAGGCCAGCGCGGAGGTCTGCGGACCGCTCGTAGCTCAGGGCTTGAAGGTCATCGACGTCAGCGCCGACTTCCGGCTGAAGAGCCGGCAGGAATACGAGCTCTGGTACGAGGTCGAGCATCCCTGCCCGGAGCTGCTGGCGGAAGCCGTGTACGGCCTGCCTGAGCTGCATCGCAACGAGATTGCCGGCGCCCGGCTGGTCGCCAATCCCGGCTGCTATCCCACCGGCGCGCTGCTGGCGCTTGCGCCGGCGCTGGCGTCGGGCATGACGGAAGGCGACATAATCATTGACAGCAAGTCCGGCGTCACCGGTGCGGGAAGAAGCCTGACGTTGACCACTCACTATGCTGAGTGCAACGAGAGCGTCGCCGCGTACTCGGTCGGCGGACATCGCCACATGCCCGAGATACGCCAGGAGTGCAGGAGACTCGAGCCTCGCGTGAGTGAGGTGCTGTTCGTTCCGCACCTCGTGCCGATGTCGCGCGGCATCCTCAGCACGTGCTACGTGCGCGTGGCTGACGGATGGCTTGCGGGACAGGGTGAGCCGGGCAAGGCGGCGACGGAGCTGTATCGCGAGTTCTATCGCGATTCCATGTTCGTCCACGTTGTGGATGCGCCGCCCGCCACGAAGCAGGTCTGGGGCAGCAACTACTGCCACGTACACGTCAGGTACGACGCGAGGACGCGTCGTTTGCTCTGCATCAGCGCTATTGATAACCTTGTGAAAGGCGGGGCGGGCGAGGCCGTCCAGAATATGAACCTGATGTGCGGCTTCCCCGAATCGTGTGGCCTCGAAGCCTTGCCCGTCTATCCGTAGTGGGGCGCGCCCTCATCGTCTAGCGGCCCAGGACGCCAGCCTTTCAAGCTGGAGATCAGGGGTTCGAATCCCCTTGGGGGCACTTCTTCCGTCAGCCGTTCCAGGCGCCTTCGCCCAGCAGAGGGACGAAGAAGCACGCACCGAGGTCGTCCACCAGGTCTCCCTCGGGCGTTCTGGTGATCTTGACGAGGTTCTGCTGCCAGCGTGGACCAACGGGGATGACCATGCGGCCGTTCCACTTGAGTTGGCCAAGCAACACCTGCGGAACCGACGGTGCTCCGGCCGACACGATGATGGCGTCGTAGGGCGCGTCCGGCATCCAGCCCAGAGGAGACCTCGGGACGAGGTGGACGTGCACGTTGTTGTAGCCCAGCGTGCGTATCGTCTCGCTCGCCGCATCGGCCAACTCGGGGATGATCTCGACGCTCACAACCTTGGCCGCGAGTTCGCCAAGGATGGCGGCGACGTAGCCGCTGCCGGTTCCCACCTCGAGCACGCTGTCCGTCTCCTTCAGCTCAAGAGCCTGGATCATGGCCGCCACGATGTATGGCTGCGAGATGGTCTGGCCGTAGCCGATGCTGAGGGGATGGTCCTCGTAGGCGGCGTCATACAGGGCAGGCGGGACGAATCGTTCTCTGGGGACCCGCTTCATCGCCTCGATGACGCGGGTGTCCTGTATCTCCCACGCGAGATGCCTGAAGAGTTGTTCGCGGGATTCCTGGAGGTTCACGTGGACCTGCCGCTCCTCGTGACTACCCGAGGATGGCCCACAGCACCAGAAGCACGATGAGGAAGGAGCCGGCCAGGAGGCCGATCTGCTTCAACTCAGCGTTGACATGCTCGTAGCGAACCGCCATGTCGCGCCAGGTGACGACCGCCCTGGGTTTCGAGACGACCGGAGGACGCTGCGCCGTTATGCGGGGTGTCTCAACAGGCGCCGGCGAGACCGCCGCGACGCTGACAGGTGCCGGGGACTTCGGGGATTGCTTGCGACGCTGTTTCTTTGACATAGCGACCTACTTCACCGTGGACAGAGGCTGCCGGTAGACCCTGGTGCTGGAGATATAGGCGTGGCCGAGCGCCTCCTGCAACGAGTGGAGGTCGGTGCCGCTCTGCACTTTCCGAACTGCGAAGCTGTGGCGCAACGTGTGCGGAGTGACACGGTCACCGAGCCCGGCCCTGGCGGCGTAGTTCTTCACTATCTGCCAGAAACCCTGCCGGGTCAACTGATGCCCGCGTCTGTTGAGAAACAGCGCCGTCTCGCTGTCATCGTACAGGAGGTCGAGACGCCCGTTCGTGACGTAGTCCCGGACCAGCCCGGTCACCTCCTCCGTAAGATGCAACTGGCGCTTCGCCGCGCCGTGGCGGCACCAGAGCGACGTGTGGTCGAGATCAAGGTCGCCGAGCTGAAGAGAGACTATCTCGGTGGCCCTCAGACCGGTGGCATACAGCAGTTCGAGCATGACCACGTCACGGCGCGACTCAGGCGTGGCCATGCACTTCGGCACGTCGAGCAATCTCAGGTACTCGGTCTGGGTGAGAACGCGCGGCGCCTTCTTGTTGACCGGCGGGCTTGCGAGATTGCGGACGGGGTTTTCCTTGAGGCGGCCGCTCTCCACGAGAAACTTGAAGAACGAGCGAGCCGACGCGACCTTGCGCGCGGATGTTGCCGGCGAGTAGCCCTTGCCCTTCAGGTGGACGAGGTAGGCCAGCAGCAGGTCCTCCTGCGTCGAGAGGATGCCCTTCTCCTTCTCCGATGCCAGGAAGTCCGCCAGCTGGTTGAGGTCGTTCCTGTAGGCGGCAATCGTGTTCTGGGATGAACCCCTGACCCTGACGAGGTGGTCGAGAAAAGCAGCGATATCCTGCTTCATGGGGCTTTCATTGTAACACAGGGTATGCGCTTTTGCTGCTGCCGAAACCCGTTGCTACAATCGTTCGGACGTGCCTACCGAATCCGTCGGCCGAAAGCTCGAGCTGTTGCCCGCGGCGCCCGGGGTTTATCTGTTCCGCGACGCGGCGGGCGAAATTATCTATGTCGGCAAAGCCTCCAGCCTGCGCAACCGGGTGAAGAGCTACTTCGGCTCGAAGACGGGACTCAGTACCAAAGTTCTCAGGCTCGTGGAGGCGGTGGCCGATCTGGAGTTCATCCTCACTGGCACCGAGCAGCAGGCGCTCGTGCTGGAGGCCGATCTCGTCAGACGGCACCGGCCGCAGTACAACGCCCGGCTCAAGGACGACAAGAGCTTCCCGTACCTCAGGATCGACGTCGAGAGCACGTGGCCGACCGTCACGGTGACCCGCCGTCGGCTGAACGATGCTGCTCTGTACTTCGGGCCGTTTTCGAGCGCCCGCTCGATGCGCCAGACACTGAGGCTGACGAGGAAGGTCTTCCGCTTCAGGGTGTGCACCGGGCCGCTGAATGTGAACCGTTCGCGCCCGTGCCTGAACTACCACATTGGCCTCTGCCCGGGGCCGTGTGTTGGTGCGGTCTCGCAGGAGGAGTACCGCAGGACCATCGATCGCATCGTCCTCTTCCTCAAGGGAAGGCGCCGAGAGGTGCTGGACGCGCTCACGGTCGAGATGAAGGCGGCGGCCGCGAACCTCGATTTCGAGCGCGCGGCACTGCTGCGTGACCGGGCGCAGGCGGTGGAAATGGTCACCAAGAGGCATGAGGGAGTGACGGCGCTCAGGGGCGACCAGGACATCCTTGCCGTCGCCCAGAACGCCGGCGGCGCGCTCGTAGAGGTCTTCTCCGTTCGCGACGGCAGAGCTCTTGGGCGAGAGGATTTCGTCATCGAAGGAGCGGGAGACCTCTCGCCCTCCGAGGTTCTGCGGAGCTTCATGCTGCAGTACTACGGCGCCGCATCGAGCATACCGCCTCTCGTCCTGCTGCAGCATGCGGTTGCTGATGGGCGCCTGATTCAGGGCTGGCTATGTGAGTCCCGTGGATCGGCCGTTCGCATCGTCGTGCCGCGGCAAGGAGTCCGTCTGCACCTGGTGCAGACGGTCGCGGACGACGTTGCCCGCGAACTCGTCGCGAGGGGGGTGGCCGCCACCGGGGAGCCTTCACTCAGGAACGACGGTCTGCGGCAACTCAAGGAGGTCCTTGGTCTACCGTCGATGCCTGAGCGCATCGAAGGCTTCGACATCTCGACCATACACGGTAGCCAGGCGGTCGGCAGCATGGTCGTCTTCGAGAGGGGAGTGCCAAGGCCGTCCGACTACCGCCGCTTCAAGATACGGACCGTCTCGGGTCAGGATGACTACGCGATGATGCGTGAGGTGCTGCAACGGCGCTTCGCGCGGATGGAGCGCGTGGCTCCGGGGACCGGCCGCGCGGTTCGATCCTGGGCTGCTTCTCCCGACCTGGTCCTGGTGGATGGTGGACGGGGGCAGCTCGGCGTGGCCATTGCCGTGCGGGATGCGGCCGGTGCATCGAGTGTCCGCGTGGCGAGCCTTGCGAAGGAGCATGAAATCGTCTTCTTTGAGAAGAGGGCGGCGCCTGCGGCTCTGCCTGAAGGCGCCCCCGGGCTGCTGCTGCTGCAGGCAGTGCGCGATGAGGCGCATCGCTTCGCTGTCGCCTACCACCGGAATCTGCGTGACGCTTCGGCGGTTGCGTCCGTGCTTGACGGCATCCCCGGCGTCGGACCTCGAAGGAAGCGCTCTCTGCTCGTGTCCTTCGGCTCTCTTGAAGTGCTGCGCAGCGCCGGCATTGACGAGATCGCAAGCCGCGGGCATCTCCCGCGGGCGCTTGCCGAACGGGTCAAGGACGCGCTGTCAACCCCCGGAACGTGAGGGCGTTTCTGACCGCGAAGGCGTTGGCGTCGTTGTTGAAGTAGGCGTAGACCGTCCTCGGCTTCGTGGCAATCGTTCTCGCGGCCTGGACCCACCAGGCGAGTGAATCGTCGCCGTACAGTCCGCCGTAGAGGGTTGCCGAGCCGTGGAACCGCAGGTAGATGAAGTCGGTCGTCGCAATCACGGGGGAGCGGAAGCCCGGCCAATCGATGAGGCACAGCGCAACGCCGCTCGCCCGCAGAAGCGCGTATACGTCCTCGTGCCACCATGACTGGTGACGGAACTCGACCGCGTGTCTGGCGCTGCTCGGCAGGATGTCGAGAAACGCCTTCAGACGGTCGTCGTCCCGGACGAGAGCGGGTGGCAGTTGCCAGAGGACCGGCCCCAGCTTCGTCCCAAGCGGCGATATCCTTCGGGTGAACTCGCTCACGGGACCAGCCACGTCATTCAGTCGCCGCACGTGAGTAACATATCGGCTTCCCTTGACGGCGAAGACGAACCCGGGAGGAGTCTCTCTCGCCCATTCGGCCGCGGTCGATTCCGACGGCATGCGGTAGAAGGTGCTGTTCAGTTCGACGGTGTTGAAGTGCCCGCAGTAGAAGTCGAGCCAGCGGGAGGTCGGAAGACCGACCGGGTAGAAGCGTCCGCGCCAGGCCGGGTACTGCCAGCCGCTGCAGCCGACATGGATGCTCTGCGATATCTCCGGACTATCATCAGTCTGTGCTTGCACTCCCGCTCACCCCTGTTGTATACTACCCCGCATTAGGAACCTCTTGGTGACTGGAGCGGAGCGGACCCACCCGTTCCCATCCCGAACACGGTAGTGAAACGCTCCAGCGCAGACGATACTCGAGGGGCGACTCTCCGGGAAAATATGCCGTTGCCAGGGGGTTCCTTTTCTTTTGCCCTCTCACCTGCATCGCCGGAACGCTCTCCCGAGTAGCGGTGATGCCCGCGCCTCGCGCGAGCCCGTAGAGCTATTGTACGCTCCGGGCCGGCTTCTCTCACCTGCCACAGCCGTCTGAATGCATCGGCCGCCGGTTGCGGCTGCCTCGACCGTGCCATGGTTCCGCGCCCGGGTGGCGAATCCCTCAGCGGCGGCGCCGGAGCCGTCTCCGCCTGCCACCACGAAGGGATACAATACTCTCCAGTGATTCTGGCAGGGAGGATTGTCGGTGGAACTGGCTCACACCATTGCCGCACTGCAGCGTGAACTCCGTTTGTCCACCGGCTCCGTGGTCTGGATCGCAACCGCCGAATCCGCGACCGCAGGACGGATTGCCGACCGGCTCACGGGGGTTCCCGGCGCATCGGACTACGTAGCGGGCGGCTGCATCGTCTACAGCAACGAGGCGAAGCGCCGTCTTCTCGGGGTTTCCGGGGAGACGCTGGCTGCTCACGGCGCGGTCAGCGCGGAGGTCGCAAGTGAGATGGCGGAGGGCGGACGGCACGCCCTGGGTGCTGACGTGTGCGTGGCCGACACGGGCATCGCAGGACCGGGAGGGGCGACGGCAACGAAGCCGGTCGGCCTCTTCTTCCTCGCTCTGGCGACTCCTTCGGGCTGCACGGTCACACGATTCCTGTACTCGGGCGACCGGGAAGGCAACAAGGAGGCCGCAACGCAGAGCGCGCTGAGTCTGCTGCGTGACTATCTGGTACAATGCTGCCACTCACAGGGGGCGAACGACCATGGCAGTCTTTGACGTTGCCAGCATCCGGAAGAGCGCGAAGGACGATTTCACCGCGACCTGGCTCTCGACGGCAGCGCTTGTGCCGAAGAACACGGCAGTGAAGCTGCCGGAGAAGGGAAGGTCGCACCCTGTCCGCGACCTGATGCAGCGTTTTCGTGAGGTGCTGCTGGCGCGCGGCCTCGACGAGGCCGAGAACCTCACCATCCTGCCGGACTCCGATGTCACAAAGCAGTACGGACCTGAGGCGCTCGTCATACTCGACCGGGCGTTCTACCTGGCGCAACTGCCCCGGCCCGAGATAGGTGTGAGCGCGCAGCGGATCCAGCAGGTCGAGAGCATCGTCGGCCGACCGGTTGACGTTGAGGAGCTTGGCGCCATTCTCCGGTCGTACAAGCGGGGAGACATCGAGGCGGACGATCTCATCGAGGCGCTGATGAAGCGGCTCAACATCCTGGACAACCAGGCGACGGACATCATCCAGCGGGTCTTCCCGGAGCTCTACAACCTGAAGCCCGTCCCGACCGACAAGACGCTGCGCAGCCATATGACGGCCACATGGTTCCACACCATGGCGGCGTTGCAGGACAAGGCGACCTATCCCGTAGCCCTGTTCTCGGTCGGCCCGCGTTACCGGAATGAGCAGCGCGAGGATGCGCACCACCTGCGGGTGCATCACACCGCGTCCATAGCGATAATGGACCCCGAGATGTCGCTCGAGGCCGGACGGGAGCTCACGTCGAGTATCCTCAAGGGGTTCGGCTTCGAGGAGACGAGGTTCGAGCAGAAGGCTGCCACATCGAAGTACTACACCCCCGGCCTCGAAGAAGAGGTCTTCGCAAAGTATCGCAACCGTTGGGTCGAGGTTGCCGACATCGGCATGTACTCGCCGGTGGCCCTGGCCAACTTCGAGATTCGGCACCCGGTGTTCAACGCCGGCATCGGCATCGAGCGAATGGCGATGATTCTGCAGGGTGCCGACGATATCCGGAAGCTGATGTATCCGCAATTCTCCGTCGTCGACTTCGGCGATGCCGAGATCGCCGCGGCGCTATCCTACATCTCAGCTCCCAAGACCGAGCGCGGCCTCAAGATAGCGAAGGCTATCGAAGGAAGCGCGCGGAAGCACAAGGACGAGATTGCGCCCTGCGAGTTCGTCGCGTTCAAGGACAACAGGGTTGAGGTCAAGCTCGTCGAGCGGGAAACCGGCAAGAAGCTGGTTGGACCCGCAGGCTTCAACGAGATATGCGCCGGGGACGGCACGATTTACAGCGACCTTCAGCCGTCGGGCGCGTACACGGGCATCAACTACATGCGTGGTGTGGCCATGGCTGCCGCGGCGATGGCGGAGGATGCTGCTGAACCCTGCCAGTTGCAGGTGAAGATGATACGGCACCTGTCGGACCTGAATCTCGAGTTGCCCGAAGCGGTGAGGCAGCACATCGAGCGTCAACAGAAGAAGATCGGAGTCGGCGGGGCGATGTTCGTCACAGTCGAGATCGCGCCCGTCGTACAGGGGTGATGCAGCATGGCGCAGCAGGACGGTGCAGAGAAGCTGGGTGCGTTGACACGGCCGCACAGGGGCATGATCAACATCATGCCTCTGCAGACAGGCAGCATACTGACTGAAGCTGCTCGCCGCGCCGTAGCGGAGTTTGCCGACGGCTATTCGGTGTGCGACTTCTGCCAGGGCCGGTTGAGCGAGATCGTCAACCCTCCGGTGAAGCAGTTCGTGCAGGAGCTGCTGCCCGAGTTCCTCGGCGCCGACGCTGCAACGTTGACGTACGGCGCCAGGGACGGCGTGTTCATGGTGCTGCATTCCGTGGCGAAGCCGGGAGACCCCGTGGTCGTCGACGGGAACCGGCACTACAGCACGGCGGTCGCCGCGGAGCGCGCAGGTGTAGAGCTGGTCGAGGTGCCGGCCTCCGATGCTCCCGAGTACCGCATCGACGTGGAGGCGTTTGCCCAGCCGATGCGCGAACGTCATCCGGCGCTGGTCATCCTGACTTACCCGGACGGCAGGTTCGGCAACCTGCCGGACGCGGCGCGTCTCGGCGAGATAGCAGCGGAGCTGGGCATCCCCTACCTCGTCAATGGCGCCTACGCCGTCGGCCGCATGCCGGTGAAGATGAGCGACCTCAAGGCTGACTTCCTCGTGGGCAGCGGCCACAAGAGCATGGCCTCCGCCGGTCCTTCGGGAGTGCTCGGCATGAAGGCGAAGTGGCGCGACGTAGTCCTGCGGCCTTCGGCGCGGCATAAGAACAAGGAAGTGGAATGCCTTGGCTGCACCATCCGCGGTGTGACGCTGGCAACGCTCATGGCGTCGTTTCCGGAAGTGCGCGAGCGTGTGAACCACTGGGATGAGCAGGTGGCGAAAGCGCAGTGGTTCTCCTCCGCGATGGAAGGACTCGGATTCGTGCAGCTCGGCGAGAAGCCCCACCGGCACGACCTGATGCGTTTCGAATGCACGAAGCTGTACGAGATCTCGCAGCGTGTGCGCGAACGCGGGTACTATCTGTACAAGGCGTTTGAAGAGCGGGGCATCTGGGGCATCAAGCCCGGCCAGACGAAGACGCTCGAGCTTTCGACGTATGCGGCCACGCGGGAGCAACTCGAGAAAGTGATTGCCGCGTTCAGCGATATCCTGTCGCAGTACCGCTAGTTCGCGGCGTCAGGCGAGGTCGGGCAATTCCATCGGGCGGGCGAGGCAGTTGTTCTTGAGCGTCTCGGCCTTGAGCTGCCTGAAGCGCTCGCGGAACTCGGGAGAGCGCAGGTCCTCGATTGTCATCAGCACCGCGTCTTCCTGGTTGTCGGAGTAGTAGTGCGGGCGTCTGCCTACCACCTCGAAGCCGTGCTTCCGGTACATGGCCTGGGCGCCGAGGTTCCTCTCTCTCACTTCGAGCGTGAGGAGACGCGCCTGCAGCTTGATGGCCATGTCGATGACCGAGAGCAGCAGCCCCTGTCCGATGCCCTGTCCCCTGTGCGGCTCCCTGACCGCGATGGCGATGATGTGGGCCTCGTCCAGCATCATCCAGAACCCCGCGAAGCCAACCAGCAACTCCTCGCCGGTGCTGGCCGGAGAGGGACGCAGCGGATTGTGCCGCAGCACGCGTGTCAACCAGGACTCCCGCAGCGCCCGGGAACGCCTCGGGGAGGGGATGCACGCGACGACGTAGTGAGCCATGGAGTTGTGCATCTCGCGGGCGTAGCTGGAGTAGGGACGAAAGAGAGACTCGGCCGGGAAGGATTCGTGGTCGATGGCGTAGACCTGGGGGATATCGGCCTCCGACATGGGTCGAAACAGGCAGGTGACCTGTGCCATCCTGCGCGATTGTAGCACGCGTCCAACCGCTGCGGGTGGTTGCGCCGGGGCGGGTCTGCTGCGATAATCGTTGACCGTGAGACAGTCGGTGGACCTGTCAGTTCAGCTTGCGCCCCGGAATCCCCGGGGACTTCGTCTGCGGAATCCCGTCATGCCCGCGTCGGGGACGTTCGGCTACGGGACGGAGTATTCCGAGCTGGTTGATGTCTCCGGACTGGGTGCGATAGTGACCAAGGGGGTCACGCTGACGCCGTGGGACGGCAATCCTCAGCCACGACTGTGGGAGACCGCCTCGGGCGTGCTGAACTCGATCGGGCTCGAGAACATCGGTGTGGAGACGGTGGTTCGGGAGAAGGCGCCGATGTGGGCGCAATGGCCGGTGCCGGTCGTCGTCAACGTCGCCGGCCACTCGGTGGATGAGTATGTGCAAGTTGCCCGAAGACTGGACCGAGTAGCAGGTGTCGCGGCGCTCGAAGTGAACATCAGCTGTCCGAACGTTTCCGAGGGCGGCATCGAGTTCGGCGTCAATCCGCAGGCCGCCGCCTCGCTTACTCATGCCGTGCGCGATGTCACGCGCCTCCCGCTGATAGTCAAGCTGAGCCCGAATGTGACCGACATCGCGGCAATCGCGTCGGCTGTCGCCGGGGCGGGAGCTGATGCCGTCACGGTCATCAACACGCTGCGCGGCACGGCCATCGATATCGAGCGCCGCTGCTTCCGCCTGGGTCGGCCTTCCGGCGGGCTTTCGGGTCCCGCCATCAAGCCGGTCGCTCTGCATATGGTGGCTGCCGTGGCGAGGGCGGTCGACGTGCCGGTCATCGGCTGTGGCGGCATCTCCACGGGTGAAGATGCCATCGAGTTCATCATGGCGGGCGCGGTTGCGGTCCAGGTGGGGACGGCCACGTTCACCGATGCCCGTGCCATGCTGGATGTCGTCGACGGCATCCGCGAGTTCATGCAGAGCCACGGCATCCGTGACCTGGCGAGCATCCGCGGCATGGTGCGGTCGTAGCAATCTGATGCGCCCTGCCGGCGCGTGAAGCAGGGGTGGACGGGTCCACCCGTCCACCCCTGTCCGTGAGTCTGTGTTGAGTCGCGACTACTTCTTCTCTTCCCGCTGCGTGAAGGCCTTCAACAGGTCGATCGGAAGCGGGAACAGTATCGTGTTCGTCTTCTCCGTGGCGATGGCGGTCATGGCCTGCAGATAGCGAAGATGCAGCGCTGCCGGGTCGGAGCTGATGAGCTTCGCGGCCTCGGCTAGCTTCGCGGCTGCCTGGAACTCGCCTTCTGCGTGGACCACCTTGGCGCGCCGGTCACGCTCGGCCTCGGCCTGCGCGGCCATGGACCGCTGCATGGATTCCGGCAGGACGACGTCCTTGACCTCGACGAGGCTGACCTTGACTCCCCACGGATTGGTTCCCTCATCCACCACGTTCTGGAGCTTCTCGTTGAGGCGCTCGCGACGAGCGAGCAACTCATCGAGTTCCGACTGCCCGACCACGTTCCTGAGGGTCGTCTGAGCAAGCAGTGACGTGGCCCTGCCGTAGTCAAGCACCTTGAGGATGGCGTCCGCCGGCTCGACAACCCGGAAGTACACGACCGCATCCACCCTGACCGTCACGTTGTCCAGTGTGATGCACTCCTGCTGCGGGACGTCCATGGTGACCACGCGCAGGTCTACCTTGCGGGCGCGCTCGATGAAGGGGATGATGAGCACCAGGCCCGGCCCCCTTAGCCCCACGAATCTTCCGAGCCGGAAGATGCCGGCCCGCTCGTATTCCTGGACTATCTTGATTGCCGAGGAGAGCACCATCAGGACGATGAGTGCGACGAACAGGTACAGTATCCACCCGAGATCAAACATCCTTGTCCTCCTTTGTTCGCACCTTCAGTGTGAGTCCGTCCACGGCGGTTACCAGCACCTTGCGTCCCACGTCGACACGTGGGGCGGATGAAACAGCATGCCATAGCTCGCCGTCCACAAGCACGGTGCCTTCCGGTGTGAGCGGTGTCCGAGTGATGCCTGTCTGGCCCACGAGCGTCTCTGCTCCCGCCGACAGCCTGCGCCGCTGGCTGCGGACGACGGCAATAATGGAGACCACGAGGAGGCAGGCCGCCGGCACCAGAAGGGCGACGAGCGGACCAGAGTAGATATCGGTATTCACCAGCATCCTTGACTCCTCATGCGGATCCCCGCTTGCGAACGTGCAACTGCATTCTGTCGACGGCCAGTATCGTGACCTCTTCGCCCTGCGAGACCGGCCCGCCCTCGGCGATTGCCGTCCACAACTCTCCTTCGGCCAGCACGGTGCCGCGCGGCGTGAGAGGAGTCCTGGCGACGGCGATCGAGCCGACCATGCCTTCGGCGCCGGTGGCCTTGCGCCGGCGCTGGCCTCGTATGATTGCGCCAAGTATGAAGATCGAGAAGGCAGTCGCGCCTGCGGCGACCGCCACGATGAGGCCCCTGTCTACGTGGATGCCAGGGCTCTTGCTGAAGAGCACGATGGAACCGAGCACAAGCGCGGCCACGCCTCCGGCCGTGAGAGCGCCGAACGACGTAGTGAAGTACTCGGCCACGAATAGCCCTATGGCAAGCAGCATCAGCGCCACGCCGCCCCAGTACGCGTTCAGCACTCCCAGTGCATAGAAGGCGAGGATGAGGCAGATGCCGCCGACTACACCTGGGAAGATGAGCCCGGGGCTCGATATCTCCGTTACGAGACCTATCGTCGCCAGCGTGAACAGGATATACGCTATGTTGGGGTCACTCAACACGTGCAGGAACCGCTCGAACCTCGTCATGTCAGCCGGCTCCTGGGCGGCGCCCGACGTGCTGAGGGTCACGATCTCGCCGCTGGCGAGTTCAACCTGGCCGCCATCGATGCTGTCAAGCAGTTCACTCAACGACGATGCTCGAATGTCGATGAGTCCGGCCTCCAGAGCCTCGACATCGGTGAAGGACTTGCTCTCAGTGACGGCGAGGGCCGCCTGTTCGATGTTGCGATGCCGGTCCTCGGCTATGGTGCGCATCCACCGTTCGGAGAACCGCGTGATCTTCTCCATCTGGTCCTCGGGTATCTCCTCTCCTGTCCCCGAGACCGGATGCGCCGCCCCGATGGTCGTACCCGGCGTCATGGCGGCGACGTGCGACGCGAGGGTGATGAACGTCCCCGCGGATGCCGCCCAGGCGCCTTTCGGGCTCACGTATGTGATGACGGGGACATCTGCGTTCATGATGGATGACACGATGTCCTCGGTTGCCGTGAGCAGCCCGCCGGGCGTGTTGAGGCGGATGACGCAGGCTTCGGCGCCGGTCTCCTCCGCCAGGGCGATGCCGCGCTCGATGTACTGCGCAACCACCGGGACAATGGTGCCTTCAACGTCCAGCACGACCACGCGGTCGTTGCTGTCCGCGGCCGCACTGCCCGCCAGTGAAGCCAGAGCGCAGCCGCTGAGCACCAGACAGAGGAGAATCCGCACCGTGCGCACGCTCGCCTCCCTCCAGACACCAGTATAGTGGAATGAAGCTGCCGGGACAAAGGCGCTTGACGGCGCCGGTTGCTGCCTCGCCACGTCGCATTGAAGCGGACAGCAGCATTCCTGTAGAATGACCGCGTTCCAACGATGGATACGCAATCTGAGCCGCAGCTTCTCCACGGCAAGTGCCGGGGCATGCGTGACATGCTGCCCGGCGACATGTTGCGCTTCCGCCGGGTCGAGGACGCCTTCGTCGATGCCTGCCGTGCGTACGGATACGAAGAGGTGAAGCCTCCGACCATCGAGTACCTTCAACTGTTCACCGCACTCGGAACACTGACCCCGGCGATGGTGGGGCGGGTCTACTCGTTCCTGGACTGGGATGGATGGAGCGGTGAACGCGTAGTGCTGCGTCCGGATAGCACGATCCCGGTAGCGAGACTCTACGTCGAGAACCTTGCGCCGCGGTCGCCGGTGCGGCTCTTCTACGTGACCAACAGCTTCGTGTTCGAAGAGACGGGACGGAAGAACAGGGAGCGCTGGCAGTGTGGCGCGGAGTTCATCGGTGGAGCTCCCGTCGTCGCGGACGTGGAGATCGTGCTGCTTGCCTCCGACGTCATCGCCCGTCTGGGTCTCGAGGACGTGCGGTTTCAGGTGTGCCACGCCGGCCTGCTCAAGGCGTTGATCGACGAGCTTGACTTGAGTGCTCAGGATAAGGAGCATCTTGTCGAGAGCGTTCTCGAAGGTGACTGGAGGGGCCTCGAGGCGGCGGTTGCGGGCGTGGCCGATCGCAAGCGTTACCTGCCTCCGCTGCTTTCGCTGAAGGGCGTCTCGTCCGGATATCTGCAGAACGTGCGGGCATTGTCGGCGGGCGCGGGCCCGGAGTTCCGCAGGGCGCTCGACCAGTTCATCGAAGTGTCGTCGCTGCTCGATGAGCTGGAATGCAGCTACGAAATTGACATAACCGCCGTGCGCAGCTTCGAGTACTACACAGGCATCTGCTTCCGGCTCGTGTCGAGCGCGGGGGAGAAGGTAGGGGGCGGCGGCAGGTATGACGACCTCATCCCGCTGATGGGCGGCCCGAACATCCCTGCCTGCGGTTTCGCGCTCTACGTCGACCAGATGATGCTGCTGCTTGACGGCCGCGATGGCGGCACAGCCCGGGCCGCGGTCGTCTGTGATGACTCGTCGGCGGGCGCTGTCCGGCGCACCCTCGAGGTGGCGCGCGCCGTCCGTGCGGCGGGAGGCGTGGCAAGCGTGGGCATCAAGCGCGGTCCTGAGTTCACCGGGCGGTTCCGCTGGGTCCTTCGTGTTGCCTCGGAGACCGCGGAGACTGTCGAGTTGACGGACTCCGAGACCAGGGAGCAGGTCACGTGTTCCATCGCGGAAGCGGTGGAGCGACTCGTGTCCTAGTATTCTATCGTGCAAGCCATCGGTCCTGACGGCATCCGTTTCGCCCTCCCCAAGGGAAGGTTCCTCTCCTCCGCCTCCGAACTGCTCGACGCGGCAGGAGTGTCGTTTGAGGACTACAGCTCGAAGACTCGGCAGTACCGCCTTCTTTCCTCCCGGTTCGAGTCGCTGTCCGCGAAGATCCTGCAGGAGAAGGACATCTCCGTGCATGTCTCGGTGGGCAACTACGACCTCGGTATCTGCGGTCGGGACTGGGTGAGGGAGATGAAGGCGAGGTACCCGGCCGCCGCACTCGTCGAGGTTGGATCTCTCCCGCTGAGGGAGGGAGCGGTCTATCTTGCGACAAGCGCCTACTCGGACCTGACCTGTCTCGAAGAGGTGAAGCGGTCGAACCGAACCCTGCATCTGGTCTCCGAGTATCCCGGCGTTGCCACGCTCCTGGCGGCCGAGCTTCGCCTCAAGAGGTTCCGCGTGTTTCCCGTCTGGGGAGCTGCCGGCGCGTATCCGCCGGAGAGCGCCGACCTTGTGGTGATGTGGGCCGGAGATGAGCGGGACCTCGTATCTCAAGGTCTCCGTCCGCTGAAGAAGCTGTTCGAGGTCGACGCGATGCTGGTGGCCAACTCCGGCTCTCTCTCTGCCAGGGACATGAGTGAGGTGCTGGCATGCTTCAGCGGGAGACTGGAAGTTGCCCGCAACGCCGGGGATGTCCCGGTTGCTGACGGTGGCGGACTGTCCCAGAGCGGGCTGCTCACTGCGTGGCAGTCACGCGAGATACGTCTCGCCCTGCCGGACGGCCATCAGAAGACGCCCGCCGTTGAGTTGCTTGAACGGGCCGGCCTGGACGTGCCCGGCTACGCCGGCAAGACCTCCGAGAGGCGCCTGCTGCCCGGTATCGACTGGCTCGCCGTGAAGGTCATCCGCCCGCAGGACATGCCACTTCAGGTAGCGAGCGGGCATTTCGACCTCGCGGTCACGGGCCAGGACTGGCTGCGTGAGCACCTGTGTGCGTTTCCTTCGAGCCCGGTCGTGGAGTTGCTCGACCTCGGTTTCGGCAAGGTTCGGGTGGTTGCCGCACTGAGTGAGGACGTGCCCGTCAGCACGACCGAGGAGCTGAGCCGGTTCGTCGCCCGCGGCGGCTTCCGCCCGTTGCGAGTCGCCTCCGAGTACACCAACATCGCGGACAGGTATCTTCGCGATAACCACATCGGCGCGTACAAGGTCATGCCGACCTGGGGCGCGAGCGAGGCGTTCCTGCCCGACGACGCGGATCTCCTTGTCGACAACACTCAGACCGGAAAGACGCTTGTCGAGAACCGGTTGAAGATCATCGAGGTGATTCTGCGATCGAGCGCATGCCTCATCGCAAATGCGGAGAGCCTCAGGGCGCCGTCGAAGAAGGCGAAGATCGACGAGCTTCGCGCGATGCTGGCGGGGGCGGTGAATGAGACGGGTTGACGGGTTCGCTGCCGCGGCTGAGCTGTTGCAGCGGGGCGACCCCCTCGATGCGCTGCGGGGACAGCCGGCGCTGCTCGATGGCATCCGGACGACGTTTGGCGAACCGCTCACGCCCGACCAGGTTGTGACGCGGATAGTCGGGGACGTGCGAGTGCGCGGAGACGCCGCCGTCATCCACTACACCAGACTTGTCTCCGGTGTGCATCTCACATCGCTCGAAGTGCCGGGGCGGGCGGTAGCTGCCGCCGCGGATGCGCTCGATTCGTCGTTGCTGGACGCGCTGTGCCTGGCGGCTTCACGCATCCGGCAGTTCCATCAGGCGACTGCTGTGCGTCTGGGAGTGTCCTGGGTGAGCGAGGAGCTCGGGCGCCTGGTCCTGCCGCTTCAGAGAGTAGGGCTGTACGTTCCCGGCGGACGGTACTCGTATCCCTCGTCCGTCCTGATGTCAGCGATTCCCGCGAAGGTTGCGGGGGTGAACGAGGTCATCGTTGCGACTCCACCCTCGGCCGATGGCACCGTCCCACCGCTGACCCTCGCCGCCTGCGCCATGGCGGGAGTCGACCGCGTCTTCGCTGTGGGGGGCGCCCAGGCGATTGCGGCGCTCGCCTACGGGACGGAGACGGTGCCGCGGGTGGACAAGATCTGCGGCCCTGGCAATGTGTTCGTGACGCTGGCGAAGAAGATGGTGTTCGGCTCGGTCGATATCGACAGCCTTGCCGGGCCGAGCGAAGTGCTCATCATCGCCGACGGCGCGGCGTCACCTGTCTGCTGTGCCGCAGATATCCTTGCTCAGGCGGAGCACGACCCTCAGACGGCGGTAGTCCTGCTGACGGACTCGTCACGTCTGGCGGACTGCGTTGAACGAGAGCTTGAGCGGCAACTGGCGCAGCTTCCGCCGGCGTCCGCTCCGGCCGAGGCCGTCGGGCGAGGCGTGCTGGGAGTTGTCGAGTCGCTTTCCGATGCCGTGAGGCTCAGCAATCAGTTCGCCCCCGAGCACCTGGAGTTGCTGGTCGGCGAACCGGCGGCGCTTCTCGCCGGCATCAGGAACGCCGGGTGCATCTGCCTGGGGGAGCAGTCGCCTGTGGTGATGGGTGACTACATCGACGGCCCGAGCCATGTGTTGCCGACGGGCGGTAGCGCCCGGTTCTCCTCAGTTCTGGGCGTGCACGATTTCGTCAAGTACTCGAGTGTTGCGCGACTTGGCGGTGCTACAATGTCCGACCTCGGACCGGCGGCAATCCAGATTGCGAGAGCCGAGAGGCTCGAGGCTCACGCGAGGGCGATCGAGGCGCGACTCAGGCGCGCCGGAGACACTCCCTCATCGTGACGAGGTGACGCGTGGATATCGATCGTGTTGAGGGCCTGATTCGACCCGGCCTCGCAACGATGCGCGGTTACGACCCCATCGAGCCCATCGATGTGCTCGAGAAGGAGCTGGGCAAGCGCATCGTCAAGCTCGACGGAAACGAGAACCCCTACATGTCGTCGCCCACGGCGCGCGACGTGCTGGCCCGCTTCCCGTACTACCACATCTACCCCGACCCGCTGCAGCGGAATCTGCGCGAAGCGCTCGCGGCCTACACGGGGTTCTCTCCTGAGAACATTGTGGCGGCGAACGGGAGCGATGAGATCATCGACCTCGTGCTGCGTCTGTTCGTGCGCGAAGGGCAGGAAGTGCTCAACTTCCCTCCGACGTTCGGCATGTATCCATTCCTGGTGACGGTGTGCGGCGGGACACTTGTGAACGTTCCGCGAAAGGGTGATTTCTCCCTCGATGTCCCGGGCGCCCGCGCGGCCGTGACTGCGCAATCGCGCGTTGCGTTCGTCGCCTCCCCGAACAATCCGACGGGAAGCGTTACCTCCGAGGCGGACGTGCGCGCGCTGCTGGACCTCGGGCTCATCGTCGCTGTCGACGAGGCGTACTACGAGTTCAGCGCCGGAACGGTTGCCGGCCTCGTTGCACAGCACCCGAACCTCGTCGTCATCCGGACCTTCAGCAAGTGGGCTGGTCTGGCCGGCCTTCGTGTCGGCTACTGCCTCTGCCACGAGAAGCTCGCGGGCCACTTCCTCACCATCAAGCAGCCTTACAACGTCAACGTGGCCGGAGAGGCTGCCGCGATAGCCTCCCTGCAGGATGTCGACTATCTGAAGGTGAACGTGGCGAAGCTTCGCAAGGAGCGGGAGAGGCTGTGCGGCGCTCTGTCGGCCATCCCGTGGCTGCAGGTGTTCCCGTCGCAGGCTAACTTCGTGCTCTGCAAGGTGCACGAGACGAGCTCTGGAGGCAAGGTCATCACGGCGAAAGTCGTCAGGGATGGGTTGCGCAGGCGCGGCGTTCTCGTGCGGTTCTACGAGACACCGGGGCTGCGTGATTGCCTGCGTATCAGCGTCGGCCTGCCGGAGGACACCGATGCGCTGCTTGCGGGGTTGAAGGAGGTGTGGGATGAAGCCTAGGTCGTCCCGGGTTTCCCGTGACACAACCGAGACGCACGTTGTCGTGGACCTTGCCCTCGATGGTACGGGCCGTTCCACGGTCGACACCGGCATTCGCATGTTTGACCACCTCCTGACGCAGATTGCTCGCCACGGTCTGTTTGATGTTGCCGTGGCTGCTTCGGGCGACGACCAGCACCATGTGGTGGAGGATGTGGCCATTTGCCTGGGGCGGGCGCTGAATGAGGCTCTAGGTGACAGGGCCGGCGTCGTCCGTATGGCGCACGCCATCGTGCCGATGGATGAGGCCCTCTCCCTTGTCGCCATCGACCTCAGTGGGCGGGGTGGGGCAGTTGTCTCGGCGCCTTTTGCCGCGGGGCACATCGGCGACCTCGAGAGCGACCTCGTGCGGCACTTCCTCGTGTCGCTGTCCTCCGAAGCCAAGATGACGCTCCACGCGCGTGTCGAGTCCGGGCTCAACGATCACCACAAGGCCGAGAGCCTCTTCAAGGCCCTGGCGCGCGCACTGGACGGCGCCTGCCGAATCGATTCCCGGCGTGAGGGTGACGTGCCCAGCAGCAAGGGCATGCTCGAGCACTGACACCCGCCGGACTCCGCGGTCTCACCTGTCCGGCCTCACGCGAGGCCTCTGCCGGCGCGCCTTGTCCCACCAGGTCAATCGCGTTGTGATAGTCTGTTGTGGAGGTGACGCCCATGATGAAGAGGATTGCGGTTCTGACGAGCGGCGGCGATGCGCCGGGAATGAACGCGGCCATACGCGCCGTTGCGCGATGCGGTCCGGCGTACGGTCTTGAGGTTGTCGGCATCCGGCGCGGCTACGCCGGGCTGCTGGACGGGGACATCGTCGAGCTCGGACCGCGCGCTGTGGCAAACATAATCCACCGGGGCGGGACCATCCTGGGTACCGCGCGTTGCGAGCAGATGAAGACTCCCGCGGGGCTTCGCAAAGCTGTGGAGCAACTCGAGAAAGCCAACGTCGGAGGACTGGTGGCCATCGGGGGTGACGGGACGTTCCGCGGCGCGCTTGAGCTGTCGAGATTGACGGCGGTGAGCGTCGTCGGGGCGCCTGGCACAATCGACAACGACCTCTACGGTACGGACGCGACCATCGGCTTCGACACCGCGGTCAACACGGCGCTTGAAGCTATCGACCGGATTCGGGACACTGCGGAAGCGCACCAGCGGCTCTTCTTCGTGGAGGTGATGGGGCGCACACGCGGTTTTATTGCCCTTCACGTTGGCCTCGCAGGAGGCGCCGAGGAGGTGCTGGTGCCCGAGATCAGAACCGACGTCGAAGCGCTCGGTGCGAGCATCAGGGCGCAACTGGCTGCAGGCAAGCGGGCCAGCATCGTGGTGGTGGCCGAGGGAGACGATGCCGGGCGGGCCTTCGACGTGGCGCACAAGATGTGTGACGGCCTGGCGATGGACTACAGGGTCTGCGTGCTGGGGCACGTGCAGCGCGGCGGACCGCCGTCGGCTCGCGACAGGCTGCTGGCAAGCAAACTTGGGGCCAGGGCCGTGCAGGTGCTGGCCGAAGGCCGCAGCGGCGTCATGGTCGGCGAGGTGTGCAACCGGGTGGTTGAGACGCCGTTCGAGCAGACATTCTCCAATCAGAAGGACCTCGACCAGGAGCTCCTGCAACTCCTGAAGGTACTCGCAAGATAGTCGTCTGAAGGGAGGAGAGTGATGAGACTCGGCAAGTATCGAGGAATGCAGCGCATGTCGAACGAGCGCGGCTGCCTTTCCATGTGCGCGCTCGACCACCGTGGTTCACTTCAGAAGATGCTGAAGGAGGGCCTTGGACGGGAACCGGGCTACCAGGACATGGTGGATTTCAAGTTCGATATCTGCCGGGCGCTTTCGCCGCACTGCAGTGCCGTATTGCTCGACCCGGTCTACGGGGCGGCGCAGGCGATTGCCGCCAACGTGTTCTCAGGCAAGGCGGGATTGCTCGTCTCTCTCGAAGAGACCGGCTATGAAGGAAGCGGAGAGGCCAGGTTGAGCCGGTCGCTCGAAGGATGGAACGCCGAGAAGGTGAGGCGGATGGGAGCGGACGGCGCCAAGCTCCTGCTGTACTACCGACCGGACGTTGCTGTGGCGGCACGACAGAGGGCGCTCGTCACGGAGCTGGCGGCGCGTTGCGACGAACAGGAGCTCGCCTTTGTGGTGGAGCCTGTCGGGTATGCTGTGGGCGATGAGGCGGCCGGCGGACGCTACGGGCAGGTCAAGCCGGAGATCGTCATCAGGACTGCGGAGGAGTTGACTCCGCTGGGTATCGACATCCTCAAGGCGGAGTTCCCGACCGACTCGAAGACAGAGAAAGATGAGTCGAAGATGCTGGAGTACTGCAAGCGCCTGGACGGTGCGAGCAGGGTACCGTGGATCATCCTCAGTGGCGGTGTCGACTTCCGCCTGTTTGTCAGACAGGTAGAGATAGCCTGCCGCGCCGGAGCATCCGGCTTCCTCGGAGGACGGGCGCTCTGGCAGGAGGCTACGTCCATTGCTTCGCGGGAGCAGCGACAGGAGTTCTTCCAGACGACGGTCGTTGACCGGCTCCGTCTCGCCATGGCGGTCGCGGACGCGTATGCCACTCCGTGGTACAAACGCGCGGAGGCCCCCGCAATCGTCGACGGGTGGTATCGCTCGTACTAGATCGCGCTCACTCTGTGAGGCGGCGAAAGATGGTCAGGTAGCGCTCCGTCGTCGCGGCGACGACTTCAGGCGGCAGCGGTGGTACCGGGGCCTTCCCGTTCCAACCTGACCCTGCGAGCCAGTCGCGTACCGGCTGCTTGTCGTAGCCGGCTTGCGCCTGTCCGACCTTGTAGTCCGACGCCGCCCAGAAGCGGCTCGAGTCAGGTGTCACCGCCTCATCGATGAGGATGAGCCCGCCGTCGAGATGACCGAACTCGAACTTGGTGTCGGCGACGATGATGCCGCGCTGGAGGGCGTGGCCGGCGGCGTGAACGTAGACGGTACGGGTCGCCTCTTCCAGGGCCGGCATCGTGTCCTGCAGCCGAAGGGCCGAAACATCGGAGTCGGTCAGGGGACGATCGTGTTCGGACTCGCTCTTGGTTGTTGGCGTGAAGAGGGGTTCGGAGAGACGTTCGCTCTCTCTCAGTCCCGGGGGCATCGGCTGCCCGTTCACCGTGCCGTGGGCCTTGTACTCCGCCCAGGCGGAACCTGAGAGGTACCCGCGGATGACGCATTCAACCGGAATTCTGGCTGCCTTGCGCACCACCATCGAACGGCCGATGAGGTAGGCGGGCAGGGGATCCTTGAGCTTCAGCCTCGCGACGAGGCGCCGGAGCGATTCGGCGTTGTCGAGCGACTCGACCATGTGGTTCGGCATGATGTGAGCCGTCTCCCGGAACCAGAAGGCGGACATCTGGTTCAGCACCCGGCCCTTCTCGGGGACACCCGAGGGGAGGACGATATCGAAAGCCGATATGCGGTCCGTCGATACGATGAGGAGTTCCGCACCGAGGTCGTACACGTCGCGGACCTTCCCGCGCTGGAACAGGGGCAGGGGCAGAGACGTCTCAGTCACTGCGGTCATAGATGCTCTCCTTCTGGCGTGCAGGGTCTCAGCACTTCCGCGTTGCGTGGTGCGGCCGCGGTGCTGAGTCGATACCGGCGCGGGCAAAGATGCCGTCGACCTCCTTCAAGTAGCACCCGTAGTCGAAGACCCGATCGAAGTCCTCTCTTGTGAGCCTGCTGCCGACCTGGGAGTCGTCCTCCAGCAGAGTGCGGAAGGACTGCTCGGACTGCCACGCCTTCATCGCGTGCCCCTGGACTATCTCGTAGGCATCCTGGCGCGTCATCCCTTTATCGATGAGCGCGAGCAGGGCGCGCTGCGAGAAGATAAGGCCCCGCGTCATCTCGACGTTTCGACGCATCCGGTCGACGTTGACGCGCATGCCGCGGACGATCGACGTGAAGATGTTCAGCGTGTAGTCGAGCACCAGGCAAGAGTCGGGCAGGATGATGCGCTCGACCGACGAGTGGCTGATGTCACGCTCGTGCCACAGGGCCATGTTCTCGAGGGACGCCATGGCATTCCCCCGGACGAGTCTGGCGAGGCCGCTGACCCGCTCGCACAGCTCGGGATTGCGCTTGTGGGGCATGGCGGAGGACCCGGTCTGGCCCTGTTCGAACGGCTCCTCGAGCTCCTGTACCTCCGTCTTCTGAAGAGCGCGCACCTCGGTGGCGAACTTCTCCAGCGAGCCGGCGATGATGGCGAGCGTCGTGAGAAACTCGGCATGGCGGTCGCGCTGTATCACCTGGTTCGAAACCTCGGCGACGCCGAGTCCGAGTCTGCGGCAGGCGCTCTCCTCCACCTCGAGCGGTACCGTTGCGTGTGTCCCGACTGCGCCGGAAATCATGCCCACGGAGATGGCCTCAGTGGCGCGGGCAAGTCGAACCGCGTTGCGCTCCATCTCCTTGACCCACAGCGCCAGCTTCAATCCGAAGGTCATCGGCTCCGCATGTACGCCGTGCGTGCGGCCTATCATGATGGTGTGCTTATGTTCGAGCGCGCGACTCCTCAGCACGGCGGTGAGGGACTCTACATCCTTCTGCAGAATTGCCGCCGCGTCCCTGAGTTGCAATCCGAGGGCGGTGTCCATCACGTCGGACGAGGTCAGTCCCAGGTGGATGTAGCGTGACTCAGGACCGAGGCTCTCAGCGACGGCGCCGAGGAACGCTGTGACGTCATGATGGGTCACCTGCAGGATCTGGGCCAGCCGGTCCAGATTGCACGTGGCACCGCGTATCTTCTCCATGTCCTCGGCAGGGATGCGCCCCAGCTCGCACCATGCCTCGCAGACAGCTACCTCGACCTTCAGCCACAGGGCGAACTTGTGGTCCTCGGACCAGATGTGCTTCATCTCGGGGAGGGAATAGCGTTCGATCATGTGATCCTCACTGGGTCGCGAGCTTCTCGCGATAGGCGCGATAGGCTGCGCGAAGTCGTTCATCTTCGACGGCGAGCATCTGGATGGCGAGCAGCGCTGCGTTTCTTGCGCCGCTCTTGCCGATCCCGGTGCAGGCCACGGGGACTCCCCCGGGCATCTGGACGATGGATAGCAGAGAGTCGACTCCGCTGAGGTCGCTTGTTGGCAGGGGGATGCCGATGACCGGGAGAGGACTCCAAGCCGCGAGTGCACCCGGAAGGTGCGCGGCATAGCCTGCCGCCGCGATGAGCACCTTGATGCCCCTGCTCTCGGCGGCCAGTGCGTAGCTCCGCACGCGCTCGGGCGTGCGATGAGCCGAGAGGACGCTTACCTCGTAAGACACCTCGAACTCGTCGAGCACCTGCGCAGCAGGCGCCACGAGCTCGCGGTCATTCTGGCTTCCGATGACGATGCCCACGCGCGGGTCCATCTAGGCCACCTCTCTCAGGGCGATGTCGGTCCGGTAGATCATGTTCGGGAACGAGACGCGGATGACGTTGTTATAC
Organism: uncultured Dehalococcoidales bacterium; assembly: GCA_964561465.1. Lineage (GTDB taxonomy): Bacteria > Chloroflexota > Dehalococcoidia > GIF9 > AB-539-J10 > SKVJ01. The sequence goes on from CAZLPP010000004.1 coordinate 43,055, forward strand.
ACCCTTTCCCGGGCCTCCGCCATCGTGGCGGCTGCAGCCACGACGGCAAGCACACGGCCCCCGTCGGTCACCACCCTGCCGTCGGCACCGGTAGCTGTTCCGGCATGGAGCAGGAGGACGTCCCTGTCGACGCGGTCAAGGCCGGTGATGGGCAGTCCTCTGGCATAGCTGCCAGGATAGCCTCCTGACGCCATGACCACGCCGACGCACGGACCGCTCTTCCATCTGATTGAGACCCTGTCAAGCGTGCCCTCGACGCACGCCATCAGGATCTCCGCCAGGTCACCTTCCAGTCTGGGCAGAATGACCTGCGTTTCCGGATCGCCGAACCGGGCGTTGAACTCGAGAACGCGTATGCGATCTCCATCGACCATCAGGCCGGCGTAGAGGACTCCCCTGTACTCACATCCACTTGAGGCCATGGCGCGAACGACCGGCCGGATGACCTCATCCACGGTTCGCCGGACCATGTCCTCGCCGAAGAACGCCGGAGGACTATAGCAACCCATGCCGCCGGTGTTCGGCCCCGCGTCATCGTCGCCGACGCGCTTGTAGTCGCACGCGGGCACCATGGGGGCCACGTTTGTGCCATCTGTGAAGGCAAGCAGGCTGACCTCGCGCCCCTCGAGGTACTCCTCCACGACCACGCGGTCGCCTGCCTCTCCGAACACCCGTCGGACGAGCATGTCCTCGAGTGCGGCTTGTGCCTCTCCGGTGGTCTGAGCCACGATGGCTCCCTTTCCAGCCGCGAGACCGTCCGCCTTCACGACGACGGGCGGAACGAGCCCGTCAACGTACTCCCGCGCTTCTGGAAAAGAGGTGAACACGCGCGAGTTCGCGGCTGGCACGCCGCACGAGCGCATGACCTCGTGGGCGAACGCCTTGCTCGATTCGAGACGGGCGGCGTCGCGTCGCGGCCCGAATGTGGGGATGCCGGACTGCTGAAGCAGATCGACGACTCCAAGCGCCAGCGGAACCTCGGGCCCGACCACAACGAGGTCGACCCTTAGTTCCTTCGCAGCGCGTATCAGCCCGGGCAGGTCTGTGGCAGCGATGGGCAGGTTCCGGGCAAGCGTTGCTGTGCCGGCGTTTCCGGGCGCGACGAAGAGCTCGGACACCTTCGGGCTGAGCGATAGCTTCCAGGCGAGCGCGTGCTCGCGGCCTCCGCCGCCGATGACGAGTACCCTCACCTGCTGGTGTTCCTCTCCGCCCCGGCAAGCCTTCGAATCGCGATGCCGCTGGAAATACGTCTCCCGGGGACTGGCACTGCGGTGCGTTGCGGGTAGATGGCCTACTCCCACTCTATAGTCGCGGGGGGTTTGCTGGTAATGTCGTAGACCACACGGTTCACGTGCGGGACCTCATTCACGATGCGGTCAGCGATCCTGTCAAGCAACTCGTAGGGCAGCCGTGCCCAGTCGGCGGTCATCGCGTCCGTGCTGTTCACCGCGCGGACTGCGATGAGATAACCGTAGGTCCTGAAGTCGCCCATGACACCGACGCTGCGCACGTCGGTCAGGACCGCGAAGCTCTGCCAGAGCTGCCCGTAGAGCTTCGCCTTCTTGATCTCGTTCATGACGATCCAGTCAGCACTGCGCAGGATTTCAAGCCGCTCGCGGGTGACCTCCCCGATGACGCGGATGGAGAGACCCGGGCCGGGGAACGGCTGGCGCCACACCATCTCCTCGGGGAGGCCGAGCGCCAGACCGACCTCACGAACCTCGTCCTTGAACAGGTAGCGCAGCGGCTCGACCAGATTCAGGCGCATCGTGGAAGGAAGACCACCGACGTTGTGGTGGCTCTTGATGCGCGCGGTCGCCTTGTGCTCCGCGGACGTGGCGCTCTCGATCACATCCGGATAGACGGTGCCCTGCGCCAGGAAATCGGCGGCGCCCAGCTTCGCCGCTTCCTCTTCGAAGATGTTGATGAACTCTCCGCCCACTATCCGGCGCTTCTGCTCGGGGTCGATGACGCCGCGAAGCCTGTTCAGGAACCGGTCGCTGGCATCGACGTAGACGATCTGCATCTTGAGGTTGTTGTGGAACGTGTTGAGCACGCGCTCAGGTTCCTCGCGGCGCAGGAGCCCGTTGTTGATGAAGAAGCACGTCAGGTCGTCGCCGATAGCCCTGTGAATCAGGGTGGCTGTCACCGCGGAGTCAACTCCGCCCGAGAGAGCGCAGACAACCTTGCCTCCCTGCACCTGCTCCCGGATTCGCTCGACGCTTTCCGTGATGAACTGAGCGGGAGTCCAGTTGCCGCTGCAGCCGCAGACGCGATAGGCGAAGTTCTCGAGGATCTGGCGGCCCTGCGGCGTGTGGGTGACCTCGGGGTGGAACTGGAGGCCGAACACGCCGTGCCCGTTGCCGATGACGGCGTAAGGCGAGTTCTCGGTGTAGGCGAGCGCTCTGAATCCCTGGGGCAGCTCGGTGACGGTGTCACCGTGGCTCATCCACACCGGGCAGGACGGCGGCAGTCCGGCGAACAGCGGAGAATCCTGCGCCTCAAGGTGCAGCACGGCATGTCCGTACTCGTGCTTCTCGCCCGGGGCTACCTTGCCGCCAAGCTGGTGGGCAATCGCCTGCATCCCGTAGCAGATGCCCAGCACCGGCAGCCCCTTCTCAAAGACGTAGTTGGGAGCCAGGGGCGCACCCGGAGCGTAAACGCTGGCCGGTCCGCCCGAGAGGACGAATCCCTTCGGGTTGAGCGTCTCCAGACGTTCCCACGGCGTATCGCTGGGCAGGATCTCGCAGTACACGTGCAACTCGCGGATTCTCCTGGCGATGAGCATGGTGTACTGGGAGCCGAAATCGAGTATGACGATCGTCTCGCGACCGCTGAGCGGAGCCGTCTCTCTGGGGAGCGGCTGTTCAGCCTGCAGCGATTTCGCGATGCCGAGGTAGGTTGAGACCTCGATGTCATCGCTGGTCGAGATGCGGCGAGTTCTGTCTTCTTCCATGGCGGGTGACGGGAACCGGTTTTGCTAGCTTAGCATCGCCCGTTCTGGAGCGTCAAGGACCGCGGAGGGTACGCCGGCGCCGGGCTCGCAGGGAGGTGGTCTATCCGCGCCGCGGGGGATATGTGTACAATTCCCCCGGTGCGCGCCAGCCCGTCAATCCGGCGTGTCTCCCCCTCGCCGTTGCGGGCGACGCGAACGCGGTGGCAGCGACGCTGCGTCCACGCCTTCCTGCAGTCGCCGGCCGCATGTCCTGTGTTGTGACTACCCCGTCGCAGGACGGGTCTCAGCGGGCTGTGTGCCGGTCGGCCCGGTCCGACCGGAGCGAGTATCGCCATCGGGGCGCTGTGCGCTGCAGTCGCGGGTTCGGCGTGCTCGAGGCGGCGAGCCGCACGGCGGCGAATTGGAGGGAATGATGGATAGGGCACTGCTCGAGGCACTCACACGTATTGTCGGCGCGGACTGGGTCGTCACGGACTGGCAGGCGATGGAGAGCTACTTGCTCGATGTCACCGCGCTGCCGATACGGCCTGTGCCGTCCCGGGACGTGGTGCTCGTGAAACCAGCCAATCCGGAGGAGATCTCCAGCATCCTGAAGCTCGCCAACGAACGTCGCGTACCTGTCATTGCCAGAGGCGGCGGCACGGGCTGCGTCGGCGCGGCTGTGCCCACCATGGGCGGCATCGTCATGGCACTCGAGCGTCTCGACCGCATCATTGAGGTGGACACGGAGAACCTCATGGTGGTGGCTGAGGCGGGGGCGACACTGGAGAAGCTGCTGAAGGCGGTCGAGGCGGCGAATCTGCTCTTCCCACCGCACCCCGGAGATGAAGGAGCGCAGGTTGGCGGCATCGTCGCCTGCAACGCTGGTGGAACCCGTGCTGTAAAGTATGGTGTTGTCCGACAGTACGTGAAGGGACTCGAGGTCGTGCTGCCTACCGGCGAGATCGTCACCTGGGGCGGCAAGCTGCTCAAGAATAACACCGGCCTCGATCTGCTTCAGTTGATGATCGACTCGGAGGGAGTCCTCGGAGTCATAACCAAGGTGACCTTCAGACTGTATCCACGCTTCGCCGGGACGGCAACACTCGTGATCTCCTTCGACGACCGCCATGCAGCTATCAAGGCGGTCCCGGTCATTCTGCAGACCGGCGTCATTCCGCTGGCTCTGGAATACGTCGATCGGGATGTCATCCAGATCTCGGCGGACCATCTTGGCAAGGTGTGGCCTGCGAAGAAAGGCACCGCTCACCTCATCGCCATCATCACGGGCAGCAGCGACGAGGACGTCTACGAGCAGGCCGGCAACGTCGTCAAGGCATGCGAGAAACTCGGCGTCGTCGACACGGTCATCGCCGAGACGAGAGAGGAGCAGGCCGACATCCTGAAGATGCGGAGCGAGCTGTATTCGGTGCTGAAGCCGCGGGTAGCCGACGTTCTCGACATGGCCATTCCACCGGCTCGCATCGCCGACTTCCTCGACGCGGTGGACGAGATAGGCAAGAAGTTCGGAACGCGGATCATCACGTACGGACATGCGGGCGACGGCAACCTTCACCCGCATCTTCCCCTCGAACTGCACGAGCGCGGCATCCTCAAGAGTGTGAAGGACGAGCTCTACCGCGAAGCCACCCGGATGGGCGGCGTCATCACGGCGGAGCACGGCGTCGGCAAGGTCCGCCTCAAGGAGGTGGCGATGTGCGTCGACGAGAAGCAGATAGAGCTGATGAGGGGGCTCAAGAAGCTGTTCGACCCCAACGGTATCCTCAATCCCGGCACAGCCATTCCGTGAGTGACAGACACCCTCTTCAGTCTGGACATACAGGAGATGATATGAGTGGAGAGTTGAGAGGCTACGTGAGAGCGGCCGGACCCGCGGGGGCGAGGAACTACGTGGCGATTGTTCCGACGGTGGGTTGTGTGAACGAGGTTGCACGGCGGATTGCGGCCGCGGTCGAACCCGCCCGGCCGATGCTGCACCACCAGGGGTGCTGTCAGCTCCCCACCGACGTGAAGATAGTGACCGATGTGCTGACCGGCATCTGCCTGAATCCCAACGTGGCAGCGGTCGTCCTCGTCAGTCTGGGGTGCGAGTCTGTCACGGCCGAGAACATCGTTGAGGCTGTCGACGGCAGCAAGCCCGTCGAGCTTGTGCGGGTTCAGGCCTCAGGGGGCATCACCGCCGCTGTGCAACTGGGCACCGAGGCGGCCCGGCGCTTCGCATCTGACCTGCGGCCCGAGCGAACTGCTGTGTCGTTGAGTGATCTCGTGGTCGGCGTGAAGTGCGGTGCATCCGATACTACTTCGGGACTGGCCTCGAACACGGCCGCAGGCTCTGCCGTCGATTCCCTCGTGCGTGCGGGCGCCACCGTCCTGTTCGGAGAGACGACCGAAGTGATTGGCGCCGAGCACATCCTCGTCAAGCGGGCGGCCACGGACAGAGTGGCTGCGCAACTGCTGGAGTGCGTCCGCGCCATGGAGGCCCGGGCGAATGCGATGGGCGTTGACATGCGAGGCGGCCAGCCGACCGAAGGCAACATACGCGGCGGGCTCACGACTATCGAAGAGAAATCGCTCGGAGCCATCGTGAAGTCAGGAACGCTCCCCATCACCGGCGTGGTGCGGTACGGCGAGCGCCCCGGTGCTCCGGGGCTCTACTTCATGGACTCACCCGGCCGGGAGATGGAGTTTCTCACAGGCCTTGCGTCCGCCGGTTGCCAGGTGATGCTGTTCTCGACCGGCATCGGCGCGCCGCAGGGGTTCTCTCTCGCGCCGGTCATCAAAGTCTCCGGAAACGAGGGCACGTGCCGGCGCCTTGGAGAGTACATCGACCTCGATGTGAGCGGGATCGTGTCTGGAACCGAAGCCGTCGCCGAAGCGGGTGCGAGAGTCTACGACAGCGTGTGCCGCGTCTTCTCGGGCGAGAGGGTCAAGGCAGAGATCCTCGGCTACGATGAGACCGGCGTCAACTCCAACATCTACACCGTCGGACCGACCATATGACTCACTTGCACCGGGAGAGGAGCAGACCATGTTCGATGTGGAACGACTGAAGGCCATCGTCGGTGACGACTGGGTGGTCACCGACCGCGGGCAGATGGAGCGGTACCTCGTGGACGAGACCTATACCGGCCTCGTCATGAAGGCGGCTGAACACGTCGTCGTGGTGAAGCCGGCCAATGCCGAGGAAGTCTCTCGCATTATGAGGCTTGCCAACGAGGAGAGCTTCGTCGTCTATCCGCGCGGCGGAGGCACGGGCGTGTGCGCCGGCTCGATACCGACCCGCGACGGGGTCGTTCTGTCCCTCGAGCGCCTGGACAAGGTACTGGAGGTGGACAAGGAGAACCTCATGGTGGTTGCGGAGGCAGGTGTCACGCTCGGGCAGTTGCTTCAGGCGGTGGAGTCCGAGGACCTGCTCTTCCCGCCGCATCCCGGAGACGAGGGGGCTCAGCTCGGAGGGCTGGTGGCCTGCAATGCGGGCGGCACCAGGGCGGTGAAATACGGCGTCGTCCGCAACTACGTGAAGGGCCTTGAGGTCGTGCTGCCGACGGGCGAAATCGTCTCGATGGGCGGGAAGCTGCTGAAGAACAACACCGGACTTGACCTGATGCACCTGCTGATAGATAGCGAGGGCATCCTGGGCATCATCACGAAGGTTACTCTCCGACTCTATCCGAAGTTCGCCGGTCCCGCGACCCTTGTCGTGTCGTTCGATGAGCGGCATGCCGCGATACGAAGTGTGCCGAGGATCCTTCAGAGCGGCGTCATTCCCATGGCCATCGAGTATGTCGATCGCGACCTGATGGAAGACACTGCCCGGTACCTTGGGACGACGTGGCCCGTTACGAAGGGCAAATCACACCTCATCGTCATCGTCACGGGTACCGACGACGACGATGTGTACGACCAGTGCCAGAAGGTCGCCGAGATCTGCGAGAAGAACGGAGCTGTGGACACGCTCATCGCGGAGAGCCGCGAGGAGCAGGCCCACATCCTTCACATCCGGAGCGAAGAGAGCATGACCTATAAGGCTCAGCTCGCGGAGATCTTGGATGTGACGGTGCCTCCGGCTGCGGTCGGCGACATGATGGACACAGTGGACAAGCTGGCTGCCGAGTATCACACCCGCATTCCGATGGTGGCGCACGCGGGGGACGGCAACTTCCATCCCCATCTCATGCTCGAACTGAAGGAACGGGGACTGTCCAGAGAGGTGAAGAAGAAGATATATGCCCGGGCAGTCGAGCTGGGTGGCGTCATCAGTGGCGAGCATGGCATCGGCAAGACGCGGCTTGCCGAGCTCGACATGTGCATCGACCCGAAGTCGATGGAACTGATGAGAGGGCTGAAGCGGCTCTTCGACCCGAACGGCGTGCTCAGCCCGGATTCGGCCATCAAGTAGCCGGGCCGGTCCGCCGGCAGACGGCTGGTTTCGTGTAAAGTGACAAGGAGGACAGGAGAAGACAATGATCGATGTTGCAGGCCTCAAGAGGATAGTCGGTGAGGACTGGGTCATCACCGAGCGCGGACAGATGCAGACGTACCTGTACGACGAGACCACACCCGACCAGCGCCTGAAACCGGCGGAGCACGTGGTTGTCGTGAAGCCGGCGACCGCGCAGGAGATTTCCGAGATCATGAAGCTGGCCAACCGGGACAAGACGCCCGTGTATCCGCGCGGCGCCGGCACCGGCCTCGTATGCGGAGCCATGCCGACCCAGGACGGCATCGTCATTTCGATGGAGCGGTTCGACAAGATCGAGGAAGTCGATACCGAGAACCTCATGGTGGTCGCCCAGGCCGGAGTGACGCTTGCGCAGCTACTGAAGGCCGTGGAGGATGCGAACCTCCTCTTCCCTCCGCATCCGGGAGACGAGGGCGCCCAGGTGGGTGGCATGATTGCTGCGAACGCCGGCGGTTCGCGCGCAGTGAAGTACGGCGTGGTGCGCCAGTACGTGAAGGGGCTTGAGGTGGTCCTGCCGACCGGCGAGATCACCACAATGGGCGGCAAGCTGCTCAAGAACAACACGGGGCTCGACCTGATGCATCTGATGATTGACAGCGAGGGCATCCTCGGCATCATCACGAAGGCGACGATGCGGCTCTATCCGAGGTTCTCGGGGACCGCGACGCTGGTGGTCTCGTTCGAGGATCGCCAGAAGGCCATCAACACCGTGCCGAAGATACTCCAGAGCGGCGTCATCCCCATGGCTATCGAGTACGTCGATCACGAGGTCATCCTCTTCTCAGCCGAGAATCTCGGCATGAAGTGGCCGGCGGAGAAGGGCAAGGCGCACCTCCTGCTCATCCTGGCCGGAGTCAGCGAGGATGACGTCTACGCGCAGGCGGAGAAGATGTCCGAGGTCTGCCAGGCAAACGGCGCCATCGATGTGCTGATTGCCGAGCGGCAACAGGAGCAGGCGGACATCCTCAAGATGCGGAGTGAGATCTATTCAGCCATGAAGCCGAAGATTGCCGGCGACTCCGATATCACCGTTCCGCCCGCGAGCCTCGGCAAGATGCTGGATGCGCTGGATGAAATCGCGAAGAAGTACAACACGAAGATTGCCACCATCGCCCACGCAGGCGACGGCAACTTCCATCCGTACATGCTCAAGGAGCTGGTGGAGCGCGGCGTGGCCGAAGACGTGAAGAAGGAGATCTACAAGGCAGCGGTGCAGCTTGGCGGCGTCATCACGGGCGAGCACGGAGTCGGGAAGATACGCCTCAAGTACCTCGAGCTGTTGATGGACCCCAAGCAGGAAGAGATCATGAGGGGCATCAAGAAGGTGTTCGATCCCAACGGCATCCTCAATCCCGGGACCGCCATAAGGTAGTGCGCCATGTACGCCGAGTTTGAGCTGCCGTATGGCGCGTCGAGCCTGAAGGTGCGCGTTCCCGAGCGTAACCTCGCGTTTGTGCTTGAGTCGCGAGACTGTGCGGGACTACCCGACGAGCGCCGGGCGGTGTTGCAGGCGCTGCGCGACCCCATAGGCGCACGGCCACTCGTTGAAATGGTGCGACCGCACGATCGCGTGGTCGTCATTGCGACGGACAACACCCGGGCCTGCCCGGACGATCGGCTGCTGCCGCCCATCCTGGCCGAGCTCGAGTCGGTCGTGCCTCGCGAGAACATCACCATCGTGGTCGCGCTCGGTCTGCACCCGCCTCTGGACGTGGTCGGGCTGCGACGCCTGCTTGGGGACGACATCGTGGCTCAGTATCGCGTCCTCAACCACGACCCGGCACAGACGGTGAACATCGGCACCACGACCCGGGGGACGCCCGTGGACATCTTCAGAACTGTGGTCGAAGCCGATTTTCGAGTGTCGACCGGCTTCATCGAGCCGCACTTCTTCGCGGGCTTCTCGGGTGGCCGGAAGAGCATCGCGCCCGGCGTATTCGGCATCAACTCGGCGTACGTGAACCACGGCTATCGGATGATTGAGCACCCCGCTGCGCGGGCAGGAGTGCTGTCCGGCAATCCGATTCACGAGGACATGGTCGAGATGGCGCGTATGGCGCACCTCGATTTCATCGTGAATGTGCTGCTCAACCGTAAGAAAGAGATCACTCAGGTCTTTGCCGGCGACCTCGTTGCCGCCCACGAAGCTGGCTGCGCGGCGGCGCGCGAGAGTGCCGGCGCAGTCGTGCCGCATCGCGCGGACGTCGTCATCACGACCAACAGCGGCGCGCCGCTCGACCTCGATCTATACCAGACCGTGAAGGGGATGGATGTGGCCTCCTCGGTTGCTCGCGAGGGAGGCATCATCATCATAGCCTCGAGTTGCGCCAGCGGCGCGGGACCGCAGTCGTTTGTTGACGTGCACCGTTCGTGCAGTGGCCCGCTCGAGGTGCTGCAGCGGATTCGCCGCGAGGAACCGCTTGGTGTGCAGTGGCAGAACCAGATACTCTCGCGTATCCAGATGCGGAATCACGTGATGCTGCGGTCCGAACTCGATGATGCGCTCGTGAGGAGCATGCGATTGGAGCCGGTGCGAAGCGTTGACCTCGCGCTGGAGGAGGCGATGCGCCGGCTGGGCGCCTCAGCCGAGGTCGCCGTGATTCCGGACGGGCCGCTGGTTCTGCCGGTTCCTGTGGTCTAGGCCCGCATGCAACTCGCCCGCTTCTTCCCGGAAGCCGGGCCGCGTTGCGGGACGGGGCCGATCGGGGCGGCCTGTGTCGCCGGAGGCGGCAAGGTGCGCGTTCGTCCGGCACGTACACGCTGTCGTCGGGAGGTCATCGCCCGGAGGCGTTCAGCAGGATACGCGCACGTGGGGCGGGCGGCAGGATGGTACTATTGACATCTTCGTTTGGGCCTTCCTATACTTTCGTACCTAGCTTGAGGCTTGCGCGGTTTCTGGCCCTCTTACCTTTCCAGGCGACCAAATAGACAGGAGGTGAATGGTGAGCAAGAAGTTGATGTGGTCCCTTGTTGGGGCGTTGGCCGTCGTCAGCTTGCTGATTGCCGGCTGTGCTCCGGAACCGACTCCCACAACCCCGACCACCCCCACAACCC
>CAZLPP010000005.1:0-7656 GCA_964561465.1 uncultured Dehalococcoidales bacterium
AGCAACAGCGAGCTCAACAGTACGATTTGACTGAAGACCGAGACTACCCTACGAATCATTGGTGACCTCCGTCCCACCTTACGGGGCGCCTTGATTGCTCGTGGTTCGACTGTAGTGCGCGTCCCACACCGGGACGTACTTTCGTCATCCAGTTAGTCGCGCTGGAAGCCGGGAACACACGCCAGGCCAGGACTATCGGGGGGGGGAATCGACGGGAGTAGCCCGCTGCAGTGCCCCATCATAGACATCTCCCACCGCTGATTGGAGGCTTCGCGAGCACCACACAGCTGCGCCTGACCTTGCGCGCTAAGACGACAATAACACGGGGTCATTCGGGGGTCAAGGACGTCCTAGTACTAAAGACCTAGGACAAATTGATTCCAGCTCCATTTGCCGGCGATTCTTTTTCGCGGCGGCTGGCCGGGTGAACGGGCGGACCGGTTCTCGGGTCTCCCGGGCCCGCTGGCTCGCGCATCCGGGTAGAAGGCGGTTCCGCCCGGGGTCTCCGGTTGGAGGCGCGTCAGAGGGCGCGCTGAACGAGCGACGAAAGGTTGAAATGGAGCGGTGACGGGCGAATGGAGTCGACCTAGACCGGGGCTTTCTCCGAGAGCGACCGGAATAGTGCCTGGCGAGCTCTGGCGAGGACTCCCTCTACTGCCTTGGGAGAGCGCCCCAACTCAACGCTAAGCTCCAGAGTCGACAGGCCGGCGAAGTACTTGCGGCGCAGAGCACGCTCGTAGTCCGGCGGCAGTCCCCTCAGGGCACGGCGTATCGCATCCCTGGCTTCCTGCGCCTCGAACCACGATTCGACGGTCGACGCACCGCAGGCCTGCTCGAGGTCGTCACTCACCTCTTCTCCATACTCGGATGCACTGGAGCTGTCTACCTGTGGCCGCCTGCGGTAGTAGTCGGCGACCTTGTGCTGTGCGATCGAGCAGAGCCACGTGTACGGGCTCGATCGGGATTGGAACCCGGACAGAGACGCCAGGGCGGCGGCGAAGGACTCCTGCACGATGTCTTCAGCCGCATCGCCGTCGCCGTGCAACCGTGGCAGGACGAATCGAAGCAGCCTGTCACGGTACGCGGCATAGAGCTCGCCGACCCCGCCGTCGGGGTGAGTCTCCTCCTGATTGGGGCTGGCTTTGTCTACGTCAGTGTGTGCTGCGGCCGCCATTCGCGTCTCCTCTGTGGGTTCTGTACGGTCAGAGTAAGTTCTATCAGGTGGCCTGACGGCGGCGCATCGAACGAAGGTACTTCGAGGCACATGTGGTTGGTCACGGGACGAAAGACCGAGGTGACGCAGGTCCTGTGACGGCCGGCTCGTCCACACGTGACGGCGTTGACCGTCTCGGGGGCCTGTGGTACATTACCGGACACTGCGGCAGCGTAGCTCAGTGGTAGAGCAGGGGACTCATAAGCCCTTGGTCGGTAGTCCGAATCTACCCGCTGCCACCAGTCTGTTCTTCAATGAATGCCCGCGTGCGCTCACGGCTGGCGCTGGCAGGACGGGCAGTAGCAGGCGCCTCTCTTCCGCACCATGACCCTTTCGATCTGTGCTCCGCACCGGGGGCAGGGCTGCCCCTTCCTGTGAGCAACGTTGAATGAGAACTGCGCCGCTCCGCGATTCCCATCCGGCTTCGCGTAGGTGCTGACACTCGCACCACCGTCCTCGATGGCCCGCTGCAGCACATCCCGGATGGAATGCCAGAGGGCGCGGATCTCGTTGGAAGGGACCTGGTTGGCGGAGACGACAGGGTTGATGCCCGCCAGGTACAGTGCCTCGTCGGCGTACATGTTGCCGATGCCCGCGACGATGTTCTGATCAAGCAGCGCTGCCTTGATGGGGACGCTGTGTCGCCTGAGCGCGCTCCGGAGCGATTCCCAGGTGAAGTCGGCGTCAAGCGGTTCCGGCCCCAGACGCAGGAGCAGAGGCTTGAGACTCGCGTAGTACTGCATCCTGCCCAGCCTGCGCTGGTCGGTGAACGCAAGTCTCTCTCCGTTCGAGAAGGTCAGCACAGCTCTGACGCGAGCGCCGGCGGGAGGTTCGCAACGGAGAAGCGCTCCCGTCATCCGCAGGTGAAGTACGATACCGCTGTTGCCTGCCAGCAGCAGGATGAGGTGCTTGCCTCGTCGCAGAACGGCGCGGACCGTTGCCCCGAGCGCGGGACGGAGAGATTCCACCCCTTCTGCCCCCACGATTGAAGGGTCCGGTAGGGAGATGTCTGTGATCTGCGCCCCCACGATGTGAGGCTCGATGGCGCGGCGAATGGTCTCAACCTCGGGCAGTTCGGGCATTGGGCGCAAGTCTATGTCACGCGCGCCTGGCGCACAAACGGCTGTCCTTGGAGACCTTTGTGTATAATCGATGTCCGCGTGTGCCCGCATCAGGGTGCGCGGGAGGAAGAGATGTTCAGCATACTCAGGCGTGAAGACCTGACTCCCACCATTCACCTGCTTGAGGTCCACGCGCCGCGCGTGGCGCGAAAGGCGCAGGCGGGCCAGTTCGTAATCCTGCACCACGGCGAGGAGGGAGAGCGAATCCCCCTCACCATCGCCGACTGGGACAGAGAGAAAGGCACGGTCACGGTTGTCTTCATGGAGGTCGGCGCCAGCACGATGAAGTTCGCTCGACTCCAGACCGGCGACGTCGTTGACGACTTCGTCGGCCCGCTGGGGAGACCCACCGAGGTCGAGAACTACGGAACCGTCGTGTGCGTCGCCGGCGGGTTCGCGATAGCCACAATCGTCCCCATTGCCCGCGCGATGAGGGCCGCCGGCAACCGGGTTGTCTCCATCATGGGGTTCCGGTCGAAGGACCTGGTCTTCTGGGAGGAACGGCTGGGTGCGTTCAGCGATGAGTTGATTGTCACGACCGATGATGGCTCGTACGGTCGCAAGGGACTCGTCACCGAACCCCTGAAGCAGTTGCTCGAGACTCGGACTGTCAACCGGGTCATCGCCATCGGCCCGACGGTTATGATGAAGTTCTCAGCCCTCACGTCGAAGCCGTTCGGGGTGAAGACTATCGTCAGTCTCAATCCCATCATGGTGGATGGGACGGGCATGTGCGGGGCCTGCAGGGTCGAGGTGGGAGGAGAGACGAGACTCGCCTGCGTCGACGGACCCGATTTCGATGCGCACCAGGTCGACTGGGACCTCCTGATGAGCCGGCAGCGTGCCTATCTGTCCCAGGAGAAGTCGTCGGTAGAGCGACACCAGCATCGCTGTCGCGGAGGCGGACACTGTGGCTAAGAAGGAACTGAATCTCAACCGGGTCGATATGCCGAGGCAGGACCCGAAGGTTCGTGCTCGCAACTTCGAGGAGGTCGCCCTCGGATACTCCGGGGCGGATGCCGTGGCTGAAGCCAGCCGGTGTCTCCAGTGCCCGAAGCCGGCCTGCAAAGCCGGATGCCCCGTCAGCGTCCAGATTCCGGAGTTCATCAAAGCGCTCCGCGAGGGAGACATGCCCGGAGCCGTCCAGGCTCTGAAGGAGAAGAACAGCCTGCCTGCGGTGTGCGGTCGTGTGTGTCCGCAGGAGCAGCAGTGCGAGAAGACGTGCATTCTGTCTCGCCAGGGTGCTCCCGTCGCGATAGGCCGGCTTGAGCGCTACGTCGCGGACTGGGCGCTTCGGCAGTCGGGAGAGGCTCCCAGGACGGCTCACGGGGCCTCCAGCGGAAAGAGAGTCGCCGTCGTCGGGGCGGGGCCGGCGGGACTCACCTGCGCCGCCGACCTGGCCAGGATGGGCCACGCGGTGACTCTCTTCGAGGCGCTGCACACGGCGGGAGGCGTGCTCAAGTACGGCATCCCGGAGTTCCGGCTGCCGAAGTCAATCGTCGAGTCCGAGGTCAACTACGTTCGCTCGCTGGGCGTCGAGATCGTCCTCGACAACGTCGTGGGCCGGACGGAGCTGGTGGACGACCTGTTCGGAGAGGGGTTCAATGCCGTCTTCCTCGCGCCGGGAGCCGGTGCTCCCATGTTCTTGAACATCCCGGGCGAGAACCTGAACAACGTCTACTCCGCCAACGAGTTCCTCACGCGGGTCAATCTCATGAAGGCCTATCGCTTCCCTGACTACGATACGCCGATACATGTTGGCAAGCGCGTCGCGGTCTTTGGTGGCGGGAACGTGGCCATGGACTCGTCCCGCTGCGCTCTGCGACTTGGAGCTGAGGAAGTCTACATCGTCTACCGGCGCTCGGAGGAGGAGATGCCGGCGCGGGCGGAAGAGCGCGAGAATGCGAAGGAAGAGGGCGTCATCCTCAAGCTGCTCACTAACCCCCGGCGCTTCATCGGCGACGACAAGGGCAACGTCTGCGGCGTCGAGTGCTACGAGATGGAACTGGGTGAGCCCGACTCCAGCGGGCGCAGGCGCCCCATCGTCAAGCCCGGCACGGAGTTTGTGCTGGACGTCGACACGGCTATCATCGCGCTCGGCACCCGGCCGAACCCGGTCATTCCCACTACGACCCCGAACCTGACGCTCACGAAAGAGGGCACCATCGCTGCGGACCCGGAGACGGGGCGGACGAGCCGCGACGGAGTATGGTGTGGCGGCGATATGGCAACCGGCGCAGCCACCGTCATCAGCGCCATGGGAGCGGGCAAGCGCGCCGCGGCCGACATCGACCGCTACCTGAGGAACCTGTAGCTACGGGACGGCCGCAACGGGCTCCATGTCGGCCCAGTTGGGCCCTTCTTTCAGATCGACCTTGAGTGGCACCGCCAGCTTCACGGCCCCCGGCATGAGTTCCCGCACGAGGTGCACCACGCGTCCTCGCTCGGAAGCGAGGACCTCGAAGAGCAGCTCGTCGTGTATCTGCAGCAGCATCCTGCTCCGGAGCTGCTCGCGCTGCAGCGCATCGTGGATGGCTATCATCGCTACCTTGATGATGTCGGCCGAAGTGCCCTGAACCGGCGCGTTGATGGCCATCCGCTCCGCGGCCTCGCGCACCTGACGGTTGGTCGAGCGTATCTCGGGAACGTATCGCCTTCGGCCCAGCAGCGTGGTCACGAAGAGCGTCTCCCGCGCCTGCTCTTTGGTTCGTTCGATCCAGCGTCGCACTCCGGGGTACTGCGAGAAGTAGGTCTTGATGAACTTGCCTGCTTCGGCGCGGGTGAACTCGGTCGCCTGCTCCAGCCCATAGTCGCTCATCCCGTACACCACCCCGAAGTTGACCACCTTTGCCGCCCGGCGCATGTCGGGCGTCACCTCGCTCGGGGCGACGCCGAAGACCCTGCTGGCTGTTGTCGTGTGGATGTCCTCGCCCTTCTCGAACGCCGTGACAAGCGCCTCGTCACCCGACAGATGGGCGAGACTCCGCAGGTCAATCTGGGAGTAGTCCGCGCTGAGAAGGCTCCAACCGGGCGGCGAGACCACGGCCGCCCGTATCGTCCTCCCCAGCTCGGTCCGGATGGGCAGGTTCTGCAGGTTCGGGTCGCTCGAGGACAGACGGCCCGTCGCAGTGCCCGTCTGGCTGAACACGGTGTGGACCCTGCCAGTCTCGGGGTTCACCAGTCCGGGGAGCGTGTCGACGTACGTGGACTTCAGCTTCGCCAGCTGGCGGTACTGCAGCACGAGGTCAATGATGGGATTAGCCGGCCTCAGGGACTCGAGCAGCGATGCCTCGGTCGAGTATCCGTTGCTGGTCTTGCGGCCTCCCGGCAGGCCCAGCTCGGTGAAGAGCACGTTGCCGAGCTGCTGAGGGGAGTTGATGTTGAATCGGTGCCCCGCCGCCTTGTAGATGTCGACCTCCAGCGAGGCGAGATGGTCGGAGAGCGTGCGCGACATCTCCGTCAGCTTCTGCGTGTCCACCAGTATCCCGTGGTCCTCCATGTCGGCCAGGACCGGGACGAGAGGCATCTCGACGCGCTGGAACAGGTCCAGGACCTGGCGCTCCGCCATGTCGTGCTCCAGGGACACACGCAACGACCTGCACGCCGCGACGCGGGCTGCCAGCCAATCGGCGACGTCGCGTTCAGAGGCCCGGTTCAGCTCATCGCCGCCAGGTGCCTTCGCGGCCAGCGTCGCGCCCAGCCGGCTTGAAGCCACGGCCTCGAGAGTTACGTTCTTCTCTCCGACCAGGTGTGCCGCCACTGACGTGTCGAACCACGGTCCGGCGAAGGAGACGCCGAAGGCGGCAAGGTGCCTCAGCAGCATCTTGACGTCATCGCATATCTTCAGGCAACCATCACGTGCGAGAGCCGGCGCGAAGACATCGAGCGGCCGCTCCAGACGGCGCTGAGCCGAGGATTCGGCGGCTGCCGGAGAGACCGGCTGGTAGGAGATGCGGTCGACGCCTGAAGAGACCGCCACTCCGCGCGGAGCCACATAGCCTCGTTCCCCCCGTTTCAACCCCTTCGCACCGGCGTTCACGGCTTCGCCAGGGGCGACGCACACCACGATTTCGGTCGCCTGCTGCAACTCCTCCTTGAGCGCCTTCGCGTCCTCTGAGGCCACGACAACGCGGGACTCCGAACCCTCGTGTGCCGGAGGACGAACCGGCGCCGGAACATCGACTGCTGCCGCGGCGGGCAGGCGATTGACGAGGCTGTTGAACTCGAGCTCTCTCAACAGGGACAGTGCGCGCTCCCGGTCGTAGCCACCGACGCGGCATTCATCGAGCTTCAGTTGCACCGGGACGTCAGTAATGATGGTGGCCAGCTTGAGGCTTTCCGCTGCCTGGTCGCGTGATGCCGCGAGGGAAGCCTGCAACTTCGGGGGTGCGATGTCCTCGATATGCTCATAGAGTTGGTCGAGGCCCTCGTACTGCGCGAGCAGGCGAGCAGCTGTCTTCTCGCCCACCCCCGGCACGCCGGGTATGTTGTCGGACGCATCGCCCACCAGCGCCTTGAACGCGGTGAGCTGGCGCGGCCTGACTCCGAAGCGAGCCTCCACCGCCTCCTCGTCGTAGCTGACGGCATCGCTGAAGGTGCGTCCGGGGAGCAGGACGGTGACGCCGGGACGGACGAGCTGCAGCAGGTCGCGGTCACCCGAGAGTATGGCAGCCTCAGCGCCTGATTCACCGGCCTGTCGGGCCAGCGCGCCCAGCAGATCATCGGCTTCGTAGCCCTGGAGCTCGAATGCGGGAATCCCGAGCGCTGCCGCCAACTCGTGCACGCGAGCTATCTGGCCCTTCAGCTCCTCGGGAGTGGGAGGACGCTGCGCCTTGTACTGGTCGAACAGCTCGTGTCGGAACGTAGGCGCCGGATAGTCGAACGCAATGGCCCAGTGGCTCGGCTTCAGCGTGCCGACCACCCTGAACAGCGTGTTCGCGAAGCCGTACACCGCGTTCACCATCTCGCCCGTGCGGGAGGTGGTGAGAGGGGGCAAAGCGTGGAAGGCGCGATGGACCAGCGCGTTGCCGTCGACCAGCAGGAGCAGCCGTCGCTGCTGAGAAGCCATCGTCGCCATTATACCGCTTCAAACCCCATGCTATACTAGACGTTCGTGAAGAAGGACCTCCTGTCGGTGGTCGACCTCGGCCGGGACGACGTAGAGCAACTCATCGAGCAGGCCCTCGTCATGAAGCAGGCGGGCATGCGCTGTCTCCTGCCGTGGAGGTCCGTCGCTCTTCTGTTCGAGAAGCCGTCGTTGAGGACGCGAGTCAGTTTCGACCTTGCGGTGACGCAGCTTGGCGGCCACTGCCTCTACCTCTC
>CAZLPP010000005.1:7756-52149 GCA_964561465.1 uncultured Dehalococcoidales bacterium
GAGTCAGTTTCGACCTTGCGGTGACGCAGCTTGGCGGCCACTGCCTCTACCTCTCACCCCAGGAGGTCGGACTGGGGCAGCGCGAGCCCGTGGCTGATGTGGCAAGGGTGCTGAGTCGGTACGTCGATTGCATCGTCGCCCGCGTCTTCAGTCATGAGACGCTGATGTCACTGGCCCACTGGGCGACCGTTTCAGTCATCAATGCGCTGTCGGACCAGGAACACCCGTGCCAGGCGCTTGCCGACTTCCTTACCATCCGCGAGCAGAAGGGGCGTCTCGCGCATGTGCGCCTGGCCTTCGTGGGAGATGGCAACAACGTGGCGCGCAGCTTGGCTCTGCTGTCCGGCATGATGGGCGTTGATTTCGCGATAGCTTCGCCTGATGGGTTCGCCCTCGACGAGGACACCCTGCGGAAGGCGCGCGAGTTGGCCGCATCGAACGGCTGCGTTGTTCAGGCCACATCAGACCCCATCGAGGCTGTCCGCGGTGCCGACGTGGTCTACACGGACACCTGGACGAGCATGGGACAGGAGAAGGAAGCTCCGATGCGCCGTGAGGCGTTTGCCGCGTTCCAGGTGAACGACTCCCTCCTCGCCCATGCGAAGCGCGACGTCATATTCATGCACTGTCTGCCCGCCCACCATGGCGAGGAGGTCACGTCCGATGTCCTGAATGGTCCCTCGTCGGTGGTGTTCGACCAGGCGGAGAACCGGCTGCACGTTCAGAAGGCCGTCCTTGCCCGGTTGCTGATCCCTGCTGGCTAGAGAGGTGGTGTGATGCCAAGGCCTGTCGTGGCTCTTGTTGGCAGGACGAACGTCGGCAAGTCCACGCTTCTCAACCGAATCGCGGGCGCACGACTCGCTGTCGTCGATGACCAGCCCCACGTGACCCGGGACAGGGTCTTCGCGCCGGTGAACTGGGGCGACCGGGACATGCTGTTCGTCGATACCGGAGGTTGGTCGGCTGCTGCCGACTCGCCCATCGGGCTCAAGGTCAAGCACCAGGCAGAGATGGCCATAGAGCAGGCGGACGCTGTCGTCCTCGTTACCTCGGTCACCGACGGCGTCCTCGCAAGTGACGAAGAGGTGGTCGCACTCGTGCGCGCCGCCGGCAAGCCGGCAGTCCTTGCGGTCAACAAGATCGACACTGATCGGCGAGAGCCGCTTCTGCCCGAGTTCTACCGCCTGGGCATGGACCGGGTGATTGCGGTGAGCGCGCTTCACAACCGGGGCATCGATGAGTTGATGGACGCCGTGGTCTCGTTGTTGCCGCCCGCCGAAACCCCCACGCCTGCCCGAAAAGGGGCCCTCCGCCTGGCAATTGTCGGCCGTCCGAATGCGGGCAAGTCCACGCTGCTGAATGCGTTTCTCGGCGATGAGCGCGCCATCGTAGACGAGACCCCCGGCACGACGCGCGACCCGCTCGACGCGGAGCTCGCCTGGGGAGGCAGGAGCCTGCTGCTGGTCGATACGGCCGGCATCCGCAAGCGCTCACATCTCGACTACGGCGTCGACTACTTCTCCGTCCTTCGTTCGATGCAGGCCATCGACCGCTGCGATGTGGCGCTGCTGGTCCTCGATGCCGTTGAACCCGCCACGGCGCAGGACGTCAGCATCGCCCGGTATGTCTTCGAGTCCGGCAAGGGATTGGTCATCGTGGTGAACAAGTGGGACCTCGTTCCTGCGGCGGAGCGGGAGGCGCACCGGGACTGGCTCAAGCAGCGACTGGACTTCCTCTCCCACGTCCCGACGCTCCGCGTCTCGGCGAAGAACCGCCAGAACATCACCGAAGTGCTGCAGCGCGCGGTCGAAGTGGCTGAGGCCCGCATGCGACTGTTGCCGCCTGACGCCGTGGACGCGGCGGTGAAGGACGCGGTGCAGCGCTACGCTCCTCCCCGGCTCGGGAAACGCTCGCTCAGCGTGACCCGTGCGCACCAGGACGAAGAGAGACCGTGGACGTTCATCGTCCACGTGAATGACGTGAGAATGGTGACCCAGACGTATCTTCGCTACCTCGAGCACCAGATGCGAGCCCTGTTTCAGTATGACGGCGTGCCGATGCAGTTCGTGATCGTGAAGGCGGGCCGCCCGAAGGGCGGCAAGCGCGGGGTGAAGGCGCGATGACCGGACTGCTGCTGGTGGGCATCCTGGGGCTGTCCTATCTTCTCGGTTCCATCCCCGTGGGGCTCATAATCGCCTGGCTCAAGACTGGCCGCGACCTCCGCGCCACCGGCAGCGGCAAGACGGGCGCGACGAATGTCATGAGGTCGGCCGGTCGCGGTCTGGGCTTCCTGACACTCTTCCTCGATGGTCTCAAGGCGTTTGTCGCAGTCCTTGTGGCCACTCTCTTGTGGCCGTATGCGGTAGAACACCTCGGCGGTTCCCCGATTACGGTGCCGATGGTTCAGGGGTTGGCCGGCCTCGTGGCCATCCTTGGACACAACCGTCCCGTCTTTGCGGGCTTCCGTGGCGGCCGCGGCGTCTCATCTTTCTTCGGTAGCATGTGCATGATCCATCTGCCCGCCGCGTTGCTCGGAATCGAGGTGCTGGCCGTGGTGGCGCTGGTCAGCCGGTTCATGTCGCTCGGGTCCATCGTGGGCGGACTCACGGCCTGCGGCGTCATGCTGGTTCTGTACTTCACCGGCTGGGTGCCGTGGCCTCATCTGGCATACTCCCTTATCGCGGTGGCCATCCTCACCATCGAACACAGAGACAACATCGGACGCCTCAGGAAAGGGACCGAACGCAAGCTGTTTTGAGGTCTGGAGAACATCTTGGCGGCGGGACGACAAGGAGGCATCTCACAGTTGAGTGAGACCGTGACGGTCATCGGCAACACGGGTTGGGGAAGGACCATTGCCTGGTTTCTGTCCCGCAGTGGCCACGACGTTCGCCTTCTTGCCAGGACTGAGTCCGAGGCGGTCGCGCTGCGGGAACTCTCGGTGAAGTACCGTCCGACTCATGTGGCGCAGGACGCGCTCGACGGAACCGGCTGCATTGTGTGGGCGGTGCCTTCCCAGACCGTGCGGGCAAACGCGTTGTCCGTCGCGCACGTGGTTCCGACACATGCGTGTCAGGTGAGCGTGGCGAAAGGCCTCGAGGTCGAGACCGGCAAGCGGATGACCGAAGTGCTTGGCGATGTGCTCGGCGCGGACTGTACACGCACGCTCTGTGCGCTCTCGGGACCGAACCTCGCGGACGAGATAGCGAGGGGACTCCCCGCAGCCTCGGTGGTGGCTTCGACTGATGCGGCCGTGGCGCGAAGGGTGCAAACGGCATTCGGTTCGCACCGCTTCATCACAGTCGTGACGGACGACGTCATCGGTGTCGAACTGGCCGGCGCCCTCAAGAACATCGTGGCGCTGGGGGCCGGCATGATGGATGGACTTGGACTGGGCGACAACGCGAAGGCCGCGTTCATAGCGTTCGCGTGGAGCGAGGTCATTGCCTTCGGTGTCGCGATGGGCGCGCGGGAATCGACCTTTTACGGTCTCGCCGGCTTCGGCGACGTTGTCGCCACCTGCGTCAGCGACCTGAGCCGGAACCACCGCGTCGGCTGTGAGGTGGCTCGCGGACGCCCGCTGGCTGAGGTCCTTTCCTCGATGCACCAGGTGGCGGAGGGGGTCTACACTGCGAAGGCAGTGAGGCAGCTCGCCGACAGGCTCAACCTCGAGGCGCCCATCATGCTCTCGATCTACAGGGTGTTGTTCGAGGGCTATCCGCTGACCAAGGCGGTTGCCAGGTTCACCGGCCGGGTCGGTCGCCCTGCGTAGAGCCCGACCTCGTCGTGGAGGACTACTCGGCGGGGAGAGTCTTCGCCAACTCCTCGAACAGCCGCCGCTGCTCGGAATCCAGCTTCTTCGGCGTGACCACGCGAACCTGTATGACCTCGTCGCCAGACCGTCGGCCGCCCGCCTCCTGGATGCCTTTGCCCTTCAGGCGGATGACCCGGCCCGTCTGCGTGTTCGAGGGTATCCGGATCGTGGTCTCTCCACCCAGAACCGGAATCGCCACTTCCCCTCCGAGTGCCGCCTGAGCGAAGTTGATCGGGAGCTCGTAGCCGATGTCGAGTCCGTCACGAGTGAACATCTCGTGGGGTTCTACCTCAACGGTGACGTGCACGTCGCCGGCGGGACCTCCGTTCACCCCAAGGCTGCCCTTCCCTCTGAGCGTCACCTGGCCGCCGCTATCGATGCCCGCCGGGATCTGCGTCTGCAGCGTCCGCGTGGCGGTGATGTGCGCCGTGCCCTTGCAGTGCGTGCAAGGCGACGTGATGATCGAACCGGCTCCGTTGCAGCGGGAGCAGCGGACGGTGTGACTGAAACGTCCGAAGATGCTCTGCTCGACCCTCCGCACCCGGCCGGTCCCTCTGCAGTCAGGGCACTTCAGGGGGGACGTACCCTTGGCACAGCCTGTGCCGTTGCAGTCCGGGCACGCTTCGGTGCGTCGAACCGTGAACTCGCGCACGCACCCGAATGCAGCTTCCTCGAAGGTCACCCTGGTCTTGAAGCGGAAGCTCTCGCCCTGCCGCGGAGCGCGTGTTGCAGCATCGGAGAAGGCGCCACCGAAGAACGTGTCGAATATCTCGCCAAGGCCGCCGAAACCGGCGTCCGCGTAGCCGCCGGAGGCGGCGTGTCCCCTGAGATCGTACATCTGGCGTTTCTCGGGGTCGCAGAGGCACTGGTAGGCCTCGTTGATCTCCTTGAACTTGTCCTCCGCGTCGGCATCGTGGTTGCGGTCAGGATGGTACTGGAAGGCAAGCCTCCTGAAAGACCTGCGAATCTCCTCCCCGTCCGCATCGCGGGAGATGCCCAGTATCTCGTAGTAGTCGCGGTGTACCTGCATACGAAGAATCTCCGAACCCCTCATTTTACGCGTTCGACGGCGCTGCCCACAAACACCGAGTGCGGCTGCCGCGGGACGTCCGGCGCTGCCAGAAGGGCCCGGCCGGGTCCGGTGGTATAATCCGGCCGTGACTAGGGCGCGCGTTCTGGAGATAGTCGGCAGCTACCGCAAACAGAGGCTCTCGGGTCGGAATCTCGTCAAGTCCGCAGTTCTGGTTCCCCTGCTCTGCAAGGACGGAGAGATTCACGTCCTCCTCACCGAGCGCACGCAGGACGTGCGTTCCCACAAGGGGCAGGTCTGTTTCCCCGGAGGCACGCCGCAGCCCGAGGATTCCTCGCTCCTCGACACGGCTCTGCGCGAGGCCTGGGAAGAGACGGGCATCGATCCCGAGGATGTGGAAGTGATAGGAGAGATCGACGACAACGTTGTGGCCAGCACCGGCTATGTGATTTCCCCGTTTGTCGGCTTCGTCCCGTACCCGTACGGCTTCCGGGCAAACGAGGCCGAGACGAAAGACATCTTCTTCGTTCCCTTGAGCGTGCTGATGGACCCGCTTGAGTTCAGAGAGCAGGAACGGGTTATCGGCGAGCACTTCTACCATGGTCCGGTCTGCGACTACAACGGTCACGTCATCTGGGGCGCCACGGGCCGCATTCTCCAGCACCTCGTCGGCTTGCTTGGCTCGGGCGCGTCGCCTTCGGCCGGATAGTCAGAGGGCGACCCGAGAAGCCCTCGGAAACACCGCAGTGCCCCGCGCTCCTGCGTGCTCATGTAAGATTTCCTTTCCTCGTTTGACGGGAAATCTTGGAGCGAAGTACAATTCCGGAAGCGATGCCGGAGGTGACACGTGTCGGAATCGAGTGAGCAGTACGCGGAAATGCAGGAGCTCCAGGAGCTGGTTTCCGACGATATGAGGCGTGCGTGCGAGGCGCTGTGCAAGCTCCTTGAATCTAGCGTGCACAACCCCGGGTACTCAGAGCCAAGGTACGTCATCAGCGTCGCATCACGTATGGTGGGCATCGAGGCCCACCGGCTAAGGCACTACGAGCGACTCGGATTCGTTCGCCCCGGTCGCTCTGAAGGGAACACGCGTCTCTACTCCCAGGACGATGTGGACCACCTCTGCTGTGTCAAGACACTCATGAATGACCTCGGTCTGAACGCGGCCGGGGTGCAGTTTGCGCTCACTCTCATGCATCGGATGGAGAACCTGCGGGTCGAAGTCGAGTCGATGTCGGAGAGGATGACTCGGCTGGAACGGCGGCGTCGCTCGCCGGGCGATTCGGCAGGGACGGAGCGTGGGGTGTAGCGGATGGGGATGCAGCAGGGCATCGGTCCGCTCACGCCGGACAAGTTCACGGAGCAGGCTCAGCAGGTCCTGGCCTCATCTCAGGAGTACCTGCGCCAGTTCGGCCACAACCAGTGGGATGTCGAGCACCTTTCGCTTGCCCTCCTGGAGCAGGAGGGTGGACTGCCTGAACGCATCCTGCGTGACCTGGGGGCGGACGTCGTTGCTGCTCGCGCCGCGACGAGGCGCGCCCTCGAGGCGTTGCCGAAGATGGCGTACCAGGGGGCACAGGTGTATGTCACTCCCCGGGTGCTGCGCGTGCTGGACGCGGCCCGGCTGGAGGCGGAGCGGTTCCGCGATGAGTTCATCAGCACCGAGCACCTGCTCATCGCAGTGGCTGACGAGGAAGGCGGGGAGGCAGCCCGGATACTCGCCGGCGTCGGGGTCACGAAGGAGACGGTGTACCGCGCCCTGCAGCGCATACGTGGCGGCCATCGTGTGACTGACCAGCATGCGGAAAGCAAGTACCGGTCTCTGGAGAAGTACGGGCACGACCTCACTGAGATGGCCCGCCAGGGCAAACTCGACCCGGTCATCGGTCGGGACGACGAGATACGGCGCACCATCCAGATCCTGGGCCGGCGCACGAAGAACAACCCCGTGCTCATCGGCGATGCCGGCGTAGGGAAGACCGCGATTGCGGAAGGCCTGGCGCAGCGCGTGATCGCCGAGGACGTCCCCGGCTCAATCAGGGGGAAGCG
Source organism: uncultured Dehalococcoidales bacterium (assembly GCA_964561465.1). GTDB lineage: Bacteria > Chloroflexota > Dehalococcoidia > GIF9 > AB-539-J10 > SKVJ01. Next base: position 14,650 of record CAZLPP010000005.1, read on the forward strand.
CGTGGTCGCGCTCGACATGGCCGCCCTTGTTGCGGGCAGCAAGTTCAGGGGCGAGTTCGAGGAGCGGCTCAAAGCCGTGCTCGATGAGATACGCTCGGCAAGCGGCGAGATCATCCTCTTCATCGACGAACTGCACACCGTCGTCGGAGCTGGAGGCGCCGAAGGTGCGATAGATGCGAGCAACATCCTGAAGCCGGCGCTGGCACGTGGTGAGCTCCAGTGCGTCGGAGCTACAACGCTGGACGAGTACCGTCGCTTCATCGAGAAGGACAGGGCTCTGGAACGTCGTTTTCAGCCGGTGTTTATCGGTGAGCCCGACGAAGAGACCACTCTTCAGATACTCAAGGCGTTGCGCCCGAGATATGAAGCGCATCACAGGACGGTGAAGCTTGATGACAGCGCCCTTGAAGCTGCGGCGCGCCTGTCGAAGCGGTACGTCGCCGACCGCTTCCTGCCGGACAAGGCCATCGATCTCATCGACGAGGCTGCGAGCAGGATGCGACTGGAGATGGAAAGCGCGCCGAAGGATGTTCAGGAGCTTGAGCGCCGTGTGCGCCACCTCCGCGACGAGCAGAGTGCTGCCGCTCAGCAGCAGGACTATGAGCGCGCGGCCGCGATGAAGGCCGAGCTTGCCCGCGTCGAGGCCGAGTACAACGACGCAAGGTGCCGGTGGCAGGCCGAGCAGCGGCTTGACGGCGTCGTGCGCGAACAGGACATCGCCGCCCTCATCTCGCAGTGGACCGGGATTCCGGTGTCGCGCATGCTCGAGGCCGAGGCTGACAAGCTCGTTCACATGGAGGACCGACTCCACGAGAGAATCGTCGACCAGGAAGAAGCGGTCTCGGCCGTGGCCGAGGCGGTTCGCCGGGGGCGAGCCGGACTCAAGGATCCACGCAGGCCCATCGGCAGTTTCGTCTTCCTGGGGCCGACCGGTGTTGGCAAGACGGAGCTCGCCCGGGCGCTGGCATGGTTCATGTTCGATGATGAAGAGGCCATGGTACGCCTGGACATGTCCGAGTACATGGAGAAGCACACCGTATCGCGTCTCGTCGGCGCGCCGCCCGGCTACGTCGGCTATGATGAGGGCGGCCAGCTCACGGAGGCGGTGAGGCGCAGACCCTATCGGGTGCTGCTGCTCGACGAGATCGAGAAGGCGCACCCTGATGTGTTCAACATCCTGCTTCAGGTCCTGGAGGACGGCAGATTGACCGACGGGCATGGGCGCACCGTGGACTTCAGGAACGTCGTCGTCATAATGACGAGCAACCTCGGCACGGCGGACTTCCAGCGACAGGCCATCGGATTCTCGCGGGGCGAGGAACTCGGCGAATCGGACATGCGCCGAAGCATAGAGTCGGAGCTGAAGAAGACGTTCCGCCCCGAGTTGCTCAACCGCATCGACGATGTTGTCATCTTCCACCCGCTCAAGGAAGAGCACCTCCGGAAGATCGTTGAACTCATGCTGCGCTCGACCGCGAGGCTTCTCGCGGAGCACAAGGTGAGCCTGGACGTGAACGATGAAGCCAGGGCCTGGCTGGTCCGCACCGGCTACGATCCTGTGTATGGCGCTCGCCCGCTGAGACGTGTGATAGAGAAGTACGTGGAGAACCCGCTTTCGTCCCGGCTGCTCAGCGGTGAGATCAGGGAGGGCGACCGCGTTACCGTCGCCGTACGCGAGGGGGTGCTCACGTTCAACTCCGCAACCGCATAGCCGCCGGCTCCACGGACATACGCTGTCCACGAGCCGTCGGGTATAATTGCGCCTTGTGGAGGGCGGAATCCGAAAGCGCGAACGGCTGTTTGCCGCCCTGTCGGTCTGCGCAACCATCGTCCTCTGTGTCCTCATGGTGCAGCACCGGGAGTTTCTCGACCGGATCTCGCACTGGGGGTACGTCGGCTGTTTCCTGGTAAACGTCCTTGCGAGCGGCACATTCGTTCTGCCGGGCATGGGAGCGGTCATCACCTTCACGCTCGGCGGTGTGCTGAATCCCGCCCTCGTAGGCGTGGTCGCCGGGTTCGGTGAGGCGACCGGTGCTGTCGGCGCCTACCTCACCGGCTACGGCGGGCGCGGGCTGCTGCTCGACGCCACGTTCGAGTCCCGGTTCTCCGGGCTGATTCAGCGGCATGGCTCGAAAGCCATATTCATCATGGCTGCACTCGTCAACCCCATCTACTACCCCTTTGCCGTCTGGATGGGTGTGCTGCGCGTCCGCATCGGCAAGTTCTTCTTCATCACTCTCGCCGGGCGAATCCTCAAGAACCTGTTGCTTGCCTATCTCGGCTACTTCGGGATGCGCACGGTGCTGCAGTGGCTCGGTCTGTCGATATGACTTGTGCTCGCACCGTCACATACGGTATATTTCACGGGTTCGGTGGGGCTGTAGCTCAATCGGGAGAGCGTTTGACTGGCAGTCAAGAGGTAGTGGGTTCGAATCCCATCAGCTCCACCAATTCCTTTCCTTCTCTCACTCTGTTCGCCCCTCCGCTTCATTCAAGGCTGCGCGGCTCCGTCAGCGTTGAGGTGCAGCAGTGAAGCGGCAGGTCAGAGTCGTCCCTGCGCTTCTGACTGACGCTGAGCCTGCGCTTTCGCGCATGGTTGCCCTCGCCAATGCGTTCGCTCCCTTCGTGCAAATCGACATAATGGACGGCGTCTTCGTGCCGGCTGTCAGCATGACAGCGGAGGACCTGCGACAGCAGGACATAAGGTTCGAGTGGGAGGCGCATCTGATGGTCGCGCACCCTCTGCTCCATCTGGAGGCGTTCAAGTGCGCCGGCGCCGGGCGGGTCGTCTTCCACGTCGAGTCGGTCGATGAAGCGGAGCAGGTCGTCCTGCGGGCGCGCTCTCTCGGGCTTGGCGTCGGAGTGGCGTTGAACCCACCCACGCCTGTTGCTGCCGTCGAGTCACTCCTCCCCTCGGTGGATTGCGTCCTTCTTATGACTGTGTACCCTGGCTCCTACGGCGCCCCTTTTGTTCCTGAGGTCATGGAGAAGGTGAGCCAGGTGCGCGCGCTTTGCCCGTGCATCGAGGTCGGCGTCGACGGCGGCATAAAGGAAGCGAATCTGCTGGAGGTGGCCGGGTACGGCGTGGACACCATCTGCGTCGGCAGCGCCATCTTCGCCCGGCCGGACCCCGCCGACAGCTACGCCAGGCTTGTCGAACTTCTGCGCGCAGCGGCGTAGGTCTCCGCGTTCGCCCGGTGCTCTACTGCAGCCAATCGAGCGCTCGTGCGAGCAGTTCGGGCTCGTCCCGTTCGATGGTCATCCTCGCCACCGGGCGGCCGAGCGCCACCAGAGCCTGAAGATCCCCCATCGCCTGCGCATCGACCACTACACCGAACGAGTAGTCCCTCCCCGGGACGGTCAGGTCGTCCGGATGGGCGCTCACGATCTGGAGGAACACGCCTTCATCCGGCCCCCCTTTGTGGAGCTGGCCGGTGGAGTGCAGAAACCTCGGACCGTATCCAACCGTTGTGCTCACGCGGTGTCGCGTGCCGAGTCTGCAGCGTAAACGTGCGAAAACGTTATCCGTCTCGGGCCGCTGGCGCAGATACGCCATGATGGCGAGATACGCACCGGGGCGGAGCCTTGTCGTCACGCCGGCCGGCGTTGTAGACGCCTCGGCAGACGGCAGAGCACCGTGAGCCGAGAAGTGCGCCAGGACACGGGTGCTCGCGTCCTTCGCGCTCTGGACGTCCGGCTGGTCGAACGGGTTCACACCGAGGAGCGCGCCCGCAATCGCGGTCGCGAACTCCCAGCGGAAGAACTCGCCTCCGAGCGCATACGCGTCCTCGGCATCGATCGTCAGACAGGGAAACCCGGCATCGGCGAGCCGCCATGTCCTGTTGTCCGGCGCGTCATTGTCGTCGTTCCTCAGACGCAGGTACACGAAGGCCCGGTCGCAGGCGTAGTCCACCGGCTCAAGCGCAGGCTCGGCGACGACCGGAATGATGCCCCTGCCGTTCTTGCCGGTGCTCTCCGCGATGAGTTGCTCCGCCCACAGCCCGAAGCTGGCGAGCGCGGGCGACGTGATGAATGTGAGCTTGTCTCGACCGACCCGCGCGCAGCCGGCAAGGTAGGCGCCCAGAAACGCGCCGGGATTGCCGTCCGCCGGGGCATCCGGCCCGCAGTGCTGCGCCATCCGGGCGGCACGCGCCAGCAGAAGTGACACGTCCATGCCGAGCGTTGCCCCCGGGACCAGGCCGAACAGGGAGAGTACGGAGTAGCGCCCACCGACGTCCGATGGATTGGTGAAGACGTTTCGAAAACCCGACTTCAGCGCCAGACGCTCGAGCGATGTGCCCGCGTCCGTGATTGCGGCGAACTGCCGAGCCGGGTCGCGTCCGGTCCTGGCCGCAACCTCCGCAGCGAAGAACTCGTGCAGCAGGTTCGGCTCAAGCGTGCTGCCCGACTTGGAGGAGACGATGAACAGCGTGCGGGCGAAGTCGATGGTGTCCGCCACCGCTCCGATAGCGCCCGGAGCCGTCGAATCCAGAACGTGCAGTCGGGGATAGCCTGCCGCGGAGCCGTACACCTGGTTGAGTACCTCGGCTCCCAGGCTGCTTCCGCCCATCCCGAGAAGCACCACATCGTGCATTCCCTCCTGCACGATGCCGCCCGAGAATGCTCGCAGCAGGTCTTTCTGAGACTGCATCGCGTCGGGCAGGTGCAGCCAACCGAGGCGGTGGGCCGATTCAGCCGCATCACCCGGCCAGAGAGACGTATCCCCCGCCCACAACCGGCGGTTCATGTCTCCCTTCTGCACCTCGGCCATGCAGCCCCGGACCGACGTCAGGACATCGCCGCACAGCTTCGCCGCCCCTCGCTCTTCAGCGCTCACTGCTTTCTCCCGCCATCCTCCTCGCTGTCGATGTCCCCATCGTCTTCCTCATCTTCGCCTTCCTCCTCGCCTTCCTCCTCCTCGTCTTCGTCTTCCTCGTCGTCTGCCTCCTCCTGCTCATCCTCCGCGCCCTCATCATCCTCCGCCGGGATGCCTTCATCAGTCAGCGCGCTCTCCCCGGGTGCGGCCTCGCGCTCGACCCGGTCCGTGTTCTCCGGTTGAACCTCGAGTGCCTTCACTTTCTCCAGGCGGCGCAGGTGCCTCTCTTCGCCCGTGAACCGGGCCATCAGGAAGGCGACCGCAAGCTCCGTAGCCACCTCTACGCCGACGACGCGGGCTCCAAGGCACAGCACGTTGAGGTCGTCGTGCTCGACGCCCTGGTGGGCCGAGTACGTATCGTGGCATACGCAGGCACGTACTCCAGCGATCTTGTTGGCTGCTACGCAGGCGCCGACGCCGCTGCCACAGATGAGGATGCCGCGGTCGACCTCGCCTCTGGCGACCGAGCGTCCGACCGGTACGACGTAGTCCGGGTAGTCGTCGTGCGCGTCGTAGACATGTGCCCCCATGTCCGAGACGTCGACGTTCTGCCCGAGGCGACGGATGAGCTCCTGCTTGAGCTCGAATCCGCCGTGGTCCGCTCCGATGGCGACACGTAGCCTCATCTGCTCTCTCCCTTCGTCAGCTCGACGACGTCTCTCGTCACCCTGTCGGCCGTCAGCTCGAATCTACGATACAGTTCGGCTCCGGGCGCCGAACGACCGAACGTGTCGATGCCGATGGCGCGCCCCTTCGAGCCGACGTAGCGCTCCCATCCCAGCGTGCGTCCCGCTTCAATTGAGACGCGATGGACGACCTCAGGCGGCAGCACCGCGTCGCGATACGCCTGCGGCTGCCTCTCGAACAGCTCCCACGAAGGCATCGACACGACCCTCGCTGCGATACCCCGGGCTGAAAGCTGTTCGGCCGATTCGACAGCTATGCTGACCTCGGAACCGGTGGCGATGAGTACTGCGTCCGGGCGCCCGGGGGCGTCGCGCAGCACGTATGCTCCCTTCGCCAGATCCGTCGCCGGGGAGCCGTGGCTGCGGTCAAGGGCCGGTACGTTCTGCCGCGTCAGGACGAGCGCGGTTGGCCCCGAGTCGTTCGCCATGGCCGCCCGCCAGGCCTCAATCGCTTCGGCTGCGTCCGCCGGCCGGATGACGGTCAAGCCCGGCACGGAACGAAGTCCGAACACATGCTCGATGGGCTGGTGCGTCGGCCCGTCTTCGCCTACCCCGATGGAGTCGTGCGTGAACACGAAGATGACGTGCAGATGCATCAGTGCCGCCAGGCGCACGGCCGGGCGCATGTAATCGTAGAACACCAGAAACGTGGATGCGTAGGGAATCATGCCGCCGTGAAGCGCCATTCCGTTGCAGATGGCGGCCATAGCGTGCTCGCGCACGCCGAAGCGCAGGTTGCGCCCGCCGTGGTTGCCAGGGCCGAAATCGCCACCGCCGGCGATGGTTGTCCTGGTGGACGGTGACAGGTCGGCACTTCCACCGGTGAGTGAGGGGATGCCCGCCGCCAGCGCATTCAGCGCCTTGCCCGCCGCCACCCGCGTGGCCACGGGCACGGCCTCGACTTTGACCTGCTCCAGCAGAGCTTCCCAGCCGTCCGGTAACCGCCCGGCAAGCGCCTGCTCCAGTTGAGCCGCCTCCGATGGAAACGCAGTCGCGTAGGCGGCGTATGCCGCGCGCCAGTCGCTCTCGAGCTGTGCCCCCCTCGCCACCGCGCACCGCATGAACTCGCGTGCCTGCGGGGGAACCGTGAACGGCTCCTCGTACGGCCAACCGAGCTGCTGCTTCGTCAGCCGCGTCTCCTCTTCACCCAGCGCCTCGCCGTGCGAGGCGGCGCTACCGGCCTTGTTCGGGCTGCCGTAGCCGATAATAGTGCGGCAGATGACGAGGCTCGGCCGAGAGGATTGCTCTCGACACAGGCGGATGGCGGAATCCACCTCGTCCACGCTCAGACCGTCAACCGGACCCACCACGTGCCAGTCGTATGCCTTGAACCGTGCGGCGACGTCCTCGGTGAACGTGACATCCGTCGGTCCCTCGATGGAGATGCCGTTCGAGTCATACAGGACGATCAGTCGACCGAGCTTGAGCGTCCCCGCAAGCGACGCCGCCTCGGCCGAGACGCCTTCCTCAAGATCTCCGTCGGAGACCATGCAGTACGTGTAATGAGAGACAATCTCGTGCCCCGGCCTGTTGTAGCGTGCCGCAAGCTGCCTCTCCGCGATGGCCATCCCCACGGCGTTGGCGAATCCCTGGCCCAGCGGGCCGGTGGTTGTCTCGACTCCCGGCGCCAGAGCCCGTTCCGGGTGGCCGGCCGCCTTGCTGCCCCATTGCCGGAAGCGACGAAGCTCGTCGATGCCGAGGTCGTATCCGGTCAGATGCAGCAGCGAGTAGAGCAGAGCCGAAGCATGGCCGGCCGAGAGGACGAAGCGGTCGCGGTCGGGCCACGACGGGTTTCCCGGGTTGTGTTTCAGGTGACGAGACCACAGCGCGTACGCCATGGGGGCTGCCCCGAGGGGGGCTCCGGGGTGACCGGACTTCGCGGCCTGCACGGCGTCGATTGACAGCGTGCGTATCGTGTTGATGCACAGGCTGTCGGTCTCGGTGTCAGCTGTCGTCATCTCACTCCCTCTGCCCGCCGGCGTCGCGCTCGACGCCTAGGCGAAGCCCTTGTGTTCCTGTGTGCGCTCCTGCGCCTGCGATTCTGTCCGGCGCGAGACCGAGAACGCAATCCCACCGTCCTGCCCACTGACCGCTATCGTGTCGCCGTCACGAAATTCGCCCTGCAGCACCTTCATGGCAAGCGGGTCAAGGACGAGTCGCTGGATGGTCCGCTTGAGAGGCCTGGCGCCAAAGGCGGGGTCGAATCCTTCCTTCACGAGGATGTCACGCGCCCGGTCATCGAGGACCACGTCGATCCGGCGGTCCGCGAGACGCCGCTTGAGGGCGGCGAACTGCAGGTCGACGATCTTGCGTATCTCGTCTTCGCCAAGCTGGTGGAAGATGATGGTCTCGTCGACGCGGTTGAGGAACTCGGGCCGGAAGCTCGCCCTGAGCGCTTCCATCACTCGCTCCCTCATTTGTGCTTCCTGCCCCGGCTTCATGTCCACGATCCACTGGCTTCCCAGGTTGCTGGTCATGATGAGGACTGTGTTCTTGAAACCCACGGTGCGTCCATGTCCGTCCGTCAGCCGTCCGTCGTCGAGAATCTGAAGCAGCACGTTGAATACGTCCGGATGTGCCTTCTCTATCTCGTCGAGAAGGACGACCGAGTACGGGCGGCGTCGCACCGCTTCGGTGAGCTGGCCGCCTTCTTCATAGCCGACGTACCCGGGAGGGGCGCCGATGAGCCGGGCGACCGTGTGCTTCTCCATATACTCGGACATGTCCAGGCGTATCATCGAACGTTCGTCATCGAAGAGGAACTGGGCCAGAGCCCTGGCCAGCTCGGTCTTGCCCACGCCGGTGGGACCAAGGAAGATGAAGCTGCCGAGGGGACGGTTGGGGTCCTGCAGCCCGGCGCGAGCGCGCCGCACCGCGTTCGCCACTGCGCGGATGGCCTCGTCCTGCCCGACGACCCGGTCGTGCAGCCGGTCTTCCATCCGCAGCAGCTTCTCTATCTCACCTTCCATCAGCCGGCTCACCGGGATGCCGGTCCACCTGGCGACGACCTCCGCGATGTCCTCTTCGTCCACCTCTTCTTTCAGAAGCTGCTGTCCTTTGGCCGACGAGAGCTGCTCCTCCCGCCGCTTCAGTTCCTTCTCCATCTCGACAAGCGTGCCGTACTTGAGCTGAGCGGCCTGCTCGAGGTTTCCCGCACGTTCAGCGCGGTCGATATCCATCCTGACCCGCTCCAGCCGCTCCTTGAGCTGCTGGAGGGACTGTATCCCTTCCTTCTCGCTCTGCCACCTGGCCCGAAGCCCGTTCGCCTCCTCGCGAAGGTTCGCCAGCTCCTTCTCCATCTGGGCGAGCCGGTTCCTCGAGGCGAGGTCCTTCTCCTTCTTCAGCGCCTCCTTCTCCACTTCGAGTTGTGTGAGGCGGCGCTGGACCTCGTCCAGCTCCGCGGGGACACTGTCGATCTCTGTGCGGAGACGTGCCGCGGCCTCGTCAACGAGGTCGATTGCCTTGTCCGGCAGGAACCGGTCGCTGATGTACCGGCTTGACAGCACTGCGGCGGCCACGAGGGCGGAGTCCTTGATCCGGACGCCGTGGTGCACCTCGTAGCGCTCTCTCAGCCCGCGCAGTATGGAGATCGTGTCCTCCACGGATGGTTCGCCCACCTGCACCGGCTGGAATCGCCGCTCGAGGGCAGCGTCCTTCTCGATGTACTTGCGGTACTCGGTTGACGTCGTGGCGCCGATGCAGTGAAGCTCTCCGCGAGCCAGCATGGGCTTCAGCATGTTTGACGCGTCCATCGCGCCTTCCGCGGCGCCGGCGCCGACAACCGTGTGCAGTTCGTCGATGAAGAGGATGGTGTTGCCTTCCGACTGCTGTACTTCCTTGAGCACGGCCTTGAGCCGTTCCTCGAACTCTCCCCGGTACTTGGCCCCGGCGACGAGCGCCCCCATGTCGAGCGCCACGATGCGCTTGTTCTTGAGCCCCTCCGGGACGTCACCCCGCACGACTCTCTGGGCCAGTCCCTCGGCTATCGCCGTCTTGCCCACTCCCGGGTCGCCTATCAGCACAGGGTTGTTCTTGGTCCGGCGCGAAAGTACCTGAATGACGCGGCGGATCTCCTCGTCCCTTCCGATGACCGGGTCGAGCTTCCCCCTTCGCGCCATCTCGGTGAGGTCCCGGCCATACTTCTCAAGCGCCTCGTACTTGGCCTCGGGGTTCTGGTCGGTTACCCGCTGCCCGCCCCGTATTGCGGCCAGCACCTGCAGAATGCGGTCCTTCGTGATACCGCTCTCGCGCAGCGCCGCGGACACTTTTCCGGCCTGCGCATCCGTCATCGCAAGCAGCAGGTGCTCCGCGCTCGTGTACTCGTCCTTGAACGCCGCCGCTTCCTTCTCGGCGCGGTCAAGGACTCCTTCCAGTTCGCGGGACGCGAATACCTGGGTCGGACCGTGCGCCTTCGGCAGGGTGTCAAGCGAGCTCTCAAGCCGAACTTCGAGCGTACGCGGCGTCACTCCCAGCCGCTGCAGCACCTGCGGCACGATGCCCTCTGCCTGTCGCACGAGGGCGTACAGCAGGTGCTCCGGTTCCACCTGTGTGTGTTCGCGCCGCGCCGCTTCCTGCTGCGCCTCAACGAGAGCGTCGCGTGCCTTGTCGGTGAGACGGTTGACGTTCATGGCTCTCCTCCGTCGAAAGTGCGTGAACGTACGTTGTGTCCGTCCATTCTACCACCACGCGTTCTTCGCCGCGCATCGGGCCCGATTTCGCCGGCGGCAGCCTCCGACCGCCGTGGGCGTTGCGACATAACGTTCCGAGTTGTTCGCTCTTCCCATTTAGCACAGGTTCGGCTAAAATCGTGGGTTATGACCAGCAAGTACGCACCTCAGGATATCGAGAAGAAGTGGCAGGACAGGTGGGCAGAGGACCACCTTTATGAGGTTACCGAGGACCCGAAGCGCACCAAGTACTACGCGCTCACGATGTTCCCCTATCCGTCCGGCGACCTGCACATCGGCCACTGGTACGCCATGGCTCCTTCGGACGTCCGTGCGCGTTTCAAGCGGATGCAGGGCTACAACGTCATGCATCCTATGGGTTTCGATGCGTTCGGGTTGCCGGCTGAGAACGCCGCCATCAAGCGCGGCATCCATCCGTACACCTGGACCATGAGCAACATCGAGCGCATGCGGAAGCAGCTTCGCAGCATGGGCTCCATCTACGACTGGACGCGCGAGGTTGTGAGCTGCCAGCCGGACTACTACCGCTGGACGCAGTGGTTCTTCCTGAAGCTCTACAAGGCCGGACTGGCCTACCGTGGTACGGCGCCCGTGAACTGGTGTCCCCAGTGCCAGACCGTCCTGGCCAACGAGCAGGTTATCGGCGAGGGCGAGTGCGAGCGCTGCGGTGCCACCGTCACGAAGCGGGACATGGAGCAGTGGTTCTTCCGCATCACGAAGTACACGGAGGAGCTGCTCGACTTCTCGAAGATCGACTGGCCCGAGCGCATCAAGACGATCCAGTCGAACTGGATAGGCCGCAGCGAGGGCGCGGAGGTCTCCTTCGGCCTGGACTATCCTGGTGTCGACCGGAAGGAGATTCGCGTCTTCACGACCCGTCCGGACACCATCTTCGGCGTGACGTTCTTCTTGCTCTCCCCGGAGCATCCGCTCGTCGCGAAGCTCACCACGCCTGACAGGAAGCGTGAGGTGCAGGAGTACGTCGAGTGGTGCCGGCGGCAAGCCGACTACGAGCGCACCGCGCTCGGCAGGGAGAAGACGGGAGTCTTCCTGGGTAGCTACGTCATTAACCGCTTCAATGGCGCGCGCGTACCGATCTGGATAACGGACTATGTGCTCTCGACCTACGGCACCGGTGCCGTGATGGGCGTGCCTGCACACGACGAGCGCGACTTCGAGTTCGCCACGAAGTTCAACCTCCCGGTGACGACTGTGATTGCGCCTCCGGACTGGGATGGTCAGCCGCTGAAGGAGGCCTACGTCGGTAGGGGCAAGCTCGTCAACTCCGGTGAGTTCAACGGGCTTCCGGATACGGACGGGTTCAGGGCCATCTGCGCGAAGCTTGAGCGCGAGGGCTGGGGCAAGGCGACGGTAGCGTATCGCATCCGCGACTGGCTCATCTCGCGACAGCGCTACTGGGGCGCCCCGATACCCATGGTGTACTGCGACAAGTGCGGCGTGGTGCCGGTGCCCGAGGAACAACTGCCCGTTCTGCTTCCGCCTGACGCCGAGTTCAAGCCGACCGGCGAGTCCCCCCTGAAGTACTGCGACTCGTTCGTGAATACGACGTGCCCCGTGTGCGGCGGCCCTGCGAAGCGCGAAACGGACACCATGGACACGTTCATGTGCTCCAACTGGTACTTCCTGCGCTATACCAGCCCGGGCTACGACCGCGGCCCGTACGACATGGACAAGCTCAACTACTGGATGCCCGTCGACCTCTACACGGGTGGGGCGGAGCATGCGGTCCTGCACCTGCTGTACTCGAGGTTCTTCGTCAAGGCGTTGCGTGACGTCGGCCTGCTTTCGTTCGATGAGCCGTTCGCGAAGCTGTTTAACCAGGGCATCATCATCCACGGCGGCGGCAAGATGAGCAAGTCCAAGGGCAACGTGGTTGCGCCGGACGTGTACGTCTCTCAGCTCGGCGCCGACACCGTTCGAGCCTACCTCATGTTCGTGGGGCCGTGGAACCTGGGCGGTGAATGGAGCGACAGCGGCATCATCGGCCTCAGCCGGTGGCTGAACCGCGTCTGGACACTGTGCGAGACGGAGTACGCACCTCGGAAGGTGGATTCGGCCGTCGAGCGCAACGTGGTGCACGTGTTGCACCGCACCGTGAAGAGGACAAGCGCGGATATCGAGGACTTCAGGTTCAACACCATGCTGGCGCGATTGATGGAGCTGACCAACGTCCTCGGGCCGGTGCTCGAGGCCGGAAGCGTATCGGAGGCTGTCTGGAGCGAGTCCATCAGGACCCTGCTGCTCCTGATGGCGCCGAGCACGCCCCACATCGCCGAGGAGTTGTGGACACGGCGGGGTTGGGCGTACAGCATCCACAATCAACCGTGGCCGTCCTACGATGAGGCGCTGGCGAAGGAAGAGGAGATAGTGGTCGCCGTCCAGGTGAACGGGAAGCTGCGGGATAAGCTGACCGTTCCCGCCGACATCCTCGAGGAGGAGGTCCGGACCCTCGCCCTCTCCAGCGACAAGGTCAGAGCCTACACGGATGGTCACACCGTGCAGAAGTTCATCTACGTGCCGGGCAGGGTGGTCAGCATCGTAGTAGTGTGAGGGGTGCGATGAAGGTTACGTTCATTGGCGGCGGTACGATGGCCGAGGCGCTGGTCAGTCGCCTCGTCAGCCGGGGTGTCCTGGCCTGCGAGGACATCGATGTCGTTGACCCGGCGGACGCCCGGCGCGAGTTGCTTCGCGCCCAGTACAAGGTCCGCGTCCACGAGACGCCCCGGGAGTGCCTGACTCAGGCCGACGTCGTGGTTCTCGCGGTCAAGCCGCAGGACCTGGTGAAGGTGGCACCGCAGCTCGGCCGACTGGGAGCCGGCCAGCTCCTTCTCTCCATCCTCGCCGGAGTGAAGCTCGAGACGCTCGCATCGAGCTTCTCCCACGACCTCGTCGTCCGTGCCATGCCGAACACGCCGGCACAGATCGGCATGGGGATGACCGTGTGGACTGCTCTCCCCTCGGTGGGCCAGTCTGATATCGACCGGGCCCGCGCCATTCTGTCTGCCCTGGGAGACGAGGTCTACGTGCCGGAGGAGAAGTACGTGGACATGGCCACGGCGGTGAGCGGCAGCGGGCCCGCATACGTCTTCCTCTTCGCGGAGGCGCTGGTGGACGGGGCCGTCCGCATCGGAATGCCGCGTCCTATGGCGGAGCGGCTCGTGAATCAGACAATCCGGGGTTCGATGGACTACCTGGTGCAGTCCGGCCGGCATCCGGCTGAACTGAGGAATAGGGTGACGTCACCTGGTGGAACAACAGCGGCTGCCCTCCACGAACTCGAGAAGGGCAGCCTGCGGACTCTCGTAGCGGAAGCTATCGCGGCGGCGTACGCGAGGACGAAGGGACTCTGACTAGAAAGTGCCGTCGGCGGGCGCCTGGCCGGGGTGCAGCTTCTTGAATTTCGCCAGCAACTGAGCTTTGGTCTCCGCGTTGTCAGCATCGGCCTGGGGTGCGCCGACGGGGCAGACCTCGGCACACCGCGGTGACTCGAACCAGCCGACACACTCGGTGCACTTGTCCGAGTCGATCACGTAGGAGGCGTCGCCCTCGCTGATGGCATCGTTCTTGCATTCCGACTGGCACGCGCCACAACTGATGCAGTCCTCGGTGATCTTGTATGCCATGGTAGTGTGTTACCTCCTCAGCTACGCGTTGTGCCGGTATTGTACTGGGCGCCTATGCGTTTTTCAACCTCGCGGATAAGGTCGGCGTACTTGCGGGTGAGCGCCTCGGCAACGTGGTCCGCCACCATGCCCTCGAGGCATCCGCCGAGCCGTGCCACTTCCTTGATGACGCTCGAGCTGATGAACTGGTACTTCTGACTCGTCATCAGACAGACCAGCTCGATGTCCGGCGCGAGGTTGTGGTTCATCAGCGCCATCTCGAACTCGCGCTCGAAGTCCGAGTTGGCGCGGAGCCCGCGGATCATCACGTCGGCCTTCACGCGGTGGATGAAGTCGACCACCAGCCCCGAGAATGCCGTCACCGTCACGTTCGGTATGTCGGCGGCGGCCTTGACCGCCAGGGCGACGCGCTCGTCCGGCGTGAACAGCAGGTTCTTCTCCGGCCTGTCATAGACCGCGACAATCACGTGGTCGAACAGTGCGGATGCCCGTCTCACGATGTCGGTGTGCCCGTTCGTGATGGGGTCGAAGGAGCCGGGGTACACGGCGATGCTCATGTCATTGCTCCTCTCTGTGGTACATGGTGATGAAGGTATCGCCATACCGGCGAGTCTTAAAGCTGATCAGGGCGCCGTGGGAATCCGCCAGCGGGTGCCGGTTGCCGTGGCTGACGATGACGAGCGCATCCCGTGAGAGCAGCTTCCCGGCTGCGAGCTCCCCCACGACTGAATCGGTCGATGCGTCGTCGTACGGTGGGTCGACGAAGACGACGTCGTACTCCCGCTGCAGCATCTGGAGGGCCTGGCTGGCGGCCATGCAGTGAACGGCCGAGCGCGCGGAGAAGCCCGTCCGCTCCAGGTTCTGTCGTATCACCATGCAGCTCTCCCTGCTCTTGTCGACGAAGTCCACCCATGAGGCGCCGCGGCTGAGCGCCTCGATGCCGAGGGCGCCACTGCCCGCGAACAGGTCAAGCACGCTGTCACAGGGGCTGCCGGAGCTCCCTATCATCGAGAAGATGGCCTGCCGGGCAAGGCTCGTCGTGGGTCGCACCCGGCGCCCCGGAGGCGCTCTCAGCTCGATGCCGCGCACACTGCCCCCCTCTACTCTCATGCGCCTCCGGGCGGCATTGTACTATGCTCCTTTCACGTTCATCAACGCCGTTCCGTGTTTGACGACCCCATAGCCATCCACTATACTTCGGCCAGAGTGCGAGCGGTGGGAATCACGAATGAGTAGTGGATTCGAGCGGTTCTCCGAGGGCGCCCGCAAGGTCCTGACCAGGGCTCAGGAAGAGGCGAAGCGACTCGGACATGGCTACATCGACACCGAGCACATCCTGCTCGGCATCGTCGATGACGAGGCCGGCATGGCCGCCAAAGTGCTCGCCAATCTTGGCGTGCCCCTCCCGAAGGTTCGCGCCGCCGTCGAGTTCGTCGTCGGCAAGGGCGAACGCCGCACCGCCGGCGAGATCAGTCTTGCCCCACGTGCGAAGCGCGCCATCGAGATAGCCGTCGATGAGGCGCGTCGCCTCAACTCCAGCTACATCGGCAGTGAGCACCTGCTTCTGGGACTCCTCGGCGGGAAAGAGGGGGTTGCCTGCAACGTGCTCGAGAACTTCGGCATCACGCTCGACCGCGCCCGCGAAGAGGCGGCGCAGGTGGCGCGGCATGAAGCCGTCCACGCTCGCACCAATCGCCCGGCCAGCAAGACCCCTACACTCGACCAGTTGGGAACCGACCTGACTGCGCTGGCTCGAGCGGGCAAGCTCGATCCCATCATCGGACGCACGAGCGAGATCGAGCGCGTCGTCCAGATCCTGAGCCGGCGCACCAAGAACAATCCGGCCCTCATCGGCGAGCCGGGTGTCGGCAAGACCGCCATCGTGGAAGGTCTGGCGCAGCGCATCGTCGACGGAGAGGTCCCGGAGGCGCTCCAGGGCAAGCGCATCGTCGCTCTTGACATCGGCGCCCTTGTCGCGGGCACCAAGTACCGCGGCGAGTTCGAGGAGCGGATGAAGAAGGTCATCGAAGAGGAGAAGTCCGCGGGCAACTGCGTTCTCTTCATCGATGAGATGCACACCATCGTCGGCGCCGGGGCTGCGGAAGGAGCCGTCGACGCCTCCAATATGCTCAAGCCGGCGCTGTCGCGCGGCCAGTTGCAGTGCATCGGCGCGACGACGCTCAACGACTTCCGCAAGTACGTCGAGAAGGACCCGGCGCTCGAGCGCCGCTTCCAGACGGTGCTCGTCGCGGAACCCAGCGTCGAAGAGACGCTCGGCATCCTCCGGGGTATCAAGTCCCGCTATGAGGAGTTCCACCACCTGACCATAACCGACGAGGCGCTCAAGAGCGCCGCGTCTCTTGCGGCCCGGTACATCCCGGACCGGTTCCTGCCGGACAAGGCCATCGACGTAGTGGACGAGGCCAGTTCGCGCGTGCGCATCCGTCGCGGAAGCGTGCCGCTCGGACTGTCCGAAGCGCGCAAGGCGCTGGAGAGCGTGCGGCGCGAGAAAGAAGCTGCCATCGCCGCTCAGCAGTACGAGTACTCGGGCGAGCTCCGCGAGCGAGAGCTTCAACTCGTCGACAAGGTCACCATCATGGACCAGGAGTGGCAGAGCCAGCGCGAGACTGAGCGACCCGAGGTCGGCGAGGATGACATCGCCGAGGTCGTCAGCATGTGGACCGGCATTCCCATTGCCCGCCTGAGCTCCGACGAGAGCAGTCGGCTCCTTCAGATGGAAGGGGCCCTTCACAAGCGCATCATCGGTCAGGACGAGGCCATCACCACCGTTGCCAAGGCGGTCCGCCGCGCCAGGGCCGGCCTCAAGGACCCGCGGCGCCCCATCGGCGTGTTCATGTTCCTCGGCCCCACCGGCGTCGGCAAGACGGAGCTCGCAAGGACGCTTTCGGAGTTCATGTTCGGCAGTGAAGATGCCCTCATCCGCCTCGACATGTCGGAGTTCATGGAGCGCCACACGGTGGCTCGCCTGGTCGGCGCCCCTCCCGGCTATGTCGGCTACGACGAGGGCGGACAGCTCACCGAGACCGTGCGGCGCAAGTCCTACTCCTGCATCCTCCTCGACGAGATCGAGAAGGCCCACCCGGATGTCTTCAACATCCTGCTGCAGATCTTCGACGACGGCCATCTCACCGATGCGAAGGGCCGCAGGGTCGACTTCCGCAACAGCATCATTATCATGACCAGCAATGTCGGTGCGGAGCTCATCCGCAGGGACATGACGCTGGGCTTCGCGACCCAGGGCGACGCGGTTCAGAAGCAGCAGATGGACTACGAGAAGATGAAGGACCGCGTCCTCACCGAGTTGAAGAACCGCTTCCGCCCCGAGTTCCTCAACCGTCTGGACGCTTCGGTTGTGTTCCACTCGCTTGGGAAGGAAGAGCTTCGCCGCATCGTCGACCTCATGCTGGGTCAGGTCTCGAAGTCCCTGAAAGAGAAGGAAATCACACTGGTCGTGTCCGACGCCGCCAAGGACCTGCTCGGGACGAAGGGATATGACCCGGTGTTCGGAGCACGCCCGCTGCGAAGGCTTATCCAGAGCATGCTGGAAGACCAGCTCTCCGAGGCGATACTGCGCGGCGAGTTCCGTGCCGGCGATACCGTGGAGATCGACGTCCGGGAAGACCGGCTCGTCGTCCTCTCCGAAGGCGAGTTCCGCGAGTTGCTCCCGACGGGAGGAGCCGCACAACTGCTGCCGGCGGGCGAACCCTCGCGGTGACCAAGAGGGTCTCTTCCGTCTCGGTTGAGCGCTCGTTCCCGTAGCTCTTCACGGTGTGTGACAGCGCGTGACCCCCGACAGTCGTAGTGGAGCCAGGGCAAAGCAGACGTTCGTCTGCCGCAGTTGCGGCCGCGAGAGCCCGCGATGGCTCGGCCGCTGCCCCTCGTGCGATAGCTGGAACAGCTTCGAATCCGTTGTTGTCGAGCGTCGCTCGACCCTCGGCGACTCCCCCCTCGGCGGCGCCGCGCCCCAGGAGCTGGCCAGGGTCAGCCTCGACGCAGCTCCCCGCCTGAGCCTCGGCACGGCCGAGTTCGACCGCGTTCTGGGAGGAGGACTCGTGCCCGGCTCGCTCGTCCTTCTGGGCGGCGAGCCCGGCATCGGCAAGTCCACGCTTCTGCTCCAACTCTGCGCTCACCTTGCCTCAGCCGGTAGCAGAGTCGTGTATGTTTCCGGAGAGGAATCCCCCCAGCAGGTGCGGCTTCGCTCCGTGCGGCTCGGTGTCAGTGGTGAGGGCATCCACCTCCTTCCTGAGACGAACCTCGACGCCGTGCTTGACTGCCTCGCCGGGCTCTCCCCTTCGGTGGTCATCGTCGACTCCATCCAGACCATGTACCTCGAGGGAGTTGTCGGAGCCGCGGGAAGCCTGAGCCAGGTGCGTGAGAGCACCCTGGCTCTGATGCGTTTCTGCAAGCAGCGGTCCGTCTCGGTCCTGATGGCGGGGCATGTGACGAAAGAAGGGGCCATCGCCGGACCCGGCACGCTTGAACACATCGTCGACGTCGTGCTCTACATGGAGGGCGACCGCCACAGCGCGTATCGTCTCGTACGCAGCGTCAAGAACCGCTTCGGTTCGACGGACGAACTCGGCGTTTTCGAGATGGCGGCGCACGGACTCGCGGAGGTGCCCAACCCTTCCCTGGTCTTCGCCGGAGGCGGACAGGGGCGCGTCATCGGCTCGGCCGTGGTCCCCATCCTCGAAGGAAGCCGGCCGTTGCTTGTCGAGATACAGGCCCTCACTACTCCCGCCGGATTCGGCCCACCCCGGCGCGTGGCCAACGGATTCGACGTCAACCGGCTGCTCCTCATCGCCGCGGTCCTCTCGAAGCGCGCCAGAGTACGTCTGGCGGACCAGGATGTCATCGTCAACGTCACCGGCGGGCTGCGAATCACCGAACCGGCTGCGGACCTCGGCGTCGCGCTCGCCATCGCCTCCAGCGTGCGGGACCGGCCCGTCGCCCGCGGCGTGGTCGTCTTCGGTGAACTGGGCCTCGGCGGCGAGCTCAGGGCGGTGCCGCAGACATCGCGGCGCCTCTCTGAGGCGAGGAAGCTCGGCTTCGGGAGTTGCGTGCTGCCCCGGGAGGCGAAGACCGAGCCGGGGGACGTCGACGGGATGCGTCTGCTGCGGGCGTCGTCGCTCGGCAACGCGCTTTCGCTCGCTCTCGAGCAGGAAGGCGCCGAGCCCCTCGCGGAGTCATAGCGATGGAATGCATCGGCGCAATCGTGCCGGCCGCCGGTTCCGGACGCCGCATGGGAGGTCGGGATAAGCTGTTCCTTTCGCTGGGCGGCCGGCCTCTCATAGCGTGGTGTATCGACGCGCTCGAGAGGTGCGACCTTGTCGCGGAGGTGGTGGTCGCGCTGACTGAGGCGGGATTCGAACGCATGGTTCGTTTGTGTGAGGCGCGGGGCTGGCGAAAGACCCGCATGTGCCTCGGAGGGGCGCGACGTCAGGACTCGGTCGCCGCGGCGCTGGGCGCGCTTGGCGATGTCGACTGGGTGCTCGTGCACGACGGCGACCGCCCCTTCCTCACGGAACGCCTCATCTCGGACGGCTTCGGCGCCGCCCGTGATACGGGCGCGGCCGTCGCGGCGGTTCCCTCCAAAGACACCATCAAGGTGGTCGACGCCGTCGGCCTCGTGGCGTGTACCCTGGAGCGGGACGCTCTGCGCGCCGTGCAGACGCCTCAGGTCTTTCGGGCCGGCCTCCTGCGCCGGGCGTACGAGCGCTCGGAGGGGTCGGTTACGGACGATGCCACGCTTGTCGAGCGCCTCGGAGTCCGGGTGCGGCTCTATGACGGTTCGTATGATAACCTCAAGGTGACGACGCCGGATGATCTCACGGCGGCGCGGGCAATCGCGCGCAGATGGAAGAGGATGGTTTGAGAGTCGGTCTTGGATACGACAGTCACCGGTTCGCGCCGGGCCGCCGTCTGATCCTCGGAGGCGTGCAGATTCCCCATGAGCAGGGACTCGACGGATGGAGCGATGCCGATGTCGTCGCCCATGCCGTGATAGATGCGCTGTGCGGCGCGGCGTCGCTCGGGGACATCGGCCGGCTGTTTCCGACGGGCGACCCCCGCTGCCGGGATGCGTCCAGCATGACGCTCCTTGCGTCGGTGGCGGGCCTCGTCGCCGCCGCGGGGTTCGAGATAGTGAACGTCGACGTGACGGTCATCGCCGAGCAGCCCCTGCTCGCACCGCACATACCCGGGATGCAGCAACAGCTCGGAGCGGCGATGGGCGTTGAACCGGGCCGGGCGACGGTCAAGGCGAAGACCAACGAGGGTATGGGCTTCGTTGGACGCGGCGAAGGCATCGCGGCGTTCGCCGTTGCACTGCTCGAGTCCGGAATGGGTCAGCCGTCGTCCGCCCGTTAGTCCGTCCCCGGGTCTCATCGGTGCTACAATTCGACGGAATGGCCGGCGGGGCCGTGGGAACCGGAGCCGGTTACGGCTACCGGCGGACGGCTCTCGAGGCTCTCTGGAGGGTGTACATGCCACTGTATGAGTACGAATGCGAGCGATGCGGCAAGCGCTTCGAGGTGCGCCAGCCCTTCGGTCAGAGCGGCTCTGACCTGAAGTGCCCGGCGTGCGGAGCTGCTGCGCCTCGGCGGCTGTTCTCTTCTTTCAGTTGTGTCGGCTCGGGCGGCTCGGACTTCTCGGGCGGCTCGGACTTCTCGGGCGGCGGTGGCGGCGGCTGCTCATCTTGTAGCTCGGGGAACTGTGCCTCGTGCGGCAGGTAAGTCGGACCGGCAACATCTCCGCTCTCCGTCCACGCGAAGCTTGCCCCTCTCTCGATGCTTCCGCGCACCACGACGGCGTACTGGCTGTCACGTACGGTCTTCTCAGCGGAGGCGTGGAGACCAGCGGAAGGGAGCGCCATGCTTGATTTCCTGCCCATCCTCATCGCCACCGGCGCCGTTGTCGGCTTCATGGCCGCGCTGCTGGGCGTGGGCGGTGGTTTCATCCTCGTTCCCGTCATGTACTGGGTCATGTCTGGGGCGGGCATCCCCGAGGACATAGCGCTTCGTACCGCGTTCGGCACTAGCCTCCTCGTCATCGTTCCGACGGTTCTGAGCAGTACCTATCGCCATCATAAGGCACGGAAGGTGGACTGGCGCACCTCCATCGCCCTGGGTGTCTCGGGAGCGCTCGGCGCACTGCTCGGGTCAACGCTTGCTGCGAGTCTCCCCTGTCAGACGCTCAAGATAGGCTTCGGAGTCTTCGTGCTCGTTATCTCGGTGCGCATGATGGTCGGCATCCGCGCCGAGGGAGCAGCTCGCGACGTCCCGCCTCAGCCCCGCATCGTCCATCTCATCCTTCTCGGTACGACCATGGGAGTCATCGCCGGCCTCACCGGGCTGGGTGGTGGGGCCTTGATGGTGCCGGCGCTCGTGCTGCTCTTCCACTTCCCGATGGTGCGGGCCGTTGCGACCTCGAGCGCTGCCATCGTCTTCACTGCGCCGGGGGGCATCATCGGCTACATCTCCAGCGGCATGGGCGTTCCGGGCCTGTTGCCATATAGCGTCGGCTATGTGAATCTCGCCATCGGCCTGGCGCTGATGGCTCTCAGCATCCCGATGGCGCAACTGGGCGCACGCGCGGCCCACGCCATCGACGCCCGCAAGCTGCGGCTTCTCTTCGTCGTGCTGATGGTCTACACCGGTCTGCGGATGACCGGGCTTCTTGAGTTGCTGGGGCTCTAGACCTGGCTAGGAGACCGCGAAGACGTGGACCGCGTCTCCCGGGAGCGCGCCCAGCCGTGAGGCGGCGTTGCCGTTCCGCAGGGAGATCTCCAGGTAGCCGCTGCTGCCGAGGATGGCGGCCAGGCCTCTCGTCTCCTCGTAGTGCCGCGAGATGCCGTCGATGCGCGCCGACCCGACGGTCACCTCCACCGGCCCGGGCGGCAGATGAGAGCTTCGGATATCGGTCACGAGGTTGCCGAAATGGTCGGCATACATCACCCTGCCGACCACTTCATCGGGGCCGAGCATCGCGGGCTTCGTGATGGGAAGCATAGCGAGCATGTCCGTCTTCTCTCCGAACTCGTAGGGCGAAAGACCGAGCGACAGACCGGCCGCGACCGGCGCGAATACGTCCCGCCCGTGGAAAGTGGGGCACACCGGCTGTCGCCAGAAGCGAGGGTCCGTGATCGACACGGCTTCGATGCCGCGTTTCAGACGAATCTCTGCGGCTTCATCGCCGGCCTCAGGCGCCGCCTCTTCGTTGAGCGAGAGCTGCTCGATAACGTAGCTCAACACGCCGTTGTCAGGCGCAACGAACAATGCGTCCGGGATCTTCAGGATGATGCCGCGGCGCTCTCCGCCGACGCCGGGGTCGACGACCGCCATGTGGATGCTGCGCTTCGGGAAGTAGTGGTACGAGCTGGCCAGGATGAATGCACCCTGGCGGATGTTCTGAGGCTCGATGGAATGGGTGATGTCGACGATGACGGCCTCGGGATTGCGGGTAAGGATGACCCCCTTCATCACGGCGACGTACGCGTCTTCGATGCCGAAGTCGGTCAGAAGCGTGATGGGCGGAGCCATGTGCCGCCTACGAAGACGCCACGATGACCATGGCCAGCACGACGAAGACGCCCGCGAGAACCAGCGTGAGACGGAAGAGCGTCCGCTCGATGCCACGCCTGGTGCGATACACGGCGTCCGGCTGTCCGAAGATGCCGCCCAAGCCTCCCCCTTGAACCTGGAAGAGTATGACGGCGATAAGGGCTACGGCGATCAGCAACTGGGCAATGGCCAAGTACGTGGGCACTCTCGCTCCTC
Organism: uncultured Dehalococcoidales bacterium; assembly: GCA_964561465.1. Taxonomy (GTDB): domain Bacteria; phylum Chloroflexota; class Dehalococcoidia; order GIF9; family AB-539-J10; genus SKVJ01. The sequence goes on from CAZLPP010000005.1 coordinate 37,342, forward strand.
CATGACGGGCTGCCTGCCTGCGCGCTCGGGGCGGCGTTCTTCGCCGCCATGCGCAACAGCCGCACGCCCTGGAACGCTAGTATACCAGTTGCGGTCCACTCGCGAAAGGCGGGCGCGCCGTCGGCGGCGACTTTGTGTTTCGACCTCGCACTGGTAGTATAGCGACCGTCGCGCACAGCCTGGCAGCATCCGGTCCGCGGCCCGGACGTGCGCGGGAAGCACAACTGCACCTATGGACGCGAACATGAACACGGGGGATGGTGTCCTGCGTGAGCTTAAGGGATTCGCCCGGGTTCACGGGCTGGTGCTTCCCAATGAAGATTGCCTCAGTCGCCACGTGAGCCGGTACCTCGAACTCGGCCATTGCCCCTGCGTCGAGACGCGCAGGCAGTGCCCCTGTGAGGAGTCTCTCGCGGACGTGGAGCGCATCGGAAGATGTGAGTGCGGCATACTCGTGGATCCGGCGCGGATGTGTATGCTGCGGGACCAGCGCCACAGCTCCTCAATTCGCTGTGGCGTGGGAGGGGGGACCAAGATGGTCGCGATTGAGCGTCTCAAGGAAGTCGGCATCTTCCAGGGCATCAGCGATGCCGAGCTTACGATGATCCAGGAGAGCGTCGTGCGGGTGCAGTCCTTCAAGCAGGGGGAACAGGTCTTCGCCGAGAATGCCGAGAGTTCGGAGATGTACGTCGTGGACTCGGGCCGGGTGAATCTCGAGATCGAGGCAATTCCGGATACACGCCTCCAGGTCGCCTCATTCAAGCGCAACGAGGTCTTCGGCTGGGAGGCCCTCGTCCCCCCGTACAAGTACACCAGCACCGCGAAGGCGGTCGCGGACTCGTCTCTCGTGGTCCTGGACGGCGCCGGCATGAGGAATCTTTGCAGGACCTATCCCGACATCTGCGCGCGTGTCATGGAGCGTGTGGTCCGCATCGCTGCGGATCAGTTGGCAGCAACCCGACAGCAGATGTGCATGCTGAGAGACTTGCGCAGCGACTCTTCAACTCATTCTGGCACAGGAGGTGAGCCCAAAGTGGTGACTATCGAGCGTCTCAAGGAAGTCGGCATCTTTCAGGGCATCAGCGACGCCGAACTCAAGATGATCCAGGAGAGTGTCGCACGCGTGCAGTCCTACCCACAGGGAACTCAGATCTTCACTGAGAACAGCGAGAGCTCAGAGATGTATGTGGTGGACTCCGGCCGGGTGAATCTCGAGATCGAAGCCATTCCGGAGACGCGTCTTCAGGTCGCCTCCCTTCAGCGCAACGGAGTCTTCGGATGGGAAGCCCTCGTTCCTCCATACAAGTACACCAGCACCTCGAAGGCGGTCGCGGACTCGTCCCTTGTCGTCCTGGACGGCGCCGGCATGAGGAACCTGTGCAAGACCTATCCCGACATCTGCGCGCGGGTGATGGAACGGGTGGTCCGTATCGCTGCGGACCAGTTGGCCGCAACCCGTCAGCAGATGTTCATGCTCCTGCATAGCAAGTGAGGAAGCCGGGTCCCGGCTTCGGGCGCGCCGGCGTGCGTCGACATTCACGGTCACGTCCGCGGGCGCGCCGAAAGGGGTTCCGACGTTGCGGTACGTACATCTGCCCGAAGGCGCAGATGAGCAGAGCGGGCATGGCGTGCGGGCGCACTGGGGCGAGCGGACGGCCAGCCACGGTGACCGGGAGGTCCTCTATCTGCTGACCGATGCCGTCGTGGACACCGTCTGCTGCGGCGACCGCGTCTTTCACTATGCCACGGTGCTGGGCTATGTCACCGCCTGGAAGACGGAGAAGGATGCGAGCGGCCTGTTCGTATCCTTCCTCGAACCGGTCGCTGACCCGGTTGCAAGGCAGGAGATCGAAGCGCTGCTGAGGGGGGACGACCCCGAGCTTCAGGTGGGCTTCCGTCCCGATTCGGAGCCATAGTCGCACACGAAGTATTGACACCGTTTTCGGCCGCTGCCTATAATGCGTCGCTCATGGCAGCTCACTTCAAGCCACTCTTCATGAGCGCTCAGGCGCTCTTGGACCCGATGTCCCCCTCGCTCTTCTGCAAGTCAGTCACTGGGTTAGATGTTCCAAGCTGGAATGGCATCGCTCTTCATTGCTACGCCTGATTTCGAACGGCTCCTGTCCGCCTGGTCTGCCGACAGGCCGGTGTATGTGCCTGTCACCCAGGCCGGATTCCGGCACTGGGTTCGCTACTCCCCCGACGCTCCCGTCAGGTCCGAGATGGACGGCATCAGGGCGGTCGAGCCGCTCAAGTCCTTCTACTTCCGCGTCAAGGAGAAGGTTGCGACGTATCCCGGCCCGACCGATTTCCTCGATGCCGAGCCGGGGTTCGTGATTGTCGGCGCCAAGCAATGCGACCTCCGGTCGCTCTTCTGCCTCGACAAGACGTTCGCCACCTCCGACATTCCTGACCCCTTCTGGGTGACCAGACGGCAGAAGGCGCTGGTGGTCGGGGCCGATTGCTCGGACCCCGCGCCGACCTGCTTCTGCACCCTGCTCGGCATGGCGCCCTATCCTCAGGATTCGTTCGATCTCTCCCTCGCCTGCGTCTCCGGCGGCTTCGTCGTCGAGGCCGGCAGCGAGAAGGGCGAGAAGGCGCTGAAGGTAGAGGGCGTCACCCTTCAGGCCGCCACCGAGGAGCAACTGGCTGAGCGGCAGCGCAACAGGGAAGCCACTCGGGCGGCCGTCGAGGAGCAGAATCGCAAGTACCAGACCGGTCGCTCATTCACCGAGCTTGTCCAGTCCGGATTCGGCTCAGCGGCATGGAACCCGTATGTGGGCCGGTGCCGCGAGGATGCCGCCTGTCTCGCCATCTGCCCGACCTGTCACTGCTTCGTGCTCTACGATCAGCGCGGCGATGGCTCGAACGAACGTATCCGCGTGTGGGACTTCTGCTATCTGCGTGGCTATACGCGGTGCGGCGGCGGACATAGCGCGCGGGCGACCGGCAACGACCGGTTCAAGAACAAGTACGTGAAGAAGTTCCAGTTCTACCCCGCCAAGTTCGACGTAGTTGCCTGTACCGGCTGCGGACGCTGCATCGAGGCGTGCCTCGCCGGCATCGACATGAGGCAGGTTCTCCATGACCTGGAGGAGAGCCGCAATGCGTAACCCATACGCACCTATCGAGGCTCGCATACTGAACGTCGTCGACGAGAACTCGGCTATCAAGACCCTCGTGCTGAAGCCTGCCGAGCCGCTCGTCTTCGAGCCGGGCCAGTTCGTCATGGTGGGCATGCCCGGCGTGGGCGAGTCGCCTTTCGGCGTTTCGTCATCCTGCTTCGACCGTGACAGGTTCGAGGTCAGTGTGCAGATTCAGCCGCATGGCAAGAACACCACGGCGCTGCACAACGCGAAGCCGGGCCAGACTGCGCTCGTTCGCGGCCCGTTCGGCAACGCCTACCCTATGGACTACTTCAAGGGACGCGAGGTCTACGTCGTCGGCGGCGGCGTCGGTATGGCCCCCATGCGCTCCGTGCTGCTCGCACTGCTGCACGAGGCCAACTCGTACAAGCGCATCGTCCTTCGCTACGGCGCCCGGAATCCCGAGTTGCGCATGTACAAGGACATGTGCCTCGGCCTCGAGACGGATTCCCGCATCGATGTTGTCTACACCGTGGATGTCGCCGACCCGTCCTGGCGCCACAATGTGGGCGTCGTGACGACTATCATGAAGCCGGAGGATATCTACGACATCCCAAGCGCGGTTGCCGTCGGCTGCGGCCCGCCCATCATGCTTCGCTTCATGGTGCCGCTGCTGCTCAAGATGGGGTTCAAGCCCGAGCACATGTACTTCTCGATGGAGAAGAACATGAGTTGCGGCATGGGCATGTGCGGTCACTGCCGCATCGGGACCTACTACGTGTGCAAGGATGGTCCCGTGTTCACGTACGACCAGATACGCGATTTCCCGGACGCATGGACGTGAGCTAGCCACATGGATACACGAGAGTCGGTCTGTCTGCTGTGCCCCATGGGGTGTCGAGTTGCCGTTCGTGCCATGGGCGAGGCAGTGGTAGGGCCTGAGTTCGTGTCTGCGCGACCGGGCGACGCCCGGGTCTGCGCCCGCGGCCTGTTCACCACCGAGCTGCTCAATCACAATCAGCGCGTCGCCGTTCCGCTGCTGCGGCGCGACGGCGTGCTTCGCGACGCCGCGTGGGACGCGGCGATTGCCGAGCTGGCCGCCCGCGTCAAGGGGGTCATCCGCTCTTCGGGCGCGGGCTCCGTCGCCATCGTGACTGACGCAGTCCGCAGCGACTCCGACCTCGCTGCCGTGGACCGGCTGGCGCGGTGCATCGGGACTGATGCCGTCGCCTGCATGCTCGAACCTCAGGACGCGGCGCTTGCCGCCGCCGGCGAGAGCGCGGGCGTGGCCGCCATCGAGGAAGCCGGTTGTGTCATCGTCTTCGGTGACGTCTTCTTCTCCCAGCCGGTGCTCGCTCGCCAGATCATCGATGCGAAGTACACCGCCAGGGGAAACAGCCTCTTCGTTGTCGACCCTCGTCGCAGCAACACGGCCTGGTTTGCCAGCGAGTACGTGCAGAATCACCCCGGAACCGAGGCGCTTGTGCTGGCCGCCCTGCTGAAGGCGCTCGCCGCCGCCGGCAAGGGTGCGGGACAGGCCGCGTGGCTTGAGGGCGTCGACGAGAAGGCGCTGCTGGATAGCGCGGGAGTATCGAAGGCGGTTGTCGGCCGCATGGCTCGCTCATTCGCCGATGCCGCCAAGGCTGCAATCATCGTCGCCCCTTCGGTCAGGGGCGTATCCGACGTCGAACTGGTCGCCTGCCTGGCCCGGCTGGCTGTCGAGATGGCGGGCGCGGGCAAGGCGTATGTCGGTCTGCCCTCGGAGGGCAATGTGAAAGGCGCGGTGCGCGCCGCTGCCGATGGCGGCTGGATGCCGATTGCGTCGCTCATCTCCCAACTGAATGAAGGGCGCTTCAAGGCGCTCATCAGCGTCGGCGCCGACCTCTTTTCGGCTTTCCCGTCGGCCTCTCTTGAGAAGGCGGTGGAAGGGCTGGATTTCGTGGCTTCCTATTCTCTTTTCCGCGACCGGGTCGCGGACAGGGCAGAGGTCGTCCTTGCCGGCGCCACGTGGCTCGAGGCGGACGGCTCGGCCGTTCTCTTCGATGGCTCGCCCGTGAGCTGGAAGGCAGTCGGGCGGCCCTCCTGGGGCGCCCGGACGTTGCCCGACGTGGTTGCCGCGCTGGAGCGGGCGCTCGGTGCGCCGGCTGCCGCTGCGAAGTCCGCGCACAAGAACAAGGCCCAATCCGAGCTGACTGCCGCTGCTTTGCAGCAGAGACTCGAGGCGGCCGTGCGCCTCACCGGTTCGAAGAGCGCCGCGGGTAAGTCCCTCGTTGCAGTCGCGGCTACCGGGCACACCGCCGCGGGCGGCATCACGCGCCACATTGACTGGGCGCGCGAGATGTTCCCGACCGGCATCGCCGAGATAAGTGCGCAGGATGCGGCCGAGGCCGGCATCAGAGACGGCGACGGCGTGGTGCTCACGTCCGAGACTTCGTCGGGCCGGTTCTCCGTGAAGGTGACCGAGCGTCTGCAGCAGGGTGTCGTCGGGGTCGCCGCGTTTGACCCCGCGGCGCGGGCGCTGTTCTCGTGGGAGGACGCTGGCGGCAACGTGTTCTCGACCGCGCCGGGTTCGGTTCGGCTTGCCAGGGAATCGAAGCAATGAAGAGAGTCTTCGTCAATATCGATCGGTGTATTGCGTGCCGCACGTGTTCAGCCGCGTGTCACTACTCTCATGCTGAGCAGAGGCCGACCATCGGGTACGGAGAGTTGCGCGAGGACGCGCGACTGCCATTCATCTGCCGCCATTGCGAGGAGCCGACATGCCTGGCTGCCTGTCCGCAGAACGCCATCAAGAAGCTCGACAGCGGTGCGGTCAAGAGAATGAACATGCTGTGCACGGGCTGTGGCTCGTGCGCTGTCGCGTGCCCCTTCGGCGTCATCGAGCCGCAGGTGCGGTCCTACATCATCTCGAAGTGTGACCTCTGTGCTGCAAGGGCGGAGGAAGGCAAGCAGCCGGCGTGTGTGATGGCGTGTCCGACGGGGGCGCTGACATTTGAAGAGGATGACGAGATCGCCGTGAAGAGCGTCATGATCGGCTCGAGCATGACCGGTCGTCATCCTTTCTTCAGGCGGGTATAGGTGCCAAACGATATGAGCTGGCTGATGTTGGTGATAGCCGTCGTTGTGTTTCCGGGATTCCTGTTCACGGCAGCCCTAGGTCTGTTCTCTTCGTGGCTCGACCGCAAGCTGAGCGCCCGGCTCCAGTGGAGGGTTGGCCCGCCCTGGTATCAACCTATCGCGGACGTCGTCAAGCTGATGAACAAGGAGACGGTCGTGGTGGAGGGGAGCCCCCGGTTCACGTTCCTCAGTGCTCCGTTCATCGGCTTTGCGGCGGTCGTGGTCGTCGCGACCATCCTTTGGCGGGCGAGCATACAGCCCGGTACGGGCTTCGTGGGCGACCTCATCGCGGTCCTGTATCTGCTCTATATTCCGTCCGTGGCCATGATTGTCGGCGGTTCTGCCTCGCGCAACCCCTACGCCGCCCTCGGCGCGAGCCGCGAGATGAAGCTCATGCTTGCCTACGAGGTCTCATTCCTGATCGCCGTCTTCACGCTCGTCATCAAGAACGGCGGCATCCTGTCCCTCGGAGACATGGTGGCTTACCAGCAATCCGGCAGTCCGATGATAGCGCAGGGCTTGTCCTGCATCATCGCGTTTGTTGTCTCACTGGTGTATGTCCCGGCGAAGCTCGGCATCGGACCTTTCGACATTGCTGAAGCTGAGTGTGAACTCATCGCGGGACCGTACACGGAATACTCGGGGCCACCTTTCGCCGCTTTCAAGCTGACGAAGGCGATGCTGTCCTGCATCCTCCCGGTCCTGGTCATCACGCTCTTCCTTTCATCTGCGTGGACGCCGTGGGCCGTCCTGTGGTACGCGCTCATACTGGTGGTGCTCGTGTTGATAAAGAACACCAATCCCCGGCTGCGTATCGACCAGGCGTTGCGGTTCTTCTGGGGACCCGTGCTGATACTCTCCCTCGTAGGGATTGTTCTAGCTACGGTAGGCTTGTAGAAACATGGACATTTACGGAAAACAACCGGGGAAACTGGCACGGTGGGGACTGAAGAAGTCTCCATGGGCGTTCCATCTCAACGCCGGCTCGTGCAACAACTGCGATATCGAGATTCTCGATGTCCTGACCCCGAAGTATGACGTTGAGCGCTTCGGCATCACGCTCGTCGGCTCCCCACGGCACGCCGACGTGTTGCTCGTCACTGGCGTCGTCACCATGCAGACTCTACCCCGCGTGCTGCGGGTATATGAGCAGACGGCAAGGCCCTGTCTGGTGGTGGCGATAGGGGCGTGCGCGTGCAGCACGGGCATCTTCGACGGGAGTTACCATGTGGTCGGGCCGCTTGACAAGATAATCCCGGTGGATGTCTATGTGCCGGGCTGCCCTCCGAAACCTGAGGCCATTATCGATGGAGTGGTGAAATGCCTGGCGAAGCTGTGAAAGATACGGTGATGAATGTTGATCCTGTTGAGGCGCTGCAGGCGCACCTCGGTGGCGGTGTCATCGATGTGTTCGAGCGGTCTGCCGCTCGAACCTACGTTGGCATCCATACTTCGGTGGTGAAGGATGCGGCGGCGTTTATGTTCAACGAACTCGGCGCGCGGCTTATCATCCTGACGGCGTTGGAAACACGGTCCGGAATGGAGATCCTGTATCACTTCTCCTTTGACCGGTTGAGTCGGCTCGTCACGCTCCGGGCGCTTGTGCCGATGCCTGAACCGCAGATAGACTCGATAACCCCCGTCATCGACGGAGCCGAGTACATCGAAAGGGAGATCAGGGATCTGTTCGGCGTCACGTTCATCGGCCATCCCAATCCCGTGCGGTTCCTGCTCGCTGACGACTGGCCCGACTGCGTGTATCCATACCGGAAGGAATACCGGGGCCAGTACCCGTATCGAACCGAGGAAGAACTCCAGCAGGTGCGGGAGCAGATGCGGCGCAAGGGGACCAAATGAAGACTACCATCCCCGTCGGACCCTACCACCCGCTCATCGAAGAGCCCGAGCTGTTCCGTGTTGTCGTTGAAGGCGAGCGGGTTGTCGATATCGACTGGCGCACCAGCTTCATGCACCGCGGTATCGAGAAGATAGCGGAGAGTAAGACGTACGACCAGGTCACGTTCCTGGTCGAACGCATCTGCGGCATCTGCTCAACCTCTCATCCACTGGCGTTCTGCAACGCAGTGGAGGATCTGGCCGGCGTGGAGATTCCACCCCGCGCCAAGTACATACGTTCCATCGTCGCGGAGCTGGAGAGGATACACAGTCATCTCCTGTGGCTGGGCCTTGCCGGTCACTACATCGGCTATCACACCATCTGGATGTGGGCCTGGAAGTATCGCGAGCTGGTGTGCGATCTGTTTGAGCGCATCTCCGGCAACCGGCAGTCGTACGCCATGATGAAGCCGGGCGGCGTCCGACAGGACATCCTGCCGTCCGAATACCCGGGCATACTCTCGGCGCTCGATACCCTTGAGCCGAAGTTGAACATGTTCATCGGAGCAGTGCTCGACGACCCGGTGATTCTGGCCAGGCTCAAAGGGGTCGGCAAATTGAGCCGCGAGGACGCCATGAAGCGCTGCACGGTGGGCCCGGTCGCCCGTAGCGCAGGCGTCGACATCGATATCCGCAGGGACTACCCCTACGCGGCGTATCCCTTCGTCGAGTGGAAGGTCATCACGCAGACCGATGGCGATGTGCTGGCCATGGCTGTCGTTCGGCTGCTGGAGATGTTGGAAGCGGTGAAGATCATCCGGCAGTGTGTTGACCGGATCCCTGAAGGCCCCATTGTCACAGAGATACCCGAGGTGCCTGTAGGTGAAGGGATTGGAGTGGAAGAAGCCCCTCGCGGGGAGTGCTTCCACTACATCCGCTCCAATGGCACGAACATTCCGTACCGCCTCAAGGTACGCGCCCCTACGTACGCCAATCTGCCGTCGTTCCGCTCTCGGTTCATTGGCGAGCGCGTAGCGGACATAATGATTGTCCTCGCGTCCATCGACCCCTGCTACTGCTGCACGAACAGAGCAGTGCGTCTCGAGGAGGGGAGCAGTATTCGGATGCTCGATGAGAAGAGTCTCCTCGAGATGTCGTGGCAGCGTACGAGAGAACTGGACGGGAATGCTGATCACCGCCTGAGGAGCTTGCTGGAGCTATGAGCGTGCTTCCGTGGGTTGTCTTCCTGCCGTTGATAGCCGGGGCAGTCGCGTTCTTGCTTCCGCCCACCGCGGACAAGCTGCGTCAGGGTTTCAGCGCCGTGGTCGCGTCCGCCACGTTCGTTCTGAGCATCATGGCGCTAACGGGCCCCGGTGGAGCCTTTCAGGCCGTGCCGCTGGGGTTCGTGCAGGGATACCTGGTGGACCTCCGCATCGATGAGCTCAACCGGTTCATGGTCCTGTTCGCGGCGCTCATCGGCCTGCTGGTGACGGTCTTCTCGTTTGGCTATATGGAGGGCCGGCCGCGGCAGCGTGAGTACTACCCCTATGTGTTGATTACCGTGGGCGCCGCCAATGGTGCACTGCTGGCCGACAACTGGCTCGGCTTCATCGGCTTCTGGGGACTGGTCCTCGTGACGCTGTTCCTGCTTACCACCATCGGCGCGGCTGATGCCGCGCCTGCGAAGGTGATGCGCTCCGCCGGGAAGAGCATGCTCATCCTGGGCGCCGGCGACCTCGCGCTCATCCTGGGTGTCGGCCTCATCTTTGCCCAGGCCGGGAGCCTGAGCATCAGCGGCACGTCGCTGCCGGCGCGCGGCGCCATGTCTATTGCGGCGTTCGTGCTGGTTCTCGTTGGAGCCATGTCCAAGGGCGGCGCGATGCCGATGCACAGCTGGATACCGGAGATGGCTGAGGCCGCGCCTACATCGGTCATGGCGTTGCTGCCCGCCTCACTCGACAAGCTGCTCGGCGTTTACCTGCTGGCGCGCCTTGCACTCGACGTGTTCGAGATGACCGTGGCGCTGAACCTGCTCCTCATGATCATCGGCGCTGTGACTCTCGTTGCCGCCGTGGTCATGGCGATGGTCCAGCACGACCTCCGCAAGTTGCTCTCCTTCCACGCGGTCTCTCAGGTCGGGTACATGGTGCTGGGCATCGGAACCGGTACGCCGATCGGTATTGCCGGCGGCCTCTTCCACATGCTGAACAATGCCATCTACAAGACGTGCCTGTTCTTCTCCGCCGGCGCGGTGGAGAAGCGTACCGGCACGATGGACCTCGCGCGCCTTGGTGGTCTCGGTCGCGCCATGCCGCTCACCTTCGCGTTCTTCGGCATCGCGGCTGCAGCCATCTCCGGCATCCCTCCGCTGAACGGATTCGTGTCGAAGTGGATGGTGTACCAGGGCCTGGTTGAGGCCGGCATCGACCGGTACTGGATATTCCTGGTCGCCGCCATGTTCGGAAGCGCCCTGACGCTGGCATCGTTCGTGAAGGTTGCTCACGCCGTGTTCCTGGGCGAGCGGCCCCGCGAACTCAACGCCGTGACCGAAGTTGGCGCGTCGATGCGCTTTGGGCCCGCGGTGCTGGCGACACTCTGTGTCGTGTTCGGCATCGCCGCGCAGGTGCCGCTGCTTCGCTTCATCGGTCCGGCTGTCGGCATGCAGTTCCCGGCATTTCCGGCGGCCATCTCCCTCGCTGGTCTGTGGAGCCCGACGCTCGGCACGGGGTTGCTGTTGCTTGCCTTGCTCCTCGGATACGGGCTCTATCTGCTTTCCCGCACCGGCTCGAAGCGGGTGCTGCCCGCCTATCTCGGCGGCGAGAGCTCCGGAGAGGGCAGCAGCGATTCGCTGAACACGCCGTATGCCCGCTATCGCGAGCAGCCTGATACTCGAGTGCTCGGCACTGAGTTCTACGACACGATTCGGAGATTGCCCGGCTTGAGCGCACTGTATGACAGGGGAGAGGCCGGGGCATTCGACATCGAGCATGTGAGCCGCATGGCGCCGCCGCTCGGCCGCTGGTTGAGTTCGCTGCAAACAGGCAGCCTCCCGACCTACGTGTCGTGGATTCTCTGGGGGCTGGCGGTGCTGCTCGTGGTGGCGGCCCTCGTGATGTAGGAAGAGATTATGGATAGTCCTGTGGCTGTTCTTCTGGTCCTCGCCGCTGTGGCGGGAGTCGCTGCTCTCGAGATGCGAGAGCTGAAGAAGTCGCTCTACGCTGCCGGCGCTGCGCTGGTTCTCTTCGCCGTCGGGATGTTCCTTGCGGGGGCGGTTGAGGTAGGCGTCGGCGCCCTGGTTGCGGCGGCCGTGCTGCTACCTCTCTGGCGGAACGCCTTCGCCCGGATCGGTGGACGTGATGAGGTGAGCGGCTTCGACCGCAGCACCGCGGGTGTGCTGGCAGCGGTGGCTCTGGTGGTCCTGGCTGTGGTTCTGTTTGTGGTGCTGGGACGGATGGCTCCCGGGGCGCCGCTGGCTGAAGGCGAATCGGCTGGCAGCCAGGTGGGACTCCTCCGCGAGTTGCTGGTCGTGGCTGCGGCGCTTGCCGCCGTCTGGGCCATGCTCCGCAAGACGGGAAGGAGGGACGAATGAGCGCTCTCACCGTCGCTTCGTGCGTGCTCATTCTTGCCGGCCTGTACGGCGTTGTCCTCAAGAGGAACCTCCTGAAAGTCGTCATGGGCATCGAGTTCCTGGCCCTGGGTGTGGCTGCAATGGTGATTGACGCCGGCGTCCTGAAGTCCGGCGTAGCGCATGTGTCCCAGGGCATTGCGCTTATTGCCATCGTGGGAGGCACGGCTGTGGTCGCCCTGATGACGGTCACGGCGGTGCGGCTCCATGAGAAACACCAGACCATCGATGTCCGGGAGATGAGGAGACTCAAGGGATGAGCGCTGTGCTTCCGGCTCTTGTTCTTGTGCCCTTGGTGACTGCGGCTGTTGTTGCTCTGCTCGCGAGAAGCTCAGAGCGTGCGGTTGACGTTGTGTGCAACGTTGGAACGGCTGTCACCCTGGGTCTCGCCCTTTCCGTGGCCGGACCTCTGGCTGCGGGGACGAAGTTGTCCTGGAACCTCGGTGGCGCCTCGCCTCTTGGCATCAGCCTGAGTGCGGATGCCCTGAGCCTGCTCATGCTGCTCGTCGTGGCCGTCGGCAGCCTCGCGGCGTCGGTCTACTCCGTCTCCTACATGCGGTCCTACAGCTCCAAGGCGAAGTACTACGTGCTGCTGATGCTCATGGTCACCGGCATGAACATCGTCGTGCTTGGCGCCGACATCGTCAACATGTACGTCGGCATCGAGGTGGCGGCCCTCGCCTGCTACGCGCTCGTGGCGTACGGTCTCGGCAGGGACTACCTCGAGGCCTCGTTCAAGTACCAGGTGCTCGGCACCGTCGGCACCCTCTGCCTCATCGCGGGCATGGGCCTGATGTACGGCCGCACCGGGACGCTCGCATTCGGCGAGCTGTCGGCAGCCGATGGCATCGCGCTGCCAGCCGCTCTGCTGCTTGCCGGCCTGGCGCTGAAGGCGGCATTCGTTCCGTTCCATGCATGGCTGCCTGACGCTCACTCAACGGCGCCTTCACCTGTGTCCGCGTTGCTGTCGGGTGTGTTCATCAAGATAGTTGGCCTCTACGGGCTGATGCGGCTCCTGTTCGTTGCCTTCGTGCCCGGTGGCGCCTTCTCCACGGTGCTCCTGGTTGCGGGAGGGCTCTCCATACTGGCAGGTGCTCTGCTCGCCCTGATGCAGGGAGACATGAAGCGCTTGCTGGCCTACTGCACTATCAGTCAGATGGGCTACGTGCTGCTCGGGCTGGCCGTCGGGACGCCGCTGGCGCTCGTCGGCGCGCTCTTCCACCTGGTCAATCACGCGCTGTTCAAGGAGCTCTTCTTCTTCGGCGCCGGCTCCGTCGAGCGGCAGGCCGGCACGAGGGAGATTGCGCAGCTCGGTGGTTTGAACTCCCGCATGCCGGTGACCGGCGTGACATCGGCCATCGGCTTCTTCTCCGTGAGCGGCTGCCCGCCCTTCAACGGCTTCTGGAGCAAGCTCATCATTATCGTGGCCGCGGTGAAGGCCGGGTTTGTCGGGGCGGCGGTGGTTGCTGCCCTTGGCGCGGTCGTGACCATCGGGTACTTCCTGAAGTACGAGCGGGGCGTCTTCTTCGGGGCCTTGCCCACGACCCTGAGCGAGGTGAGAGAGAGCCCGGTGAGCATGTACGCCCCCATGGTCGTCCTTGCCCTTGCGTGTATCGTGCTGGGTCTCGCGTTCCCGTGGTTCATCGATACGCTGCTTGAGCCTGCCGTGCAGGCCATGATGCTTGGAGCCTAGAGTATGAGGACACCGAAAGTCCGCGAAGTCGGTGAGGCGCTGCGGTCGCTCTTCAGTCGACCGTACACGGTGCGCTTCCCCTACGAGCCGATTGTTCCCCCGGAGCGCTTCCGCGGCAAGCCGAAGTTCTTCGAGGACAAGTGCATCGCCTGCGGCGCGTGCGCTCAGGTCTGCCCGGCGCGGGCCATCGACGTGGTGGACTCGGTCTCGAACGGCGCGGGGCGACGCAAGCTCACCGTGCATCAGGACCACTGCATCTACTGCGGGCAGTGCCAGCGGCACTGCACGACCTCTGAGGGCATCAAGCTGACGAACGACTTCGTAACCGGCACGTATGACCGGTCGCAGTCCGTCTCGACCGTCGAGAAGGAGTTGGTCATCTGCCGGGAATGCGGCGAGGTCATCGCCACAGTCGATCAGATCCGGTGGGTCGCGGCCAAGTTGGGCCCCAAGGCCTTCGGCAACATGGGCCTGACTCTGATGCTCAGCCGGGATCTGGGCCTGGCCGACGACGTCGCCCGGGCCGAGGGGCGGCCGCTCGACCGTGGGGACAACGTGAGCTTCCTGTGCCCGCGTTGCCGTCGCGAGGTTATTCTGTACGAGCAGTGGGGTCCGTAGCCGGCCACCGCGTGACGGCGGTGTTTGACGCGCCGGGTCCTTCCTCTTTGTCTTGCCGTTCGTCCGCGAGCCTGCTACAATGCCCGCGTTGGGGACATAGCTCAGCAGGGAGAGCGCCGCGTTCGCATCGCGGAGGTTGGGGGTTCGAGTCCCCCTGTCTCCACTCCTGCCCCTGTAGCTCAGTAGGATAGAGCAGCGGTTTCCTAAACCGCGTGTCGGGCGTTCGAATCGCCCCAGGGGTACCAGAAGAGTTGTTTGGGTGACACAGGGGCGTAGCTCAGTCTGGTAGAGCAGCGGTCTCCAAAACCGCCGGTCGTGGGTTCGAATCCTTCCGCCCCTGCCATGCCGAGGTGGTGGAAACGGTAGACACGCCATCTTGAGGGGGTGGTGGGCGAAAGCCCGTGGGAGTTCAAGTCTCCCCCTCGGCACTCCGTGAGCCTTGAAGGCCGCGCGGGAAGTCAGTACAATTGTCGGCGCGCGGAAGTAGTTCAGTGGTAGAACGCCTCCTTGCCAAGGAGGAGGTCGCGGGTTCGAATCCCGTCTTCCGCTCCACCACTCCTCTCTCGTTGTTGACGGCGGTGTAGCCAAGAGGTTAAGGCGGGGGTCTGCAAAACCCCTATTCAGCGGTTCGAATCCGCTCGTCGCCTCCAGAATCCACACAACCCCTGCTATTCAAGAAACCGCCAAACACGCATTACGCTGGCTGTTTGCGGATTCTGTGAAGAGGGCGCGAAAAGCGCCCTCTTCACGAGTTGAGGCTGCACTATTTCGGAGCGTCCGGGTTTTCGAAGATGGTGGTCATGCCCTGCCCGGGGCCGACGCACTGCGTGCAC